>JAFLCL010000211.1 GCA_017303575.1 Deltaproteobacteria bacterium
GAGGTGCAGCTCGACGCGCGGCACGGCGAGCGTGGCGCGGAACGCCGCGACCGCGCCCTCGGTGTCGCCGAGCGCGAGCTTCGCGCGGCCCATGCTCAGCTGCGCGAAGGCCACGAGGGAGGACTCGGGGAACGCGCTGACGAACGCCTCCAAGTGCTCGAGCTCTTGCCTCCGCAGCGTGAGCGCCTCTTCGCCCTCGCGGTGGCGCGAGAGCTCACGCTCGAACCGAGCGAGCGCGACGAGCGCCCCCTCGCGCTCCTCTCGATCGTCGCCAGCCCGCGACAGCAGGGTGCTCGTGTGGGCGATCTCGCGCTCGAGCTGCGCCGCAGGACGCGGCGCGCGCTCGAGATCGAGCCCATCGAGGAGGTAGTCGGGGTAGTCGAGCGAGGGCGCCGTCACGGGCGCGGCGGCGAGCGCGAGGCACTCCTCCATGCGTCGACGGTGCTGTCGCTGGACACGGTCCGGCAGCTCGGGCCCGCGGGCCAAGGGCTGCGACTCCGTGGCGGGAGCGCCGACGGCAGTGGCACCACCGCATCCCATGAGCAGCGAAACGAGCGTGACGACAGCCGCCGTGCCGCACCGCCGTTCGATCGCAGACGCCTCGTTCATTCCATCCACCCTTCCTGGAGCGCGGGACCCTAGCTCGCGGCGCGCCGCGCCGGAAGACCCTTCGCGCTCGCGAGCGACGACCACGGCGCGCGGCTGCGACGACGCGTTTTCGGGCTATGGTCGCGCGCCTCTCGGCCCCCTGCGGGCGCGAGACACGCAAGAGGAGTTCGCGATGAGCACCGTCCGCAAGTTCATGGAGCGCCACTACCTGCACTTCAACAGCCGCGAGGTCGTCGCGGCGGCGAAGGCGTACGAGAAGCACATCGAGTCGGGCGGCAAGATGATGGTCACGCTCGCGGGCGCGATGAGCACCGCGCGCATCGGACGCATCCTCGGTCGCTTGATCCGCAAGGGCTACGTGCACGGCATCTGCTGCACGGGCGCGAACCTCGAGGAGGACGTGTTCAACCTCCTCGCGGCCAACGACTACCGCATCATCGAGGACTACCGAGGCCTGCGCGCGGAGGACGAGAAGAAGCTCTACGACCAGGGCTACAACCGCGTCACCGACACCTGCATCCCCGAGACGATCATGCGCCACCTCGAGAAGCGCCTGATCGGTGCGTGGGCCAAGGCCGCCAAGAAGGGCGAGCGCAAGTTCGAGAGCGAGTTCCTCTTCGAGGTGCTCGGCGACAAGACCCTCGAGAAGCACTTCCAGATCCCCAAGGAAGACAGCTGGATGTACGCCGCGAAGGAGATGGGCATCCCCGTCTACTCGCCGGGCTGGGAAGACTCGACGACGGGCAACATGTTCGCGGGCGCCGTGTGGCGCGGCGAGGTGCCGAACCACCAGGTGGTCAAGAGCGGCACCGAGCAGATGGAGCACCTCATGCGCTGGTACCTCGAGGCCAGCGGCTACGACGCGGCGAAGAAGAAGGCCGACAAGGCTGCCTCCAAAAAGGCCGAGAAGAAGGGCGCAAAGGGCGGCAAGAAGGAGCGCGGCGGCAACCTCGAGCTCGCGCACCCGTCGGTCGGCTTCTTCCAGATCGGCGGCGGCATCGCGGGCGACTTCGCGATCTGCGCGGTGCCCACGATGATCCAGGACCTCCAGATGGAGGACGTGCCGTTCTGGGGCTACTTCGCGCAGATCAGCGACGCGGTGACGAGCTACGGCGGCTACTCGGGCGCGGTGCCGAACGAGAAGATCACCTGGGGCAAGCTCGACGTGCACACGCCGAAGTTCATGATCCAGAGCGACGCGACGATCGTCGCCCCGCTGATCTTCGCCTACCTCCTCGGCGACTGACGCAGCCCGCGCCGAACGGCGCACATCAGATCAGAGACCGAGAAACAATCGATTCACGGCCTGAAGGGACGCGGTGGTGGGGGGTCCAGGGCGAGTTCCGCAGGCCGAAGGCCGAGGATGTTTGAGCATCGGACCCCCCTCCGCCGCGGCCCGCTTCCGAAGCGGGGATTCTTTCTCGCTCTCAGCGACGACGGCGGCGTCGAGGCGGGACTGCGGGCCCGGTCGCGCCGCCACCGCCGGAGAAGTCGTACGTCTGCGTGCCGCCGCCGGTGGAGGGCACGATCTCCTGCGGCATGCCGTTGTAGATGTTGATGATCCACACGCCGGGCAGCCCCACGTTCGACTGACGGCACAAGCCGAGCACGCCGTCGGTGCGCGAGCCGGGGAGCATGCGCGCGACCTGTCCGTCGCCTGCGTTGAAGCCTGCTTGGGCCGGTGTTCCACCGCGGCCGCCCTGTCCGCCGCTCGCGTCGCCGGTGGTCCACTCGCAGCGCGCGTAGCGCAGCTCCACGCGCCAGATGTGATCCAGATCGAGCATCGCGTTGCTCTCGATCACCAGTTGGAACGAGTTCTGATGATCGTCGTGCGTGCCGTAGTACCCGACGTTGTGCCACGTCACGACCACGCGCCCCGGCCGGACGTCCCAGTACACGCCGTTGCGTGAAGGGCGCCCCGCGCCGCGCGTGTCCACGTCGCCCCAGAACGGCGCGATCATGCGCTGCCCCACGAGCGGGAAGGCCTCGGGTGTGTACGAGCCCACGGCCTGACCGAACGTCACGTTGCCGTTGTTGTTCACGTAGAAGCTCGTGAACCGCTGGCCGAAGTAGTCGAGCCCGTTGGGGAACGCGGGGCGGAGATCGATCTCCGCGCTCGAGCCGTCGTCGTTGTAGTCGAGCACGCCGGTCCCGAAGCCAGCCTCGCCGCCGAGCCCCGTGAGCAGCGGCCCCGCCTGCGCCTCGACCGACGACGCGAGACCGATCGACGTGAGCCCGAGCAGCGAGAGGACGAGGACGAGCTTGGACATGCGGCTCCATGGACGGACGAACCGTCACGATGTTCTACGGACCATCCCCCGTCCTCGTTCCTTTGTCTCTGCGTTCCCGCGCGAACGCGTGACGGACTCGCGCGCTCGCGCCCACTGCCTGCCCATGCTCGCTCTGCCTCGCGGCTCCCTCGCCTTCGTCGTCACGATGCACGTGGTGACCGCAGGCTGCCTCTGGCACGGCCGCGGAGACGACGCCGGGCCGGTCACGGACGTGCGCGACACCGTCGACGCCAGCGACCCTGCGCCTGACGTGAGGACGACGGCGGACGCTGGGGCGGATGCGAATCCCGATGCGTTCGCGGCGCACGACGCATCGAGCACGTGTGGTCCCGACGAGGCGTGGATCGCCGTGCGCGTCGAGGCGGTCACGGCGGACACGGCACGCTGCGACGCGCGCCACGTCGAGGCGGCCGCGCTCACGAACGTGTCGGCCGAGCCCGCAGAGGACGGCATCCGCCTCCACTTCGACTACTGCCCCACGGCCGACGCGGACTGCCGGTGCGACGTCATCGTCACGCACGTCGGCACGGACGTCGCCGACGAGGTGCAGCCGCAGTACCCCGTCGATCTCGATCTCGCGCCGGGCGAGAGCGCAGCGTTCCCGGGGGCGTTCGTGTCGATCCGCAAGCAGCCGAGCTGCGCCTGCGACGGCTGTCCCTGCTCGCTCCCGCTCCACTTCTACGCGGCCTCGGCGATGCCTGGCACGGAGCGCTCGCTCCTGCCGGACCTGTCGTTCGGCCAGGGCGCAGAGATCTGCCCCGCCGTCGACTGCGAGTTCGGCGGCACGACGGCCCTCTCGGTGACCACCGAGGTCGGCCCGACGGACGTGCGACGCGGCGAGACCGTCTCGCTCGGCGCGACACGCGTGCGAAGCGTGCACGACGTCGAGATCCTCGCGCCGTGCGCCGCCTGCGCGGGCTGCGCGAGCCCCTACGGATCGTGGGCCGCGTGGGTGCCGCTGCCGCCCTCGCCCTGAGCGTGCGGCCCGCGTTCGATCAGACCCGCGCGCGACGCGCTGCGAGCCAGGTCTTCAGCTCCGACGCGGTGCGTGCGTTGAGCACGTCCTCGGCCGTGAGCCCCGCGCGGCGGGCGATCGTGATGCCGTGATCGAGGTGCTCGAATTCGTCGGTCGCGTGCGCGTCCGCTGCGATCGAGACGACCACGCCGCGCGCCTTGGCCATCGCGAGGTGCTCGGCCGAGAGATCGAGGCGGTGCGGGCTGCCATTGAGCTCCACGGCCGCGCCATTCTTCGCGCAGGCGTCGAGGAACGCCTCCATGTCGAAGTCGTTCGGCGGACGACCGAGCAAGAGGCGCCCCGTGGGATGCCCCAGCACGTCGGTGCGCGGATGGCTCGCGGCCTTCACCATGCGCGCGGTCGTCTCCTCGCGCGAGAGCCCGAAGCGTCGGTGCCCGCTCGCGACCACCACGTCGAGACCTGCGAGCTCGTCGTCGAGGTAGTCGAGCGATCCGTCCGCGAGGATGTCGCTCTCGATGCCCGAGAGCAGGAGCGGCCCACTCGGATCACGCGCGTTCTCGCTCGCGATCTCGCGGCCCTGCGCGTGCAGACGCTCCACGCTGAGGCCACGCGCGTAGTCCGCGCTCTGGCTGTGCTCGGAGATGCCGAGATAGCTCAAGCCCGCCTTCTTCGCGGCCTCGCGCATCTCCGCGAGCGTCGCGGTTCCGTCCGACGCGACCGTGTGGTTGTGGAGCGCGCCGCGCAGATCGGCGCGGGTGACCAGCTTCGGTCTCGCCTTTCCCACGTGGACCAGCGGCGTGCCCTCGTCTCGTCGCTCGGGCGGCGTCGGATGGAGATCGAGGGCGCGGTACACCTCGTCTGCGCTCGCACAAGCGATCACGCCTGCGGCGCCGTCGAGCGTGCGCTCGCTCAGCGTGAGGCCCTTCTTCTTCGCCTCGCCGATCAGCGCGCGCACGTGCGCTTCGGACGACGTGAGCCACAGCTCCGAGACCCCGAGCTCGTCGGCGCGCGCGGTGTGCACGATCACCTTGGTGCCGTCGAGCTTGCCGCCCGCGACGCCCACGCCCGCGAGCGCCTCCATCGCCGGACCCACCTCGCCCACGACGAGCACCTCGAGCCGGTCGATCGTCTCCTCGCCGCGAACCACCGCGCCGACAGCGCGCGCCACGAGGCCCGCGCCCGACAGCCGCGCGAGCAGCGTCTGCATGCGCTCTTCGGCACCGTCGCGCAGCAGCGTGCCCTCGTGTGCGCGCAGCTCCGCGATCGCGCTCGCGATGTTGTCCTGCGTCTTCTTGCCGAAGCCCTGGAGCTCGACGAGGCGGTTCTCCGCGCACGCTTGCTCGAGCTCCGCGAGGCTCGTGATCTCGAGGCCCTTCCACAGCCCGCGGATCTTCGCCGGCCCCAGGCCCTTGATGCGGCGCAGCTCGAAGAGCGAGCTCGGGATCTTGGCCTCGAGCTCGGTGAGCTCCTCGGGGATGCCTCCGTCGAGCACGGTGCGGATCACCTCGATCGTCTTGGGCCCGAGCCCGCGCACGTCCGCGAGCGCGCCCGACGCGAGCATCGGCGCGATCTCGCCGGTGAGCTGCCAGACCGTGCGCGAGGCGGCCGCATACGTCTTTCCGCGCTGGCTCTTGTCCTCGAGCAGCTCGTGCGCGAACGAGAGCCGCGAGAGCACATCGGCCACTGTGCGTTTGTCACTCATGCTCACTCCGTGAAGCAGGCGATGCCGCCGTCCGCATCGCAGGCGACGAGGTCGTTGCTGGCCCCGCGCCACCGAAGGCCCGTGACCTCCGAGGGCATCGACGCGAACGCCACGGGCTTGTTCGACTTCTTCGGCTCCCACACGAAGATCGATCCGTCCTGGCTCGCGCTCGCGAGCATGCCCTTCTTCGGGTGGAACACGAGCTGCGTGATCGGCTTGCCGTGCCCCATGAGCTGCACCGGCTTGCTGCCCTCGGGCCCCTTGCCCGTGAAGCTCCACACCACGCACGTCGAGTCGCCGCCGGTCGCGAGCATCGTGCTCGACGCGTCGAACGCGAGCGCCTTCGGCTTGCCGGGATAGCCGCTCATCTCCGAGTCGTTGCCCCCCTGCATGCGCCAGAAGTGCACTGCGCAGTCCTGCGTCCCGCACGCGACGATCTTCTCGTCCGCGCTCCACACGATCGAGACGAGCGAGCCCTTCCACGCCAGGTGCTTGGCGCGCGCGCCCGTCGAGGGACGGAACGTGCGGAGCCCTCCGTACGAGGCGATCGCCAGCTCGCTGCTCTTCTTGTTCCACGCGAGGCCCGTGATCGTCGCGGGCGCGGCCTCGATGCGGTGCACGAGCGCGCCGCCGCGATCGACGAAGCGCAGCACCTTGCCCGAGGCCATCGCGAACAGCTTTCCATCGGGAGAGAACGACACGTGCTCGACCCACGCGCGCGGCTCGCCGTCGATCACCGCGCGCTCGAGCCCGCTCGCGAGCTCGAAGATCCGCGCCTTGCCGTCGTTGCCGCCCGAGACGCCGATCTCGCCCGCGAGATCGATCGCCTGCACGCCACCCGCGTGCAGCTCGCGGCCGAAACGCAGGCTCCCGGTCGCGCCGTCGAGCACGCTGAGAGCGCCCGCGCCGTTGCCCACCGCGACGTGCGCGCCGTCGGCCGAGACCGCGAGGCAGGTCGCGTAGTCCGCGGCGTCTCCACGCCAGCGATAACGAAGGTCGTCCATGACGTCGCGCT
The DNA here is from genome assembly GCA_017303575.1 of Deltaproteobacteria bacterium. Taxonomy (GTDB): domain Bacteria; phylum Myxococcota_A; class Polyangia; order Polyangiales; family Sandaracinaceae; genus JAFLCL01. The sequence continues at coordinate 6,594 of JAFLCL010000211.1, forward strand.
CCTACCGCGCGCTCGACGGACCGACAACGCCTCACGGGGATCGCGCCGAGACGCATCGCGGTCTCAAACGATGGCCGATTGCTCTTGCAACACAGGTGCGATAGAGCAAGCGACGATGTTCGCCTGTCGACGTGCGCGCTCCGGCTCGAGCGACCTTCGCCGTAGGGCGTGGTTCGTGCTCGCGGCGGCGCTCGCGACCGGTAAGCCCCTGCACGTCGCAGCGCAGGAGGCCGCCTCGGACGAAGACGCCGCGCCCCACGGCGAGCCCCCTCGAGAGTCTGCCGCCGACGCGCCGCAGACGCTGGTGCCACCTCGCCTGCTCGAGGCGAGCGCGCCCGCGTACCCCGAAGATCTCGAGGACGAGCTCGTCGAGCCCACGGTGCTGATCCACTGCGTCGTCGAGGCCGACGGGACCGTCAGCGACGCACACCCGGAGACGCCCCACGACGCCGCGTTCGATCGCGCCGCCGTCGAGTCGGTCCTCACGTGGCGCTTCGAGCCCGCGACGCGCGGCGGTGTTCCGATCCGCGCCGCCGTGCGCGTGAGCGTGCGCTTCGAGTCGCCCATCCCGCACTTCGATCTCGCGGGCACGCACAACGAGTACGGCGAGGGCGAAGAGGCGCACAACTCGGACGACGCGCGTCCGCACGTCGATCCTCATCCGCCCGAGAGCGGGGCGCCCCAGAGCGGGCCGCCCGAGCGCGAGCCCGACGAGGCCGAGCCGACGACACCCGATCACGAGCTGCCGCGTTTCTCGAGCACGGGCACGGTCGATCCGATCCGCGAGTCGCGCGCGCCTCGATCGAGCTCCACCTACGAGCTCGACCGCGGCCTCCTCGATCTCGCGCCGCACCGTGACGCCGCCGACATGCTCAACGTCGCGCCCGGCATGTTCGTGGCGCGCACCGAGGGTGATGCCGTCGCGCCGCGCGTGTTCCTGCGCGGCTTCGACGCCGAGCACGGCCAGGACATCGCGTTCTCCGCGGCGGGCGTTCCCATCAACCAGCCTTCGCACCTGCACGGTCAGGGCTATGCGGACCTCGGCTTCGTGATCCCCGAGGCCGTGCGCAGCGTGCGCGTGACCGAGGGCGTCTACGACCCGCGACAAGGCGACTTCGCGACAGCGGGCTCGATCGACTTCGACCTCGGCGTGGCGCGACGCGGCGTCCAGCTCTCGGCCTCGTACGGCATGTTCCACACCTTCCGCGGCCTCGCGCTCTGGGCGCCCCAGGGCGAGCGCGAGGAGACGTTCGTGGCCGTGAGCTACCGACGCACCGATGGCTTCGGGGCGGCGCGAGAGGGCCAGTCGGGCGGCCTCCTCGCACAGGTGGTGTGGGGCGATGATCGCACGCGCTTTCGGCTCTTCACCACGGTGCACGCCGCGCGCGCGGGCATCGGCGGCGTGCTGCGACGAGACGACGTGAACGCTGGGCTCGTCGACTTCTATGGTCTCTACCCAGTGGCGGCCGCAGCAGGTCAGTCTGCGTTCTCGTTGCGCGCGCTGGCAGCGGGCTCGGTCGAGCTGCGTGGCGAGAACGGCAGCTTCGGCGAGGTGTCCGTCTTCGGGGGTTGGACTGGCTTTCGCTACCAGGCGAACTTCACGGGGTACACCGAGATCTCTCGCTACGAGCCCGACTGGCGTGGACGTGGCGACATCGTGGAGCAGATCGACGAGGCCGTATTCGTGGGCGCGCGCGCGCGCTATCGGACACCGCGGTTCACGCCCTTCGACTGGCTCGCAGGCCACGTGGAGCTCGGCGTCGATGGTCGTGTGGACCTGCGCGAGCAGGCACAGAATCTCCTCCAGGCGCCGCTCAACCAGACCTGGGATCAGCGCGTGGATGCCAGTGTGCAGGGCGGCGACATCGGCGCGTACGTGGACGCCGATCTGCACCTCGGCGAGCACGTGCGCATCCGCGGCGGCGCGCGCGCAGACTTCTTGTTCTACGGTGTCGACGACCGCCTGGGGAACTTCATCCCTCGCTTCCGGAGGGACAGCTACATCCTCGGATTCCGACGCACGGCAGCGGGTGTCGCGCTCGGGCCTCGTGTGACCGTCGAGTGGACGCCCGTGCGCGAGCTGACGCTGTCGGCCGCGTACGGAGAGGGCTATCGCTCGCCGCAAGCGCGTCAGTTGCAAGACGGTGAGTCCGCGCCGTTCGCCAAGGTGTGGTCGGGCGATGCGGGCGCGCGTGTGCGCTTCGGCGAACACGACGAGCTCACTGCGTCGGTGTCGGGCTTCGTCACCGCGCTCTCGCGCGACGTGGCGTTCGATCCGAGCGAGGGGCGCCTCGAGCCCATCGGTCCCTCGACGCGCATCGGCGTCGCGGCGCAGGTGCGCGCACAGCCATTCTCCTTCCTCACGGGGCAGCTCTCGGTGACGTACGTGCGTGCGACGCTGGACGCGCCGCCGGTGCCGACGATCGACGCCCCCAATCCGCCGTACCAGGCGGGACAGCTCTTGCCCTACGTCGCGCCCTTCGTGTTGCGCGCGGATCTGGGCCTGCGAGAGCGCTTGTTCGATCTCGACGGCGTGCCGTTCCGCGGTCGCATCGGCGCGGGCGTGAGCGTGCTGTCGTCTCGGCCCCTTCCCTATGGCGAGCAGTCGGAGCCCGTGGGCTTGCTCGACGCGAGCGCGGGCATCGAGTGGCACGGGATCGATCTGGGTGTGGACGTCTACAACGCGACCAACAGCCGCTATGCCTCGGTCGAATATGCCTTTGCCTCCGACTGGCAAGATCCGACCTTCACGAACCAGCCCGGCGGTCTGACCTCGCGATTGCCTGCACGTCACTTCACGGCCGGACAGCCGCTCACGGTGATGGTGCAGCTGGGAGTGCAGATCCCATGAGTCGCCTCACGAGCACGGCCTCGCCGAGCCCCACCCTAGCCCTCCCCCTGCGGGGGAGGGGATCTCGTCGCGCTTCGCGCACCCTCGCGGTAGGGCTCGGTGCGACCGTCCTCCTCGCACTGAGCGCCTGCGGCGAGACCGGACAAGCACGCACGACGTTTCCGATCGCTGCCGCAGGCAACGCGCCGGAGACGATCGCCGTGGGCGAGTGGGACGTGACGGTGCGCGAGGCGCGTCTCGCGTTCGGGCCCGTGTATCTCTGTGAGAGCCAGAACGCAGGGCTCGAATCCTGTGCGAACGCCGCGGCAGAGCACTTGGCGGCCACGACCTTCGACGCGCTCTCCGAGGTGCCCACGCCAATGGGCACGATGACCGGCACGAGCGGCGCGACGGTGCTCTCGGGCATGTGGGACTACGGCCGAAGCTGGCGCCTCTCGGAGAGCACGCCTCGTCCGCTCGCCGGTGCCGTGGACGGCTCACGCTCGGCGGTGATCGAGATCGTCGCGCGCCATCGTGCGGACGACGACGAGCGCACGTACCGCTTCGAGCTCGACGTGGACGGTCGCAGCCAGCCGAGCGGAAGCACCGCTGTGCGCGCCCGCCTGGTGGCGCACGAGCTCACGGCGATCGAGCCGGGGCTCGTCGTGCGCTTCGACCCCACGCTCTGGGCCTCGATGATCGACTACGACGCGCTGGCGCTCCTGCCGGAGCCTTCGCCCAGCGCGATCGTCGTGGTGCCTGCAGACCACGCCGCCTCGAGCGCGCTCACGACCGCGCTCACCACCACGGCACTGCCCACCTTCGACTGGTCTTCGATCGGCGAATGACCCCCACGTCGGCTCGGCCGACGGTCCCCACGCGTCCTCTATCTGCAACGGAGATACTGATGAACCTCGACCGCACCAAGCTCCTCGTCCTCGGCTCTCTCGCGCTCGCGGGATGCGGCGAATCGACTGCACCGACGGGCGACATCACCCTCGCCATCCAAGCGGAGGACACGATCTCCGGAGGCTTGATGGCTGGCACCGGTGACGAAGACATCACCGATGGCTGGAGCGTGACCTTCTCGCAGTACCTCGCGACGTTCGGTGAGATCCACCTCGTTCCCGCGGCTGGGAGCACCGAGTTCATGGTGCAGCCCCGGCTCGTCATCGACCTGACGACGGTGCCCGAGACCGGCCGCGTCGTTCGGATGGGCGCCCTCCCCGAGGGTCGCTACACGTTCGAGTACACGATGCCCGTCGCCGAGGCCGACATGACGCGCGACGACTCGGTCTCGCAGGCGGACTTCGATCGCATGGTGGCCGAGGGCTGCAGCTACCTCATCGTGGGGAGCGCGACGAACGGCGCCCGCACGATCGACTTCGACTTCTGCCTCGACGCGGAGGCAACCTACGAGTGCAGCTCCACCGAAGGCATGGAGGGCATCGTCGTGTCGGCGGGCTCGAGCACCGCGTTCCTCACGGTGCACGGCGATCACCTCTTCTTCAACGGCTTCCCCGCCGGCGACGAGGGCACCGTGGTGCGCCGCGGCGGCTGGCTCGCGCTCGTCGACGACGCGACCGGCGCCGACGGAACCGTCACCAACGCAGACCTCGAGGCGACCCCGATCTCGATCCTCCCGAGCACCGAGTACGTGCTGACCGGCGCGCCGACGGTCGAAGGCGCAGCGATCACGAACATGGCGCTCTACGCCCGCGCCCAGCTCTCGACACAAGGCCACTTGAACGGCGAAGGCGAGTGCATCGCCAACGGCGTCGGCCACATGCACTTGTCCCAGGGTCTCTGACCACGCATGACGCCCTCGACAGCAGGGAGGCTGCGTCGCGCGCGCTGGGCTGCATGCGTGGCGTCCGTGGCCGAGCGGCTGCAGGACGGCCGCGCCAAGAGTGCTTCCGCGAGCCGCGGGACTCCGCGAGTGGCGACGTGGCAAGCGGCTACTCGCAGACCTCGCCGAGGATGTGCGCCGCCAGGCCAGCGAGCCCTGCAGACTCCGGCACGCCGAACATGCATTCCACCGGCAGCAGATGCATGTCGGGATACAGGTCGCCCGCGAGCTGCACCATCCGCGTGTGGGGCCGACTCAGGTAGCACTCGGGCACGCGCTCCAGCTCTTCGAGTCGATTCACCTCGTCCATCCTCGGATCGAACGCGCCGTGGGCTCCGAACGAGGCGAAGATCGCAGGCCTGTCGCCGACGATCGCGCGGAGGCCCTCGGACGTCCTGCTGACCGGAGGCAGGTTTGCGGGGCAGCAGTACGGATCGTCCGGTGGGCACGTGCCGGACGCGACGGCGATCTCTTCGGTTCGTCGCGAACAGTCGTCGCGCAGGTCCGCGGACTCGAGCACCACCACGAGCACATCCTCCACCTCGCGCCACGCCCGATTCGCCGTGTCGCCCAACGGGGTCCTGGGCGACACATCGACGGGCGGCGGATCGGGCGAGAGCGCGACGAGCGCCGCCTCGAGCGGCTCGCCCACGCACCTCAGGCCGTCACCTCGCACGTCACGCATTCGGCAGGCTGCCTCCTCCCGCCACGCAGGGTCCGCTGCGAGGATGGTCTGCATGTTTCCGCCGGTGCCACACGCGCTCTCGATGAACTCACCGTGCGATGGCTCGCCGCACCCTCCCATCGGTACGAATCGATCATCACCCATCTCGTTGGAGACCACGGCGAGGCGAACTCGGTCGAGGGGTCGCGCCTCTGAACTCCCGTCGTCGTCCAAGTCACCGTCGAGCAGTCGCTCGATCAAGCCCACGACGAGCGCCTCACGAAGGGGCGCGTAGTCGTTGATGCCATCCACGTTGACGACCACGACAATCGTCGCGGATCGAAGACGTGAACAGCCTCGAAACGCGTCGACGGGCTCAGGAACTCGCGCGTCAGCGCTTGCAGGCGCATCCTCGGGGAGATTGGTCTGCGCGCAGGCGCTCGCACACAGCGCAACCGCCACGGCGCCTCCACGAATCAGTCCAGCCCTGGCCACGCGCCCTCCTCGACGAAGGCAACGCTGATGAAACAGGCCGATACCGAAGCGGTGATGAAGATGTATGCGCTCGCTCCGTGTCCGACGGGAACGATGCGGTGAAAGCCGCAGCCACTGTCGTTCCCGCCCGAAAGAAACGCTCCACGTGTGCGCCCCAGCGTGCCCGCCATGTACCGTTGCCACACGATCTCTCCTTCGTCCTCACGATCGAAGCGGCGGCTCACGAAAGAAGGTTGAAAGTCTGGACCGCACCTTTGGAACTCCCACTCCAACAGTGTGCAGGGCGCGCCACACCACCGAAGGAAGCGGCGGATTGGCGTGATTGGAAGCGGCCAAGATTCGGGCGGATGCCCTTCGCCGTCCGGGAGGAACGGATCTAGCCAGATGTTCCGGATCGATTGATCCGCGCCGACAGTAGCCGTCACGCTGTTGTGTGCTGTCTGAAAGTAGACGTGGCCAGTCACTGGATGAACCGCTATGAGGTTTCCGGAATGTGGGTTCTCGCTTGTTGCGCCGAACCACTCCGTCCCTGATCGGGAAACGAATACCCCGCCCGATGTGACTGCGTAGAAGGTTGCGGTCCACTCGCCTATGGTCGCCATCACAAGCAGTCGGTCGATGCGTGGATTCCATGCCAGCGGCACGCTTTCGTACACGGTAGGTCGTCCAGGCCAATCCGTGCCCACTTGGGGCATGCGTACGCGATCTGTTTCGTGGAACACAACGTCCCGCCCGTCGATGTCAAGCGAACCTACCACCAGACTCACGTCCTCTGTAAGTTCGCCGGCCACTACGACTGTCATGAAGACGCGCTGGCTCGCGCCATTTCCTGCCACTGCCAGTCCGGGTCGCACTCGGCGACGACCCTGAGTACTGTAGAGGAGACCGTCGGGCCCTCGCGCCTCAAGCGCCGAGCGCGGGACCCCAAGCACGCGGCGTGCGCGCGGTGCGGCAGTGGCCGCGTCGTGATCCACGAGTATGTACTCCACCGCCGAACTGCCAGAGAGACTCTCTGCGGCCCACTGCTCGCCGCGGGGAGTCACGTCGTAGCTCACACGTTCGTACTTGCTCATGCTCCTGTCTCCTTCTGTTCAGACCCATCTCGGCTCGCCCTGATGGACGAGACGCAACTCTCTTCTCTCGCCTCGTGCGAGAGACTCGGTTCAGGTGACGACGGCGCTTCGGTCGCCGAGGGCGGCGGCACGCTCGTGGTTGGCGCGCTCGTGGTTGCCGCTGGCGTGGGCGGGGTCGCGTGGACGAGGCGCGCCTTGCGGATCTCGTCACGCGTCATCGGTCCACGCAGGTACGAAATCGCATAACGAGGCTGGAGCAGCATCGGCGGACCCTTGTCGTGGCTGTTCCTCACCACGAACCAGCGCGGTGGCAGCTTCTTCAGCACGTTCCCCAGCGGGCTCTTCTTGCCTGTCTCACCCAGGCCCTCGAGCACACGCTCCCTGTCTGCATCGGTCTGGAGGCGGCCGAGCATCCAGAGGCCAGCGTTCGACAAGGCCCGATAGTCGAGGTCCATCGGGTTCTGCGTCGCGAGGACCACGCCGACTCCGTAGGCGCGGGCCTGCTTCATCAGCGACACGATGGGTCGCTTCGTCGGTGGGCTCGCGGGGTGTGGCGGCACGAAGCCGTACATCTCGTCGAAGACCACCAGCGCGCGCAGCTGTGACGTGCCCGGCAGGGTGCGGACCCACGTGAGGACCTCTTCGAGGATCACGCCGAGGACCATCTGGCGCTCGTCCTCGTCGAGGTGCGCGACGCTCACGACCGTTGCCGGTGTCTTGCCGTCGACGGGCGCCATCCATGCAGCGACGTCGAGGCTCGCGCCCGTGCGCCATCCGGCGAGGACCGAGAGCAGTGCGTGCTCTCGGCTCTTGCCGGGCTCGGCGTCTCGACCGACGAGTCGCATCACCAGGGAGATCGCAGCACCGAGCGTGGCGCGTGCGCCTTCGAGGTCGTCGTCCCACCGAGGCCACCGACGTTCGAGCGCAGACAAGAGATGCAGTTTTTCACCTGCATCCGATCCCGGCGTGACGATCCGGACGTGGTGCTTGTCGGCGAAGGCCCGCAGCGCGATCTCGTCGATGCCCCAGCTGCGAAGGCTGGTTGCACGCTTGTTTCGCGACCTCCGCCACGAGCGGAGGATCCGCGATGCCGTCGTTCTCCAGCGAGCTCTTCGCCTCGCGGAAGAGGCGCTCCGCCTTGTCCACCCGCCGGTCGTAGTCGGCGACTGGGGGGGATGGCTTCTCTCTCCTCGGGCGGTTCATCCGCCGTCGGATTCACTGATCCAGAGCCGCCGTGCCGGGTTGCGTGCTGGTTGCTCCCGGGAGCGAAGAAAAGTGGGTGCACCATCGCGGAGGAGCTGCCGGCAGCGTTTCGGCGAGCCCCCGCGATCGCGGGAGGGCTCCCGGCAGCTCGCTCGCGCACGCCGATCTGCGCGGGAGGGCTCCCGGCAGCTCGCTCGCGCAGCGTGACCTGCGCGGGAGGGCTCCCGGCAGCTCGCTCGCGCAGCGTGACCTGCGCGGGAGGGCTCCCGGCAGCTCGCTCACGCAGGTCGAGCTGCGCGGGAGGGCTCCCGGCAGCTCGCTCACGCAGCGTGACCTGCGCGGGAGGGCTCCCGGCAGCCCGCTCGAGCAGCGTGACCCTCGCGGGAGAGCTGCCGGCAGCCCGTTCGAGCAGAGTGACCCTCGCGGGAGAGCTGCCGGCAGCCCGCTCGAGCAGAGTGACCCACGCGGAAGAGCTGCCGGCAGCCCGCTCGAGCAGAGTGAC
>JAFLCL010000212.1 GCA_017303575.1 Deltaproteobacteria bacterium
GAGGCCGCGGTGATGGCGGCGGGCGAGATCGGCGGCGAGCAGGCGCGCGAGGCCCTGCGCAAGGCGGTGGGACACGAGCGAGCGGACGTGCGCTTCCAGGCCGTCGCTGCGTATGCCGCCGTCGCGGGCGAGGACGCGCGCGCGGCGATCTCCGTCGCGCTCGGCGACGACGATCCGCTCGTGCGTCAGAGCGCCATCGAGTCGCTCACCACGCTCGATCCCTCGGAGGACGCTTGCACACGCATCGCGCGTCTCCTCACCGATCGCGAGGAGGACGTGGCCGACGAGGCCGCGATCGCGTTGGGCCAGCTCGGCGATCGCCGCGGTCTCTCGCGCCTCACCAAGCTCGCGGTCGGCCCCCGCGGCTTCGAGGCGATGGCGGCCATCGGTGATCTCGGCGGCCGCTTCGATCTGAAGGGCTCGGACACCACGAACGTCCTCGATACCCTCGCGGGCGCCCTGCTCAAGCCGCTGCTCGTGAAGGCCGCAGCCGCCACGGCCCTGATCCGTCTGGGAGATCCGCGGGGCGACGCACACTTCCGCGCGGTGCTCGATGCGTTCCGCAACGACGCGCGCACCTACTGCGTCGAGGTGATCGGCGAGCTTCGTCTCGCCGCGTACGCGTCCGACGTCGTCGCGATGCTCGATCGCCCGCGCGGCGCCGAGCCTGCCGCGATCGTGCGCGCGCTCTCTCGACTGAAGGACGCAAGCGATGTCGCTCGCAGCGCGTTCGACGGCCTCCTCGCGCGCACGGACGTCCTGGGCGCCCTCGCGCGCGAGATCGGCGTCAGCGAAGAGACGCGCTGATCGGCCGCAGGCGAGCCAGGCGAGGCACGGGCGACCCTCTCACGTCGTCGTCCGACATGGACGCCGGGCCTCACGCGTACGAGCTCCGATGAAGACGACCACGGCGCTCGCGCTCGCATGGGCGCTCTGGGCGATGACGACGACAGCGCACGCGCAGAGCGCGCTGCCCTCCCCCGCACGCGACCACTCGACGACGGAGGAGAGCGCCGCGCGTGCGCTCGATGCTCCGATCGCCGAGGAAGGCATCTCACTGGACGGCGGGCGCGACGCTTCTCGCTCCTCGTGGGCATGGGCTTCACCGTGGAGGACGCAGGTCGCGGCCAGAGCATGCTGCCCGAGCTCGGCTTCTATGCGCGCGTGAGCGAGTGGGCGTCCATCGGCCTGCGCCTGCGCGGCGGCGGCGGCTATTCGTCCACGAGCGGCGCGAACCTCCGCCTCGCGCTGGCGATGCCCTCGGTGCGTGTGCACCTCCGCGAGGATCTCTCGTCGTTCGCGACGATCGAGCTCGGTGTTCATGCCGAGGGTGGTCTCGCGCTCCAGTGGCTCGAGGACGGCGCGCTCCGCGCCGACTGGCTCTCGTTCGGCCTGGGCGCAGGCGTCTACGCGACGCTCGAGCTCGGCGACACGCACGCGCTCACGCTCGACGCGTCGATGATGGCCTACGGCCTCGGAGGCACCGCCGTCTCCATCGAGATGGGCGCCACGCTCTCGTACGTGGTGCGCTGGGACTGAGACAGCGGGAAAGAATCCGCGCTTCGGAAGCGGGCCGTGAATCGAGTCCTTCTCGGTCCCTGAGCGCGGATCGCGATCACGTGAGCACGAGATCGTCGCGGTGAACGATCTCGTCGCCGCCGTGGAAGCCGAGGATCGAGGCGATGTCCTTGGTCGCGATGCCCGCGAGGCGCGCGGCGTCGCGCGTTCCGTAGCGGGCGAGGCCGCGCGCGAGCTCTCTGCCCGAGGCGTCCGCGATCACGACCGAGTCGCCGGGCGAGAAGTCTCCTCGCACACCGACGACGCCCGCCGGAAGGAGGCTGCGACCGCCACCGAGCAGCGCGTTCTTGGCGCCTTCGTCCACCAGCAACGTGCCGCGCGGACGCAGCGTGTAGGCGATCCAGTGCTTGCGAGACGCGAGCTTGCCGCCCTGCGGCACGAACAGCGTGCCCACGTCGTCGCCCCGCACGATGCGGGCGAGCACGTCGGGATCACGCGCGTCGGCGATCATCGAGGGGATGCCACGTCGTGTGGCGCGCCGCGCCGCCTCGAGCTTGCTGCCCATGCCTCCCGTGCCCACGTCGCTGTCGCTCGTCGTGACGAGGCCCATCGCGACGGCCAGATCCTCGACGACCGCCACGCGGTTCTTGTCGCGATCGAGGAGGCCTTCGACGTCGGTGAGGAGCACGAGGAGGTCCGCGCCGCTCAGTGTCGCGACCATCGCCGCGAGCTGATCGTTGTCGCCGAACTTGATCTCCTCCACCGACACTGTGTCGTTCTCGTTGATGATCGGGGTCGCGCCGAGCTCGATCAGCGCGTCGAGCGCCGCGCGGGCGTTGAGGTAGCGCTCGCGATCCGCGAGGTCCGCGTGCGTGAGCAAGAGCTGCGCGACGGGCATCCCGTGCGGCGCGAAGGCTTCTGCCCATGCGTCCATGAGCATCGTCTGCCCCACCGCCGCGCACGCCTGGAGCTGCGCCATGTCCTTGGGTCGCGTGGCGAAGCCGAGGCGCTGTCGTCCGAGCGCGATCGCGCCCGACGACACCACGACCACCGAGCGGCCTTCCTTGCGTAGGGCTGCGATCTGAACCGCCAGCGTGCGGAAGCGATCGGCCGCCGACACGAGCGAGCGCGACCCGATCTTCACGACGATGCGGCGTCCATCCGGCGCGCCGCGGACGGCGCTCGTCATCGAACGTTCTCCGTCATCGCGCGCTCTCCGTGCGCTCCATCGCAGCGTCGAAGAGATCACACATGCGCTGGAAGACGTCGCTGGGCGCGTCTGCCGCGCCATCGAGCACGTGATCGACGAAGCGCTCGATGAAGCCCCGGTCCTCGAGGTCTGGCTGCAGGCTGTCGCGTCCCGCGTGATAGAGCGTCTCGAGCGCGCCCATCGGCACCGAGCGCAGCGCCTCGAGCCCGCCGTCCACGAATGCCTGCTCCATCGCCGCGCGGATGCGCAGCGCCTCGGCCTCGCCGACCGGCGCGCCCGGCCTCCGCTGCGAGGTCTGGAGGTAGTGATCGAACACGAGGGCGGCGAGGAAGGTCGCGCCGGCCTCTTCCATGCGTGACGCGATCCGGATCGGCGCGAGCGCGCGCGAGAGGGCAGCGCGGAGGAAGCGCGCGGGGCCCGTGCCGGTGGAGCGCGAGAGGCTCACCTGGCTCAGCACCTTGCGCGCCTCGCGCGAGAGCCGAATGCCGCGACGCGAGGCCACCCGTCGCATCGCCGAGCCACGCGCGATGCCGCCCAGGATCCCGTCGAGGAACGGAACCGGCACGGCCGAGACCACGCCTGCGGCCGCCGCGTACACGGCAGCACCACCGGTGCTCGCACGCGCGAGCGCGCGGGGCGTTTCCTTCACCAGCGGCGCAGCGGTGGGCGTCTCCACGGCCTCGGCCTCGATCGCGGGCGCGTCCTTCTCGGTCGGATCGGTGGGGTCGTGGCTCACGGGGACCTCGTGCGCGGAAGAAGCGTCGGACACTCACGCGTTGCTCGCGTGCTCCGAGACGCATCTACTACCATCGAGCGCGCGTGCTGGTCGAAGAACTCTCCCCCTGGATCCTCCGTAGCCTGTGGTTCGTGTGGGGCGCGCTGTGGGGCAGCTTCTTCAACGTCGCGATCTACCGCTGGCCTCGCGACATGTCGGTCGTCACGCCGCCGAGCCACTGCCCCGCGTGCGGCAAGCCGGTGCCTGCGTGGCGCAACCTGCCGATCTTCGCGTACCTGATGCAGCGCGGTCGTGCGGCCTGCTGCGGCGCGAAGATGACCCCGCGCTACGTGGTGGTGGAGCTGCTCAGCGCGCTCCTCGCGGTGGCCGTCGCGGAGCGCTTCGTCCTCGGCTCGCCCGGCGATCGGCCGCTGCTCGATGCGTCGGTCGAGGCGCTGATCTACTTCGCGTTCGTGGGCGGCCTCGTGATCGCGACGTTCGTCGATCTCGAGCACATGCAGATCCCCGACGAGGTCTCGCTCGGCGGCGCGGCGCTCGGTCTCTCCACGGTGCTCCTGCGCGAGGACATCGACATCGCCTCGATGGCGATCGGCGGTGGTGCTGCGTACCTCTTCACGATGCTCGTGCCCGTGTGGGCCTGGGAGCGGATGACGGGGCAGCGCGGCATGGGCGAGGGAGACGCCAAGCTCCTCCTCTGCATCGGCACGTTCCTCGGATGGCAAGGCGTGCTCTTCGTGATCGCGGCGGCCAGCCTGCAAGGAACGATCGGCTATCTCGTGCAGCTCGCGTGGAAGTCGCGGCAGCCGATCCCGAAGCCGTCCGACGCGGACGCGAAGGCTTCCGACGCGGACGCGAAGCCTTCCGACGGGGACGCGAAGCCTTCCGACGCGGACGCGAAGGCTTCCGACGCCGACACGGAGCCTTCCGACGAGGAGGTCCCGACCGTCGAAGGCGACGAAGACCTCGATGTGATCGAGGTCACCGGGACGACACCGCTGAAGGCCGACCTCGACGTCGACTTGCCCGGCAAGGTCGTCGCGCGCGTGAAGAAGAAGAAGGACCTGCTGCAGCTCGTCGTCGAGTACAGGCCCGATGTCGGCGCGCCCGCCGCGGCGCACATCCGCTTCGGTCCGTTCCTCGCGCTCGCCGCCCTCGAGTTTCTCTTCTTCGGTCAGCGCATCGTCGACTGGTACATCGAGACCGTCTTCCTCACGGACTGACGATGACCGCGCTCCGCATCCGGCCCATCGAGCCTCGCGACGACGCGCCCCTCGCGGCGATCCTGCGTGCGGTGCGTCCCACGTTCGGCGCGATCGATGATGGCGTCGCGTTCCACGATCCCGAGCTCGATCGCATCAGCCACTACAACGCGGGCGCGGGTCACGCGTACTTCGTCGTCGAAGATGACGAAGGCGTCGTCGTCGGCGGTGGTGGCATCGCGCCGCTCCCCGGCACCGACGACGGAACGTGCGAGCTCCACAGGATGTACTTCCTGCCGCGCGCGCGAGGCCGCGGCGCTGGTCGCGCGCTGCTCGAGCGATGCCTCGAGAGCGCGCGCTCGCTCGGCTACCGACGCTGCTACCTCGAGACGCTCACGGGCATGGACGCAGCGCAGGCGCTCTACGAGAAGCTCGGCTTCGTGCGTCTGCCCGCGGCCCGCGGGGCGACGGGCCACCACGGCTGCAACCGCTTCTACCAGCGCGAGCTCGCGTCGAGCTGATGCGTCGTCTGCTCGCGACGAACGACGCGAAGGCGCACGTGGAGCGGCTGTGGCTGCTCTACACGCCGATCTGGGGCGCGATCACCGGCGTGATCATGCTCGGCGGCTTCGCCGAGCGATGGGGCGACGTGCCGTGCCTGATCTTCGGGCTCGTCGTGGCGTCCGGCGCGCTCGCGCCGCTGCTGTGGCCCCACGAGAGCGAGCGATCGACGGCGTTCACCGAGCGAACGAGCACCAAGCTCGTCGTGTGCATCGTGCTCTTCGCGCTCGGCCTCAACTACGTGCAGACGCCGTTCTTCTTCGACGTGCTGCACATGCACTACGGCTTCCGCGTGACGTGGACGATCGATCGCAACCCCGTCTTTCTCTACTTCGTGACCATCGCGTACTTCGCGACCTACGCCGCGCTCTGCATGATGGCGTACCGCTGGCTCGCGCCGAAGATGCGCGCGCTCGCGTGGATCGTCGCGCCGCTCGCGATGGCGTTCTTCGAGACGGTGCTGAACGCGAACCCGTTCATGACGCACCTCTTCTGCTACGACGACCTGCCGTTCATGCTGAGCTTCGGCACGATCGTCTACGCGATGTCGTTCGTGCTCGTGCTCCCGCTGTGGATGCACATCGACGAGTCACCCGACGGACCGCGCATCCCGCTGTCGCACGTGGTGATCGCGATGGGCTGCGTGCTGCTCGTCGATCGCCTCGGCCTCGACCTCACCGAGCGCGTGATCGCCCCCCACTTCACGACGGTGATCCACGACGCGCAGGGCCTCGGCGCCCTCCCCGGCACCTGCCTCGCGCCCTGAGATCACTCCGCTGGTTCGTGCTCGGGGGCGCGGCGCTCGCCGTGCCACCAGTACGACGGCTTGAGCAGGACCGAGTAGTCGGGCTTCACGATGCGCTCGAACGCCTCGCGGGTGCGCTCGCCGCGCGCCACGCAGTGCGCGGCGCAGAGGCACTCCTCGGGCGGCGCGTCGTACAGCGAGCCGGCCATCTGATCCCACGCCTTGAAGAAGAAGCCTGTGTGCATGGGCTTGCGGATCGTCGAGCGTGCGTGGTGCACGTAGTGCTGGAACGACGTGTTCACGATCGGCTGGTGCGCGCCGAGCCAGCTGAGCTCGTGGCCCCAGTGGAGGTACACGCCATAGCCGTAGAAGAACGCGCCGAACGTGAAGAAGAGGAGGTCCATGTTGATCGGCATGAAGAGCGGAAGGACCAACATCGGCGCAGAGCGGATCAGCTGATCGACGTGATCGTCCGCGATCACCGCGAACGGCGAAGGGTTCGCGAACACGTGATGCGCCTTGTGCTGCGACCACCAGAAGTCGAACGAGTGACCGAGGCGGTGGTACGCGAACTCGTAGAAGTCGGTGCCGATCCACACCACGAAGAACGAGAGCACCAGGTAGCCGACGCCGTAGCCGCCGAGCCCGCCGTACGCGTGTGAGATCCCGAACGGCACGAGGTGCAGCGCGACGGCGGGGCAGAACGTCGCCGTGTAGATGCCCTTCAGCATCTGCAGGACCTCGCGCCGCACGATCGCGGGCTTCGGGTACTGCGGGCTCGACTTGCCCTGCCACGTCTCGAACGTCGGCCGCCAGTAGTAGCGAGCGAAGAGGAGGCCCGACATCAGCATCGTCATGCCGAACGCGAGCACCGTGAGCACGGCCCACGTGATGAAGAAGTTCCCGCGCTGCGCGAGCTCGACCAGCATGGCGCGAGGGTAGCGCGATCGCGGCGAGCCATCCGCGACGCCTCTCACGCTCCAAAGGCCGGCGACGCGAGCGGAGTCCGTGCACCATGTCCGCGATGGCAAACCCCTGGAGGCGCCCGTCCTTCGCGCGACCGCTGGGGCTCGCCGTGAGAACGCTCGTCCTCGCGAGCCTCACGGCAGGCTGCCCTCCGCGAGCCGACGGGCAAGCGCGGGACACCCCCGCGATCGAAGGACGCGCGTGCTCGCGCCCGAGCGAGTGCCGACTCGTCTGGACCACCGACGACGTCTGCGGCTGCTGCGGCAGCCCGCGCCGTGGGCACGCGGAGGCGCTGAGCGGCGCGGCGGCGCAGCGGCGGATGGACGTGGCTTGTCCCGCCTGTGCGTGCCCCACAGATCCCACGCTCTTCGCGACGTGCCACGCACGACGTTGTGAGGTCGTCGATCTGGAGACGAGCGCGCTCACGGCCTGCACTCGGGACGACGAGTGCGTGGCGACACCCGGCAGCTGCGGTCCCGCACCGCTCCTCGTGCCCCTGCTCCGCGGCCGTGAGCCCGCGCTGGCCTCGGCGCTCGGGTGCGTGCCGCTGCCCGTCAGCGCGGAGGGCGCCGTCGTCGCGTGCGAGCGCGGCCACTGCCGACTCCGTACGACGACGTCGCCCGACGATCCGCTCCCGTGATCAGGCCTCGATCCCGCCGCCCACCGTGTACTGCGCGCCCGTCACGAAGCTCGCGCTCTGCGAGGCGAGGAACGTGATCACATGCGCGACCTCCTCGGCCTTGCCCATGCGCCCGAGCGGCACGAGCGAGAGGATGCCTTCGCCCATGGCCGCCAGGTCCTTCTCGGAGATCCCGAGCTTGTCGGGCGTGAAGAGCGGGGTCTCGATCGGCCCCGGGCTCACCACGTTCACGCGCACGCCATCCGCTGCGAGCTCTTGGGCCCACGCGCGCGTCAGCGCGACGACGGCGGCCTTGCTCGCGCAGTAGATCGACATGTTCGCGAACGGCTGATCGGCGATCGTCGTCGCCACGTTCACGACGTTGCCGCGCGACGCCTTCAAGAGCGGCAGCGCCGCGCGCGTGAGCGCCACCAGGCCCACGACGTTCGTGTCGAGCACGCCTCTCACGTGCTCGACGCTCGCGTGCGCCAGCGGCGCGATGGGCGCGATGCCCGCGTTGTTCACGAGGATGTCGAGCCGGCCGTGCCGCTCGCGCACGGCCTCGATCGTGCCGTCTGCGTCCGCGGTCTTCGCGACGTCTGCCACGAACGTCGTGATGCGCGGGTGCTGCTTCGCGATGGTGGCGAGCGCGTCCGCGCGTCGGCCCGTGATGACCACCTGCGCCCCGAGCTCTGCGAGCTCGAGCGCCGTCGCCGCGCCGATACCGCTGCCTCCGCCCGTGACGAGCGCGACCTTCTCCGAGAGCTTCTGACTCATGTGCGTGTCTGCCTTTCGAGCGCGCCGTCCCTCGGCGCCCGCTCGATGTGTGTCGCTGGGCTCGAGGTGCCCATGCCGCCGACTGCGCTCTTCTTGCGCGCTCCTGCGATCGATCCGGACGCGGTCGCGATGCCTGACGACGGCTGCGATTGTCTTGCTCGATCCTGCGATCGGGCAGGTGCGTGCGCCGATCGGGGGCGCGGTCCCTAGACTCGCGCGATGCCTCCATGGGTCGAGGGCAACGTGCCCGCGTTCGTACAGTCGCCGCACGCCGAGCACGCCGCGCTCCGCGAGCTCGTCGCCGCGCGTGTGACGACGAACGGGCAGCACGACACGCCGTTCAGTCACGTCCGCTTTCACCGCTTCAGCGAGCCGACGACGTTCTCCAAAGCGCCCGTGTTCGGCCTCAGCCTCGGCGTCGTCCTCTCGGGGAGGAAGGACATTCGTGTGGAGGGCGACACGCTGCGCGCCGACGCGTCGGGCCTCCTCGTGATCACGCAGGAGACCGAGTACGAACGCGTCACCGTCGGGGCCTCGCACGACGAGCCCTACCTCGGGGTGGGCGTGAGCTTCTGCTCCGAGTCGGTGGCTCGTGCGCTGATTGCGCTGACGGACGCCGGCGCGGCGTCCAGCGCCGAGACCGCGCGCGCGTTCGTGATGCCGAGTGATCCGGAGATCGTCTCGGGCGTGGCGCGCCTGGTGCGCGCTGTCGACGATCCGCTCGATCGTCAGATCCTCGCGCCGCTCGTGATGCAGGAGCTCCTCTATCGCTTGCTGCGATCCGATGCGGCCGCTGCAGTGCGCGGCGCCGTCGCCCGCGAGCCCGACGCGCCGAAGATCCTCGCTGCGATGCAGTTCATCCGTCGCGAGAGCAAGAAGCCGCTGACGGTCGCAGGGATCGCGCGCCACGTCGCGATGAGCCCCTCGCATTTCGCGCACCGCTTTCGCGCGGTCGCGCGCGTGAGCCCCATGCGCTTCGTCCGCGAGGTGCGCCTCGAGCGGGCGCGCGAGCTCCTCACGGACGCGTCGGTGCGTGCGAGTGAAGTCGCGAGCGAGGTCGGCTTCGAGAGCGCGGCTCACTTCTCGCGCGAGTTCAAGCGTCGCTACGGCGCCGCCCCGATCGCCTACGTGAAGGGCGTACGCGTCGCGACTTCTTGAGCGCTCACGCGCTCGCGAGGAACGCGGCGATCTCCTCGGTGACGCGGGCGGCGTGCGTGATCGGGCCCATGTGCCCTGCGCCCGCGATTCGAACGCGACGTGCGTTCGGGATCGTTCGCTCGAGGCCCGCGAGCACGTGATCGGCGGCGAGCGTCGAGGTCTCGCTGCCCAGGAGGAGCACGGGCATCGCGAGGCTCGCGTAGGCCTCGAGCGGCGTGCGGTCCTCTCCGAGCGTGAGCACCTCGCCGATCACCTTGGGCGCCGTCGCGCGGAACGTCGCGCGCATCGGCTCGGGGAGCGCGTGCCACGCGCCTGCGCCGTTCCAGTACGCGATGAAGCCCTCGAGCCAGCGCTCGATGTCGTCGGGCGTGCTGGGCCACGACGTGCTCTGCGGCAACGTCGCGACGGCCTCTTCGTCTCGTTCGGATCGGAGGATCCCGAACGCCACCGGCTCGTAGACCGTCACCGATCGCACGAGGGCGGGGCGATGCAGCGCAGTGAGGAGCGCGAGGAGGCCGCCGTACGAGTGCCCCACGAGGTGCACCGGCTCGCCGGTGTGATCCACGAGCCCCTCCATCGCGAGCTGATCGATCACGAAGTGAAAGTGCTCGCCGACCGCCACCACGCTGCTCTCACCGTAGCCCACGAGATCAGGCAGGATGAGTCGGTGCTTGGGTGCGAGCGACTCCGCGATGCGACGCCACTGGCGCGAGCCCAGGCCGCTCGAGTGGATGAGCACGACGGGATCGGACTCGCCGCCCTGCTCCGTGAACGTGATGTGACGGTGACCGATCGCGATCCGGCTCGACATGGACCGGTTGTACCCGCGCCGGCCGCCGGGCGAGTCGCGGGGTGCGCGCGAGCCCGACCGTTCGACGAGGCGCCGCATGGATGACGCGCGGAGCGCGCGTGACGCGATTCGCCGCGGAGACCTGCGAGGTCCCGCGCTCCGCGGGCTCCTCGACGCGCTTGCTCCGACGGATCGCGACGCGTGGCTCGATCGAGTGCTGGGCATCGAGGAGCTCCCCGAGGACGGCGAGGATCTGCCGCGAGGCGGGGTGCCCTACCTCCCCTGCGCCGTCGACGACGTGCTCGCGATCGTCCATGCGTGCCCTCTCGATGCGCGCACACTCGTGGTGGATCTGGGCAGTGGTCTCGGTCGTGTGCCGATCCTCGTCCACCTGCTGACGGGCGCGCGGGCGCGGGGGATCGAGGTGCAGTCCGCGCTCGTGTCTCGTGCGAGGGCGATCGCGTCCGAGCTCTCGCTCGATGCCGTGTGGTTCACCCACGCCGACGTGCGAGATGCCGATCTCGAGGGTGATCTCTTCGTGCTCTACGCGCCGTTCTCGGGCGCGATCCTCGAGCACACGCTCGGGCGGTTGATCGATCTCTCGACGCGACAGCTCGTTCACGTCGCGACGATCGATCTCGAGCTTCCTCCGCCGTTCGTCGTGATGACCCGCGCACGCGAGCGGGTGTGCATCCACCGCGTCGCTTGATCAGCCGCGGTGGGTCCCCGCGATCAGCGGCCGCACGTCGACCCATCGCATGCCGGCGGCTCTTGCCGCCTCGATGCCGAGATCGCCGTCTTCGTAGACGAGGCAGCCCGAGGACGTGCGACCGAGCAGCTCCGCCGCGCGCAGGAACACGTCGGGCGCGGGCTTGCTGCGGCTGACCTGATCGGCGCCCACGACGGCCTCGAACAGCGACTCGATGCCTGCGCCGCGCAGCGTGCGACGCACGACGTCGGTGACGTTGCCGCTGGCGACAGCCATGCGCCGACGTCCCTGCTCGCGACGCGCGATCGCGATCACCACGTCGATCGGCGCGCCCTGCGAGTCGCGCTCGAGGAAGCGCCGATCCTTGGCGCGCGAGACGGCCTCGGCATCGACGGTGACGCCCTGCTCTTTCGCGAGCAGCGCGACGATCGCGCGCGTCGAGACGCCCGCGAGCTCGTAGAAGCGCTCCTCGCTCAGCGCGAGGCCGTTCTCGTTCAGCACCTCGGTCCACACCTCGAAGTGCACGGGCATGGTGTCGACCAGCGTCCCGTCGCAGTCGAAGATCAGCGTGTCCACGTCGTCGGGGATCATCGCGACCTCGATAGTCCGCACGTCGCGCGCGCGCCATCGGTCCGCCGGCGGGCGCGGGCAGCACGCGGACTGGCCCGACCGTCAGGAGCCGGGCTCGGGCGCGTCGCGATTCCTTGACGGCCCGCGCCCATTTGCTAGACGCGGCGCCCGTCGAGCCGTTAGCTCAGTGGCAGAGCAGCGGGCTTTTAACCCGTCGGCCGAGGGTTCGACCCCCTCACGGCTCAAAGCGTCTCGGCGCTCTTTCTCAGTCCAGAAGTCCCCATCGTCTAGAGGCCCAGGACTCCACCCTTTCACGGTGGCTACGAGGGTTCGAATCCCTCTGGGGACGTTCCGCAGCGCGCCGTGAAAGGGCGCGCGACCGCAGCGCACGCGATCAGTCGGGGGTCGCCTTCGCCGAGACGGCGCTGAGCTCGGCGAGATCCAGATCGCGCTCGAGCTCGTGGAGGACCTCGTCGTCGATCTCGACCGCGCGGTGCAGGCGCACGAGCTCGTCGCGGCCTGCGGCCACGGCCGCCAGCACCACGTCGAAGTGGGCGTGCAGCAGCGGGGTGAAGTCCTTGGGACGCGCGGCGTAGTCGACGATCGCGGTGGTGCGCTTCTCGTACTGCGAGAGCAGCTGCGGATGGATGAGCTTGCCGTCTTCGTCGTAGGCGGCCTTGCGCACCACGACGACCTGCACCTGTGCCATCGCGGACTCGGCCTGGCTCATGGTCAGCGGGGCGGCCGCGCCCGGGGCTTCCGTCAAGCCGGACCGGACACGTGGATGGTCTCGGCGAGGAGGTAGGAGGTCCACGACAGCAGGGCCGTGGTGGCGATGATCAGGTACTCGTCGTCGAGTCGTCGCACGAGCTTCACCCACGTCATGCCGACAGCGCCGCCGACGAGCGCGCCGCCGAACGCGAGCAGGCAGAACTGGCCGATCGCCGACGGGGCGCTGAACGTGCCGCTGGCCACCGCCGCGACGGCGAACCGGAAGAGCACGAGGCCGCTCGCGTCGTTGAGCAAGCTCTCTCCCTCGAGCAGCACCTTGATGCGTCGGGGCAGGCGCACCTTCTGGAGCACCGCGCGCGCCGACACTGCGTCGGGGGGCGAGACGATCGCACCAAGCGCCGCGCATGCCGCGAGCGGGAGATCGGGGAACAAGAGGTGGGTGACCCACGCGATGACGACCGTGGTGAAGAGCACGGCGCCGATCGCGAGCGAGGCGATGCCGATCGTGTGTCGCCGCATCTGACCCATCGCGACGGCCCACGCGCTGTCGAAGAGCAGCGGCGGGAGGAACATCACGATCACGAGCGCCGGATCGACGTCGATCGTGGGCAGCCCGGGGAGGAACGCGAGCGAGGCGCCACCGACGATGAGCGCCACGGGCGCGGGCAGCCCGATCCGATGCGCGACGTAGTGGAGGACGATGATGACGAGGAACGTCGCGACGACGAGCTCGAACAGGTGGGCGAGTTCCATGGCGAGATCCCTCGTCGAGAGGGGCCATGTACATCGCACCTCCGCGTCGCCACAAGCCCGGGACGCTCGTCGATCGCGGAGCCGTCGCGTGGCGCCGAGACCCGACGGGCTTCCCGATTCCCGCGCGCTCGTCGATGATCCCCGCATGCGTGCCACCTCGATCCAGCTCGCGACCTTCGCGTCCACCGTGAGCCTCGTGCTCGGCCTCCCGCTCCTCGCTCACGCGGAGACCTACCGCGTGGGCACCAGCGACACCGCGGACTACCGCCAGCTCGACGAGCTGCCTGCGCTCGAGCCGGGCGATCTGGTCTTGATCGAGGGCAGCACGGACTACGACGGCGGCGTGGTGTTCGACTCCGACTGGGACGGCACGACGGCGATGCCGATCGTGATCCGCGGCCTCGTCGCCGACGGTGGCACGCGTCCGCGCATCTCGGGCGGGATGAACACGATCGAGCTCCAGGGCGATCACTACGTGCTCGAGAACCTCGACATCACGGGCGGCTCGCGGCGCTGCGTCTTTCATCACGCGCACGACATCACGATCCGAGACAGCGTCGTCCACGACTGCCCAGCCCAAGGGATCCTCGGCGCCGACAACGACTCGGGCTCGCTGACGCTCGAGCGCGTCGAGGTGCACCACGCGGGCGGCGGCACGTTCGATCACCAGATCTACATGGCCACCGACGAGGTCGCGTACCCCGGCTCGGTGTTCCGCATGATCGGCTGCTGGGTGCACGACGCGAACGGCGGCAACAGCGTGAAGTCCCGCGCGGAGCGCAACGAGATCTTCTTCAACTGGATCGAGGGCGGCTACTACCACGAGCTCGAGCTCATCGGCCCCGACCCCTCGGGCGGCATCGACGAGGACCAAGCGCGCGAGGACTCGGACGTCGTCGGCAACGTGTTCGTGAAGCGCGGCATGAACGAGAACTTCGCGGTCGTGCGCTTCGGCGGCGACGGCACGGGCCAGTCCCTCGGTCGCTACCGCTTCGCGTTCAACACGGTGATCGTCGCGCCCGGTGCGACAGCCGCGATCTTTCGCCTCTTCTCCGGCCTCGAGAGCGTCGAGATGCACTCCAACGTGTTCGCGATGCGCGGCGGCGGATCGCCGAACCTCCTTCGTGAGGTCGAGGCCGAGTGGGTGCGTGGTCGGCTCGTCGCAGGCACGAACAACTGGGTGCCCACCGGCTCCACCAACGTGCCTCCCGAGTGGACGGGCACGATCACCGGCAGCGATCCGGGCCTCGTCGACCTCGGTGCCCTCGCGACGATCGATGCGCGGCCCGCCACGATGACGAGCCCCGTCGTGGATGTCGGCCTCGCCCCGCCACCTGCGTTCACCGCATCTCCGTTCACGAGCCCGCGCGAGCTGATCGATCAGTCGCCGGTGCACGGCGTCGGTACCACGCCGCGCCCGCTCGTCGGCACGATCGACCTCGGCGCGTACGAGCACGGCACCGCGCCGCCACCCAGCGACGCAGGTCTGACCCCGGATGCAGCGGTGTTCGCCGACGATGCGTTCGTTCCGCCTGGCGTCGATGGCGCGGTCCTCCCCGTCGACGCCGCCGTGCCGCCGGGCGTCGATGGGGGCCGAGCCGACGCAGCGGGTTCGAACGTCGATGCAGGAGCCGGGGCCTCGAGCGCTGGCTGTGGCTGCCGCGCGAGCACGCGCGAGGGACGCGGCGCGATGGTGATCACGCTCGGCCTCGGCCTGGCGGTCAGCCTGCGCCGACGTCGCCGCTGACGATCACAAGAACATGCCGGGCGGCGTGTGCATCGCGCAGATGTCGCTGGCGCGCTGACGCGTCCACTCGGGCGCGTAGTACGTGTTCATGATCCCCGTGCCCGGATCCACGCACGATCCCACGGCGCTCGGGCCGATGGCGCACGGACCGAATTCGAGCCTCCCGCCGTGGAGCAGCGCGGGCTCGCTGCACGCCGTGCGTGCCTGCGACTCGCTGGTGAACCGCAGATCGAAGTCGAAGCAGTACGAGTCGGTGCCCGTCGCCGTGAGCGCGGTGCACGTGACCGGACCTGCGGGTGGCCAGGCG
>JAFLCL010000213.1 GCA_017303575.1 Deltaproteobacteria bacterium
GGATGCCCGCGGCGCTGCTCGACGGCAGCGCGCTCGCCGACACCACGGTCGCGACACGCTTCGAGCGCGACGTCGTCGGACAGCCCGACGCGACACGCGCTGTCGTCGATCTCGTCGTGCGTTCGAAGGCGCGCCTCACGGACCCTCGACGACCTCGCACGGTCTACCTGTTCACGGGGCCCACCGGCACGGGCAAGACGGAGACCGCGAAGTGGATCGCGGAGCACGTGTTCGGCAGCACGACCAGGCTCGCGCGCTTCGACATGGCCGAGCTCTCGGGACCGGACGGCGCGGCGCGCCTGCTCGGCAGCGGGCAGCCCGGCGAGGCGAGCCTCGTCGCGCGCGTGCGCGAGCAGCCCTTCTCGGTGGTGTTGCTCGACGAGATCGAGAAGGCGCACCGCAGCGTGCTCTACCTGCTCCTGCAGCTCTTCGACGAGGGCCGCCTCACCGACCCGATGGGCGCCACGGCGGACTTCACCAGCACCGTGATCGTCATGACCTCGAACCTCGGCGCGAAGCCCCGACCTCGGGCAGGGTTTGCGACGGGCTCCGAGAGCGAGAGCGCCCTCGCCGAGGTCTCGCGCGCGGTGCGAGACTTCTTCCCGCCCGAGCTCTTCCATCGCATCGATCGCATCGTCGCGTTCCGTCCCCTCGATGCCTCGATGGCGCGCGCGATCGTGCGACGCGAGCTCGGCCTGCTCCTCGCGCGACGTGGGCTCACCGAGCGGCACATCGCCGTCGAGGCCACCGAGCGCGTGATCGATCTGACCGTCGAGCGTGCGTTCGATCCCGCGGGAGGCGCGCGATCGGTGAAGCGATGGCTCGAGGCCGAGGTCGCGGGCTTGCTCGCCGACGAGATCGCGCGGGGTGGCCGCGCGGAGCAGCGGCGGCTCACGCTGCACGTACGCGCCGCGGGCGAAGCCCGGGCGCTGGCCGTCCACACGGAGGCGCTCCGCGAGGTGACCGCCGTGTCTCTGCCACGCCTCGAGCTGCCCGCGGACCTCCGCATGGCAACGCTCACCCGAATCGCGGAGCAGGTAGTGGCGCCGCTGCTCGACGACGACGTCATCGATCGACTGCGCGACGCGCAGAAGGACGTGTCGCGTACGGACACCCGCGCGGGCTTCGCGCTCGAGAGCGCGCTCTTGGATCTCGAGCACCTACGAGACCGACATCGAGCGCTGACCGAAGATGCGAGGGAGCGCATCCGGGAGGAGTACGAAGACGCGCTCGATCGAGCGCAGACGGTGCAGCGAGGGCGCACGTTCTCCCGCCGCGAGACGCGACCGCAGCTCCACCTCGGACGCAGCTCGCACGAGCGCGGGCCCGAGCGCACGCCCCGCGCGTTGCGCGCGCACGTGGGCGAGGCGCTCGCGTTCCGACGTGCCCTCCCCCGCCTCACCGATCCGCGAGCGCACGTGGTGGACGTGCTCGTGTCTCGTCTCGGCATCCGCACCGGCGATCGCATGGAGTCGTTGGCCGTGGCGATGATCCCTTCCGGCGCGACGCTCGTGGTCGCCATCGCACGCCGAGGCGAGGCGGTGCAGGAGCTCGATCTCGAGGGGCTCGCGCTTCGCGCACCTGCCGACGAGATCGTGCTGCGCCTCGCGGGCCTCGACGTGCGCGCTCGGCTCGCAGCCGACCACGGCACGCTCTTGCTCGCGAGCGACGATGGTCCTCCCGAGCTCGTGTCGGTCCACGTGCTCGAGGACGTGACGCCTCGCGCCGACGGCGTGTTCGCGCAGCGTGAGGCGCGCCGCCGTGCGTTCCGCGAGGCGCTCGAGCGCGGCGAGGCGAACGTGACGAACCCCGATCCGCTGCTCCCGCTCGTGCGTAGCGTGCGTCTGGCGCGCGTGGGCGACCGGCTCGAGACGAGCATCGAGGACCTGGTGATGGGCGAGGTGATCACGGGGCGCGTGCGCGACCTCGCCGCCGCGCTCGACCTCGCGCGGGATCGACGCACGCTCGTCCTGCCCGAAGGCATGACGCTCCCCGACGATCTCGAGCCCGACGCCTCGAGCACGGAGGGCGACGCATGAACAAGCCCTCTCTCCGCGTCTACGCGGTGCGCCACGACGACGGGCACGTCACTGCGCACCTCATGCGGCTCCGCGACCGACCGTTCGCGCCGCGTCCGCCGAGCGCGTTCGCGCCCGAGCTCGAGGAGGCCTGCCGCTTCCTCGAGGACACGCTCCGCGCGCGCGCGCTCGACGGTCACGAGCTCCTCGAGGACTACCTCTTCGAGGGAGAGGTCACGCTGCACGACGTGGACGTCGACGTCCATCCGCTCCGCACCGTCGACAAGGTGCCGGTGATCGGCGCGAGCACGATCCCGATGCGCCTCGGCTACGCGCTCTTCGCCCTGCCTCGCGGCGGCTACCGCGTGATGATGCCGCGCTTCGGGTGGTGGTTCGTGTGCGAGACGCCACGCGCCGCGGCGCCGCTCGTGCGTCAGCTGATCGGCACCGAGCTCCTGGGCCAGCACAGCCACGGCCTGCACGCGTACCGACGCGGCAAGGGCGAGTCGATCCTCGAGCGCACACCGTCGTGGGCGAGACGTGCGACGCCCGACGCGACGATCGAAGAGCTCGATGCACAGCAGTACCGCGAGCTGGGCAAGGTCGCCGAGGAGTGGGTCGCTCGCGCCAAGCGCCGCAAGCTGCCGCCCACCATCGGCGAGCTCGATCGCGAGCACGTGGCGCTCGCGGAGGCCAAGCCGCCGCGTTCGCTCGTGCTCGTGGGGCCCTCGGGCACCGGCAAGACGGCATGGGTGCGCAAGCTCGCGCGCCACGCCTCCCACGAGAACGCGCAGAAGAACGCCTCCGCCCGCGCGCGCCTGTGGGCCACCTCGGCCGAGCGCATCGTGAGCGGCATGGCCTACCTCGGTCAGTGGGAGGCGCGCGTGCTCGCGATCCTCGGCGAGCTCGCGGGCGAGACGGACTGGCTCTACGTCGATCGGCTCACGGGCATCACGCGCCCGCAGCCTGGCGGCAGCGCCATCGCGGACTTCTTCGTGTCCCCCGTGCGCCAAGGCACGCTGCGTCTGATCGCGGAGTGCGACGAGCGAGAGTGGGAGCGCGCGCAGCGATCACACCCCGACCTCTGCGCGCAGCTGCACGTCGTTCGTCTCACCGAGCCTGCGCTGACCGAGGTGCCGGCGATGCTCCGCGCCTACCAAGAGCGACGCGCGCCCGAGGTCGTGATCCACACCGAGGGCTACCGACGGCTCGCCGCGCACCTCGCGATGCTCGTCCGCACGGGCGCCTTTCCTGGCAAGGGATTCCGCTTCCTCGAGGCGCTCGTTCCCGATCCCGATCACGCCAAGCCGCGCACGCTCTTGCCCGCCCACGTGAGTCAGGAGGTCGCGCTCCACACGGGGCTCCCGATCGATCTCGTGTCCGACGACATCACGCGCAGCCAAGACGACTTCGCGAGCGCGCTCGCCGCGCGGGTGATCGGGCAGGACCGCGCCTGTCACGTGGCGGCGACCGTGCTCACACGCTTCAAGGCGGGTCTGGCCGATCCCCAGCGTCCGCTCGGGGTGCTGCTCTTCGCGGGGCCCACGGGCGTGGGCAAGACCGAGCTCGCGAAGCAGATCGCGCGCGTGATGCTGGGCGATGACAAGCGCATGGTCCGCCTCGACATGAGCGAGCACCAGCTGCCGGGCTCGAGCGCGCGGCTGATCGATGCGGGCGCGGGCGCCGGCAGCCTCGCGGCGCGCGTGCGTGAGCAGCCGTTCTCGCTCGTCCTCTTCGACGAGATCGAGAAGGCGCACCCCGAGGTGTTCGATCTGCTCCTCGGCGTGCTCGGCGAGGGGCGCCTCACCGACTCGAGCGGACGCGACGTGGACTTCCGCGGCGCGGTGATCGTGATGACGTCGAACCTCGGCGCAGGAGAAGGCACGCGTGTGGGCTTCGACGCCGATCAGACGCCCTCGTACGCACGTCGCGTGCGCGAGCACTTCCGTCCCGAGCTCGTGGCGCGCATCGATCACGTGGTCCCGTTTCGCGATCTGTCGCGCGATGACGTCCGCCGCATCGTCGACCTCGCGATCGAAGGTGTGCGCGGCAGGACGGGCCTCACCCAGCGCGACATCGGGCTCGTGATCTCCGAGGACGTGCGGGCGCTCTTGGCGACCCGCGGCTACCAGCCGGGCAAGGGCGCGCGCGCGCTCCATCGCGTGATCGAAGAAGAGATCGTGGCGCCCATCGGCGCGCTGCTCGCGGCGTCCCCGACGACGCGCGGCGGCACGCTGTCGTTCGACGCGCACGAGGGCGCGCTCGTGCTCACCCGCGCTCCGTCGTGACGTCGATCGATCGGCTCAGAGGCGCTGCAAGCCCCAGGGAGGCGAGGCGTTCACGAGGAAGCCCGCGCGGCACTTCATGCGCAGCGTCGTGAACGTGGCCCCCTCGAGCTCGGCCGTCCACGTGTACTCACCGACGGGCGCGTTCACCACCAGCACGCCGCCATCCTCGCTCGTCTCGGTGAGCATGCGATCGGGGAGCACGCTCGCGTCGAAGTAGATGGGGCCGGCCTCCGAGGGCACCGCGGGCGTGATGGTGACGATCGCGCCTGCCTCGCCGTGCGCGCCCTCGTCGTAGAGCGAGCGACCGACGCGCGTCACGGTGGTGACCATCTGACAGCGCGTGGGGTCGGGCGTGATGTCGATGAGCTGCGCGAGCGCGTCGCGGATCACGGGGCGCACTGCCTGGAAGGTGATGCGATCGATGCCCGCGGCCGGCACCACGTGCGTGCCGGTCTGGATGGGGATGAAGTCGGGGTGCTCGAGCACCAGCGTCGCGTCGCTCCCGATGGGCACGCCCGCGATCACGAAGTGTCCCTGCGCATCCGTGGTCGCGTCGAGCTCGGGATCCTCGAGCACGAAGACGTGCGCGTCGGCGACGAGGGAACCGGTGCCCTCGTTGAAGGCGAATGCGTCGCCAGTGATCGTGGTCGTGGCTTGCGAGCCACAGCTCGCGACGAAGAGGACGAGGAGGGACAGGGAGCTACGCATGAGTCCCTTGTACCGCGACGCACACAGCCCACACGACGCGTAGTTCCCACGCCCGCCGCCGTCGCGGCATGCTCTCGGCATGACGGCGGATCGACGGGTTCGAGTCGGATCGTGGGCGGCGGTGCTCGGTTGTGTGATGGTGCTCGCGCTGTGCGCGCCGTCGTCCGCGAGCGCGCAAGAGCAGCCGCTCCAAGCGGCCAACGGGGCAGCCATCCTCCTCGGCTCCGTCGAGGGCGCCCTGCTCCTCACGATGCCCATCGCGATCGGCATCCTCGCCAACACCGACATGAACCTCGGCGAGGGCATGGCGTGCCTCGTCCTCTTGCCGCTCTGCGCGATCGTGCAGTCACCTGCGATGTCGAACATCACTGCCATGCTCGCGGTGCTGCTCGGCTCGGCCTTGGTCCTCGTGATCCCACCCATCATCGCGGGCGTCGGCGGACCGAACGGGTGGGACGCGGACGGCTCGCTCGTGCTCACGGCGGGCATCCACGGGTTGGTCGAGGGGCTGATGCTCGGCGGCGCGATCGACGTCGCAGCGGGCGGTGACAACGCCATCGTCGCGATCCTGACGGGCCTCGCGCTCGGCGCGGGCGCGACGACCTACGCAGCGCTGCGGCACACCGAGCTCACCCATGATCCGCGCGCGGGCACCGAAGCGAACCTGTGGATGTGGGGACCGCCCGTGATGATGGGCCTCACGGGCCTCTTGATGGCGGCGATCGAGGCCGACGCGATCGTCGGCCTGGTCGTGACCGGCCTCGTCGGGCTCGCGACGCAGGGGCTCTTCATCGGCCTGTCCGAGCTCGCGCTCTCGGAGCCCGCGTCGCCCGTGTCGATGATGCTGACCGAGCCGTGAGCTCGCGTCGCATGCTTCTCGCGCTCGCGTGATCGCGTCATGATGGCGTGATGACCGCGGCGCGAAAGCTCCTCACCTATGACGCGCTCCTCGCGCTCGACGAGAAGGACAAGGCCGAGATCCTCGCGGGCTCGCTCGAGGTGACGCTCAGCCCCCGGCCAGCGCATGGGCGAGCACAGAGGTCCATCTCGCGCTTCATCGGCGGTCCCTACGACGACGACGACGGCTTCGGCGGTCCTGGCGGCTGGTGGATCTTCACCGAGCTGGACGTCCAGCTCACAGCGCACGACATCGTGCGTCCCGACGTGGTCGGGTTTCGTCGCGAGCGCCTGAAGGACACCGAGACGCGTCCCGTCACCGTCGTGCCGGACTGGGTGTGCGAGATCCAGTCGCCCTCGACCGCGCGACGCGATCGGGTGACGAAGCGACACCTCTACGCCAAGCACGGTGTCTCGCACTACTGGCTGCTCGACCCCGACACGCGCACGCTCGAAGCGCTCGAGCTGCGCGACGGGATGTGGGTCGAGCTCGGCGTGTGCGACGACACGGCGACGGTGCGCATCCGACCGTTCGACGACATCGAGCTCCCCATCGGGCGCCTCTTCCTCCCGGCCGCGCCCGACAGCTCCGCCGAGCGCTGACGCACGCGTCCGTCGGCTGGTGCTCCGCGGCGCTACGGCGCTTCGATCCCCTCGCCCACGCGCATCGCTCCGTGCGAGGATTCGCGCCCCGATGTCGCACGAGAGAAACCCCGGAACTGCCCTGAACCTCGGCTGGGTCGAGGACATCCACATCAACAAGAGCGCCGTCGAGCGCCGCTCCGCCACGATCGGCACGCGTCGCACGGTGAAGAAGGAGTGGCAGCTCGCCTGGCTCCTCAAGGCGATGACGCTGATCGACCTCACGACGCTCGCTGGCGATGACACGCCGGGCAACGTGAAGCGGCTGTGCGCCAAGGCGCGGCGCCCGATCCGTGAGGACATCCTCGAGGCGCTCGGCGTCACCTCGCGCCACATCACGACGGGCGCCGTGTGCGTCTATCACGACCTCGTGAAGACGGCGGTGCACGAGCTCGAGGGCACGAAGGTCCCCGTGGCCGCCGTCTCGACGGGCTTCCCCGCCGGTCTCGTGCCGCTCGACACGCGCCTCGAGGAGATCCGCCGATCCGTCGCGGATGGTGCCAAGGAGATCGACATCGTCATCCACCGCGCGCACGTGCTCACGAACGACTGGCAGTCGCTCTACGACGAGGTCCGTGCGATGCGCGAGGCCTGCGGCGAGGCGCACATGAAGGCCATCCTCGCGACGGGCGAGCTCGGCACGCTGAGGAACGTGGCGAAGGCGAGCTGGGTCGCGATGATGGCGGGCTCGGACTTCATCAAGACCTCGACGGGCAAGGAGAGCGTGAACGCGACGCTGCCGTTCACGCTCGTGATGGTCCGCGCGATCCGCGAGTACGCGAGCCGCACCGGCTTCAAGGTCGGCTACAAGCCCGCGGGCGGCATCCGCACCGCGAAGCAGGCGCTCGAGTACATGTTCTTGATGAAGGACGAGCTCGGCCGCGAGTGGCTCGAGCCCGACCTCTTCCGCTTCGGCGCGAGCGCGCTCGTCGCCGACATCGAGCGCCAGCTCGAGTTCCACGTCACCGGACGCTACGCCGCGTTCCATCGCCACCCGATGGCGTGAACGGCGGCTCCTGCGTTTGACACCCAAGGTCGCGCCATGATTCGCTCATCGACGGAGGGACCGATGAATCCACACAAGAAGTGGCATGTCTTGCTTGCCCTCGGGGCCATGGTCGCTGGTGTTGGTTGCGTCGCTGGCGTTGGGGAAGGTGGGGAGGAGCAGAGCTTCACGATCGACGCGGTGTACCCGCCCACAGTAGTCGGCGGGTACGAACGCGTCGCCGAGTTCCTTCCTGACGACGAGGCCGCTGCCATCACGGAGTCCTTCGACTGGGCCAACACGGCACCGCTGCCCGAGATCGAGCCGGACGGCTCCCCGGCGGTGTTCTACGCGGTGATTCGAATCGACTCGCTCGATCACTTCGACCTTCTCGACGAGGCAGGCCTGCCGTGGTCCATGCAGCCCTTGTTCGACGGAGAGCGCCGCACGCTGCCCGACGGCCCGCTTCACGTGTCCGCCGGCGGGTCTCATGGAGGCTGGATCTTCACCTTGATCGGCGGAAGGTCCTACAACGTCCTTCGCGACGCTGCGCTGAACGGCGAGCCGATCTACGAGATCGTTTCACTTCGCAACCCGCCTGAGGGAGTTGCCCTGAACCACGACGGGTCGGTCGATCTCGAGACACTGATCTCGCGAGGCTTCGAGTGGCCCAGGATGGGATCCCGCGACCCCGCGCCTGGAGTGCGTGTAGAGGCGATCAGTGAACTCCTGAGCGACCTCGGTCGGGCTTTCATCGAGTCGAGCATCGCGGTCGCGGACGCCGTGCGCGACTTCTTTGGATGGCTGCTCGGCGGTGTCACGGAGAATGCCGCGGTAACCTTCAACCTGACGATCTCCACACCTGACGCAGACTGGACGCCAGTCGGCGCGCCGCTGCGCCGCACATGGGGGCCTCTCCGCGGAACTCCCATCGCCAACGTCGGCCAGGAAGTGTTCGCCGAACTGGTCTCGTTTCCATTCGGTACGTACCGTTCGTTCCTCGGGCCGGGCAACACGACGGGGTTCGTCCTGCCGAATGGACGATCCTATCGGTTCTGCACGCGAAACCGCCTTCGTGAAGGGGGAATGATCAACTACTGGGTCCCGACCACGACGTGTACCGCGGCAATCCTCATCCCGAGTGGTGCAGCGACCGCGACCGTAAACACGACGCTCGCCGATCAGGATCTCCAGAACCTCACTGTCGCGAATGACGGAGTCCAGTTTCTTGCGGCGCAGCAGACTCCGATTCGCATGCCGACAGTCGCCGTAGACAACCACGCACAGCTGCTCGCCCAGACAGGGAACGGCTACGTCATCGGCCTCGGAGGCCGCGATCCGGCGTCAGCTCTTGCCTCCACCGCACTCGACGGCACGCTCTTCATCGCCGTGAGTCTGGGATTTCCGGCTCTGGCGATCCCCGCCGGAGTTCCATTCCTGGGCCTTCCGCCGCTCCCCCCCGAGCTCGCGCTTGCGAGCGTGCTGTCGATTCGCGCGCTGATGAACGTCGACATCGTGTGGCCGCCCGGAAACACGTCCAGACTGGTGTTCGCGCACGAGTTCGGACACCACGCGTTCTACCAGTTCATGGTGACGATGTCGCCGAACCCGGCGATCTACTCGCAGCACCTGATGACGATCTTCCTCGGCACGCTCGCGTCTCCGGTCGGTCCGAACAATCTCCTCTTCGAACCCATGCTGCTGAACGAAGCGATGGCAGACGTCTTCGCCGATCAACTCGCCGGTGGCGGGAACCGCCTGGGCAACGTCATGGGCGTTTACCCCGGCGACGGCGTGGGTTCGGGACCCGGCGCAAACGAGCGGTATTGTGACCCCACGTTTGCCGGTCCAGGAGTGCCCGGATGTTTCGACTTCAACATCACGGGCACCGAGATCGCCAGCTTCCCCGGCCTGAATGGCCCGCTCAACGTGGAGGCGTCTCGCGTGTCCACGCTCTTACACGATCTATGGGACGACGACGCGTCGGGCATCGGCCTCGGACACCACGGACAAGTCTGGATGCCGACCACTGGTTGCCCCTCCGGCGCCGTGGCGTGTCCCTCGGCCAACGTTTTGGTACCTGCGCCGGGACCTTCTGCGGGGCTTGCCGAGGAGACCGTTGCGGTCCCGTTCGTCGTCGTGCTGAACGGAATGCGCCTGTGGATGTTGGACCCAGTTGAGAGTTTCATCTTCGCGACTGGAACGTTCATGCACGGGCAGACGCGCGCGCTGCGGTTGGCGGGCACATCGGACGCCGCGATATGCGCAGTCTACGGACTGCACACACCCGGAGGGGGATGTCCGGGATTCTGGATGACGCCGTGAGGGGTGCTCTCGGGTGGTCACTCGCGACCAGCCTAGGACTGGCCGGTACCGGATGCTGGCCCCGCTCTCCAGCCCCCGACTGTTACGAAGGGCTGCGACTGGGTGAGGTCGTGGAGCTTGAGATCGTCGCGCCATACACCCCGGATGGGCCCTATCTGTGGCGCGATCTCTCAATTCCAACCTCCCTCCCTTCCTGCATGGGTGTGGACGGGTTGGACGTCGGCGTCTATCGATTTCGACTGAACGACCGGCGGCAGGCGGGGCTCGAGTGCTTCTCCTATGGCGTGGTCCCCGCGGAGCCGCTGGGGAGCATCGATTTCACCGGAGATGTACGCACCACCGCGGGAACGGTCATCTCGTCGAGTGCCCCTCACTGCGACGGTTGGTGGCAACTCTGGGGGCTTCGTGAGTGGACGCTGCAGGACCACAATCCGTTCGGCGAGGAAGCAACAGAAGGCCAACTCCCACCGATCCGACTCCAACGTTCGATCAGCGGAACGTGCATGCCTTCGTGCTTCGATGAATGGGTCGCGGTCATTCGACACGTGCCGCAGGCTGATGCCGGAACCCTAGAGGACGCGTCCCGATGAAGCGTTGGCTCTCGTTCGTTCTGCTCGTCGTCTGTCTGGCTCTCACGGCGTGCCAGCAGGGCAGTCTCCCGCCGCCTGCGGCATGCGAGACGGTCATCGACAGCGCGGTCAGGTGCGGAACCTATCGAGTTGGCGCCTTCGGTGGGACTAGCCAGGAGGACGATGTTGCTCGGTGCGCGCGCACGGTCGGCCTCTTCAACGCCGAGTGCCAGGGCATCTTCAGCGACGTCGCCGTTTGCTCCACGAGAGCTTGCGACGATCTCGAGGACTGCCGTGTCCACGCGAACCGATTCGACGAGCGCTGCTCGGCACCTTGACAACTCGCCCCCATCGAGCTGGGGTTTCACCATTCTTCCGTAGACAGGACATCATGGACGGTTCCAACAAGAGCACGGTCAAGCAGGACCTCATCAATCGGATCTTCGACACCATGGAGTACGGCCCCGCACCGGAGAGCGACGCAGCCGCTAACGAGTGGCTCGACAAGCACCAGCGCCGCTTCGGTCAGCTGATCGACGGCAAGTGGGTCGCGGGCACCGAGCACTTCGCGACCATCAACCCCGGCCGCAAGCAGAAGCTCGCCGACATCACGCAGGGCACCGAGGCCGATGTGGATGCGGCGGTGAAGGCCGCGACGCGCGCGCTCCCCGGCTGGCAATCGCTCGGCTCGCATGGTCGTGCGCGATTTCTCTACGCGATCGCGCGCGCCATCCAGAAGCACTCGCGCCTCTTCGCCGTGCTCGAGACGCTCGACAACGGAAAGCCGATCCGCGAGTCGCGCGACATCGACGTGCCCCTGGCTGCGCGCCACTTCTACCACCACGCGGGCTGGGCCCAGCTGATGGAGAAGGAGATGCCGGACTACGTGCCGCTCGGCGTGGTCGGGCAGATCATCCCGTGGAACTTCCCGATGCTGATGCTCGCGTGGAAGATCGCGCCCGCGCTCGCGATGGGGAACACGCTGGTGCTCAAGCCCGCAGAGCTCACGCCGCTCACGTGCTTGCTGTTCGGTGAGATCTGCCAGGAGGTCGGTCTTCCTCCGGGCGTCGTGAACCTCGTCACCGGCGATGGCCGCACGGGCGCTGCGATCACCAAGCACGCGGGCGTGGCGAAGGTCGCGTTCACCGGCTCCACCGAGGTCGGTCGCATCATCCGCGAGGCGACCGCCGGCAGCGGCAAGAAGCTCTCGCTCGAGCTCGGCGGCAAGTCGCCGTTCGTGGTGTTCGAGGACGCGGATCTCGACAGCGTGGTCGAGGGCGTCGTCGACGCGATCTGGTTCAACCAGGGTCAGGTCTGCTGCGCGGGCTCACGCATCCTCGCGCAGGAGAGCATCGCGGAGCGCCTGCTCACCAAGCTGCGCGCGCGCATGGAGACGCTGCGGATCGGCGATCCGATGGACAAGGCGATCGACGTGGGCTCGATCGTCGACGACGTGCAGATGAACCGCATCGCGGGCCTCGTCACGCAAGGTGAGAAGGAAGGCGCCAAGCGCTGGCAGCCTTCGTGGTCGTGCCCGACGACGGGCTGGTTCTATCCGCCCACCATCCTCAGCGACGTGCAACCCGCGAGCACCGTCGCGCAGGTCGAGATCTTCGGGCCCGTCGTGGTGTTCATGACGTTCCGCACGCCCGAGGAGGCCGTCGCGCTCGCGAACAACACGGCCTTCGGCCTCGCGTCGAGCGTTTGGACCGAGAGCCTCAACCTCGCGCTCGACGTCGCGCCGAAGATCAAGGCCGGCACCGTGTGGATCAACTGCACGAACGTGTTCGACGCGGCCGCTGGCTTCGGCGGCTACCGCGAGAGCGGCTACGGCCGCGAGGGCGGCAAGGAAGGTCTCTTCGAGTACGTGCGCCCGCGCTGGATGGCCGACGCGCACGGCACGATCGAAGAGCCGATGGTCGCGAGCTCCCCCGGCACCGCAGCGGACGAGCACGGCTTCGGCGGTGGCGGGATCGGTCTGCCCGCGATCGATCGCACCGCGAAGCTCTACATCGGAGGCAAGCAAGCGCGCCCCGATGGCGGCTACTCGCAGGCCGTCCACGGCGCCGATGGAACGGTCCTCGGACAGGTCGGCGCGGGCAACCGCAAGGACATCCGCAACGCCGTCGAGGCCGCGCACGCAGCGCACGGCTGGGCACGCCAGACCGCGCACAACCGCGCGCAGATCCTCTACTACCTCGCG
Source organism: Deltaproteobacteria bacterium (assembly GCA_017303575.1). Lineage (GTDB taxonomy): Bacteria > Myxococcota_A > Polyangia > Polyangiales > Sandaracinaceae > JAFLCL01. The sequence goes on from JAFLCL010000213.1 coordinate 12,636, forward strand.
GAGAACCTCTCCGCGCGACAGGCCGAGCTCGCCTCGCGCCTCGCGAAGATGACGGGCCATCGCTCGCGCAGTCAGCTCGAGGTCGAGCTCGCGGTGGAGCGTCTCTTCACGTACGCAGCGTGGGCCGACAAGTACGACGGCCTCGTGCACTCGACGCCTCACCGCAACGTGACGGTCGCGATGAACGAGCCGATCGGCACGATCGGCATCGTCACCGGCGATGCTGCGCCGCTGCTCCAACTGGTCTCGCTCGTCGCGCCCGCGATCGCGATGGGCAACACGATCGTCGTGGTGCCGAGCGAGAAGTGGCCGCTCGCGGCGACTGACCTCTACCAGGTGCTCGACACCAGCGATCTGCCCGGCGGCGTCGTGAACATCGTGACCGGCACGCGCAAGGAGCTCACGCCCGTGCTCGCTGCGCACGATGGCATCGACAGCCTCTGGTACCACGGCCCCGAGGCGCTCACGGCCGAGGTCGAGAAGCTCTCGGCGGGCAACATGAAGCGCACGTTCGCGACGCACGGCCGCGAGAGGAACTGGTTCGACGGCCGCGAGGGCGAAGGTCGCGAGTTCCTGCGCGAGGCCACGCAGGTGAAGAACATCTGGGTGCCGTACGGCGAGTGATCGACGCTGGCTCGCGGCCACGGCGCTCCTCGTCGTGGCATGCGAGTCCGCTCCGCCGCCTCCTCCTCCCGGCGGGCGGCGGGACGCGGGTCCGTGTGACCTGATCGTCGAGGTCTGCAACGGCCGCGACGACGACTGCAACGGGATCGTCGACGACGTGGCGAGCGTCGAGATCTGCGACGGCCTCGATCAGGACTGCGACGGAGCCTTCGACGAGGGCGCGGCGTGTGAGCGCTTCTCGTCGCCAGGCGCCGATGGCTGGGTGCTCGGCGACGGATCGAGCGGCGTGATCGTCACCGACGATGGCGCACTGACGCTTCAGCCGCCGCGCGTCGACATCGTGCAGCCAGCGATCTGGATCGCGAGCTCGGACGAAGGCACCGTCTCACGCCTCGATCCCGCGACGGGCCGCGAGACCGGTCGCTACCACTCCGTCGCGCCGAGCTCGGGCCTCGAGGCAGGGCCCCCGAACGCGCCTTCGCGCACGGCGATCGATCAGCGCCTCGACGCCTACGTCGCCAACCGCGCGTTCGAAGGACAGGCCTCGGTCGCGAAGATCGCGGGCGATGTCTCGCGCTGTGTGGATCGCGATCTCGATGGCGTGATCGAGACCAGCGCGGACCTCGATGCGGATGGCGTGATCTCGACCGCGGCGGTGATGGGCGAGATGGTCAGCGACGACGAGTGTGTGCTGTGGAGCGTGCCCGTCGGTCGCGTGAACGGTGTCGCGCGCGCGCTCGCGATCGGGCTCGCGGGCCCGGACGGCGAGGCCGGGGACGTCTGGGTCGGGCTCTTCCACGAGCAGAGCGTCGTCGTGCTCTCGCAGCTCGATGGTCACGTGATCGCGACGATCCCGATCGGCATCGCGCCCTACGGCGCCGTCGCCGGTCCGGACGGACGCATCTGGCTCACGTCGGGCCCCGCGGCCTACGCGGTGATCGTCGCGGTCGACCCCGACACCTTCGCCGTCGAGCAGGTCGCGCTGCCGGGCGCGCTCCTCCGCACCTACGGCATCTCGGTCGACGGCCTCGGGCGCATCGTGCTCGCTGCGAACGACGAGACATGGCGTGGCGCGATCGCCTACGACCCTCGGACGCGCGCGTGGTCGCGCAGCGAGAGCCTCCCCGGATCGGGCGTGGGCATGACCAACACGCGGCTGATGCGCGGCATCTCGGCGAGCGCGGACACCGTGTGGGTCGCGGGCCCCGGCAACGGCACGGGCGCGCTCTTCGCGCTCGAGGTGGCAGACCTCTCGCTGCGTGCGACCTACCCGCTCGAGGGCACACGCGACGTGGTCGGCGTCGGCGTCGCGTTCGACGGCCGCGTGTGGGGCATCGCGCGCGACGCCAGCCGCGCGTACCGGCTCGATCCTTCGAGCGGCGAGATCACGAGCCATCCGACCGGCCTCGGGCCCTACACGTACTCGGACTTCACCGGGTTCGGCCTCAACGGGATCCTCGGCGCGATCGGAAGCCACCGCGAGACGCTCGAGGCGTGCGACTCCGCGATCTGGTCCTCGATCACGCTCGACGCGGACGTTCCCGCGGAGACGCGGGTGGAGGTCCGCGTGCGCAGCGCGACGACGCGCGCGGGGCTGGCAACGACGCCGTGGATCGGCGCCTTCGCGCCCGCCCCGACCGCGTCGCTCGCGGAGGCGCCCGGCCCCGTGCCCGCGGGGCGCTTCCTCGAGATCGCGCTGCGGCTCTCGTCGAGCACACCGGGCATCGAGCGGGCGTCGTCGACGTCGATCGAGGTGATCAGGCCGTGGGCCAGGGGC
>JAFLCL010000214.1 GCA_017303575.1 Deltaproteobacteria bacterium
CCCGGGACGCGCCCGCCGGCACGGGCGCGTTCGCGAGCAAGAGCGCAGCGCGCACGTCGACGTGGCGGTGCATCGCTGCGTCGTGCGCGGAGGCGCGTCCCAGTCGCACCGTGTGTGCGAGGCGGACCCCCGGACGCGCCTCGAGCAGCGCCGCGAGCCAACGCTCCGCGCGTGTGATGACGGCACGACGCACGTCCTCCCCGAGCACGCCCACCGGGACGTGTCCTCGACCTCGCGCTGCCTCGACCACCTCGTCCACCGCGTGGGCGAGCGCTCGAGCGGGCGACTCGCCCAGGCCTCGATCGAGCGACGTGAGCAGCGCATCGCGCGCGAGGCTCCCGAGATCGCGCGCCTCGGCATCGAGCGGCTCTTCGTCGACGAGCAGCGCTCGATCGTCCTCCGCGGCGCCGCGCAGCCAGTGGCTCGCGCGACCCTGGAGCGGGCAGGCGAGGAAGGCGTGCAGCGTCTTGACGCGCACGACGCGCTCGACGTCGAGCGTCGCCGGCGGAAGCGGCGGCAGGGCGAGCTCGACACGCCGCGGATCGTCTGCGCTCATGCGCGCCCAGGCCTCGGTGGTCACCTCCACGTCCTGGAAGTGATGGCGCTCGCGATCGCCTCGCTGCCTCGCAGTGCTCTCGGACACCGCTCCGCTCATCGACGCGACCATCGCTGCGAACGCCGTCGGATGCGACAGACCGAGCGCACCGTCCATGAGCCAGCTCCGATCGGTCAGCGCATCGTGACGACGCGCGGGCGGACGCACCTCGAGCGCGCCGCCCGCCGCTTCGAGCAGCTCCGTCAGCACCGTGCTCGGCGCGTGCGGATCGCCGGTGTGCTCGTCGCGCGCGACGTACGACAAGAACAGCCGATCGCGCGTGGACACCAAGGTCTCGAGGAACGCGTAGCGATCACGCTCCTCGGGCGCGACGTCGCCCACCCGGCGGCGCGCGCGTCGAAGATCGAGCCCCAGGTCCATGCCTTCCTCGGGGAACAGGCCTTCCCCGAGCCCGAGCACGAACACCACGCGGAATGGGATCGCGCGCATCGGAAGGAGCGACGCGACCACCACGCCCATCGACTGCGGCTCGCCGCGGACCGCAGGCACGTCCTCGAGCGCGCGCGTGGCGAGCCCGAGCGCGATCTCCTTGGACACGAGCCGCGGCTCCGCGCCTTCGTCCGCGTCGATCACGTCCATCGACGCGATCTCGCGCAGGGCCTTGCGGCAGCTCTCGAGCTCCTTGTCCTCGGCCGTGCTGCCCGAAGACGACGGGCGCACGTACGCCCCCAGCAGCGCATCGAAGAGGGAGGCCCACGCGGTCAGCGTCAGCCGCGCGCCCTCGAGCGCACGGTGATCGGCGAGCAGCGAGCGCACCAGCGTCACGAACGCCATCACCGACTCGGTGTCGCTGACGCGCGCGGGCGCGAGCTCGCCCACCGTCGTCTCCTCCGAGCCCTCCCCCAGCGCGCAGCCGATCGCGAGCCGCGCGAGCCCTTGATCGAAGTGGAGCACGCGACCTTCGCCGCTGGCGCGATCCGCATACGTGCCCCGCAGGTCGCGCTCGTCGATGCCGCGCACGATGCCCACCTCATCGGCGAGCTCGGCCCAGAACCGCTCGCCCGGCGGCTCGATCTCGCTCGCGCTCGAGCGCACGAGCGGGTGCGCGACGAGGCCCAGCACCGCGCGTCGTGTGGGCGTCGCGCCAAGGAAGGAGAGGAGACGCAGGCCCGCCTCGGCCACACGGCTCCGCGCGGCCAGGCGGAGATCCTGCGCGGACCAGGGCAGCGAGACGCCCTCTCCCGCGACGCCGTCTCCGCGTGCGCCCTCGAGCACGACCTCGAGGTGCGGCAGGTAGGTCTCGCGGTCCGACGCAGGGACGAGGATCGCGATCTCGTTCGAGCGCAGTGGCTCGCCGTGCCCCTCACGCGCGAGTCGATCCGTGTCCGCGAGCAGCGCCCACACGAGCGACACCACCGTCTCCACCTCGCGTCGGACGCTCGTGCACGGCAGGACCACGAGGCTGCCGTCCGTGGGACCGGGAGCGATGGGCGTGCGATCGAGCAGCGAACGCTGCACGCGATGGAGGTGCGTGTCCTCTCCCCGGCCGGGATCGACGAAGCGTGCCGTGGTGTCGAACTCCACCGCGGCATCGAGCGTCGCGACGTGCTCGCGTCCCGGCCTCCCCCACGCCTCGAGCAGCGGTGACTCCACCGATGCGAGGAACGGCGAGCTCTCGGGCTCGTCCTCCTCGACGTCGAGCGAGGGCGCGCGCAGGCCGCTCACGCTCTCGGTGATCACGCGCTCGCGACCGGCGCCTCGCGACGCGACGTCGGACCACAGCTCCCGACACGGGTTCAGCACGAAGAGCTCGACGTCCCGCGCCTCGCCGATGCGCACGAGCGCGTCGTGGAACACACGCGCGACGTACGACACGCCGAAGACGAACGCCGGGCCGCCGTCCACGCGCACCTCGTGCGTGCGCTTCGGGAGGCCACGAGGCGGGGCCTCGAGCAGCTCGGCGAGCGTCGTGCGCGCGGGCCCGATGCCGCGGGCACGACGGTACAGCGCGGCCTGCCAGCGCTCGACTGCCCGCTCGAGCCCGCGCTCCTCGGTGCTGACCTCGCCCCGCATCCAGGCGCGGATCCAATCCGGACGCGAGTACGTGTACTCCGAGAACAGCTGCGCCAGACGCGGGGCGAGCTCGAGACGGCGGCGATCGGTGGCCCCGCTGGTCCAGCGTCCATCGCCTGCCAGCAGGTAGCGAACGACGGGCCCGAGCTCGCCCTCGACAGTCGCCGGATCGGCCTCCCGCGCGCCCTCGATCGACGGATCCGACAGGACCGCCAGCACACGCCCTTCGAGCTCCGCCCGCGAGAGCACGGGCTCGGCGCTCACCAGGGTCTCGTGCATCCAGGCTTCGAGCCGCGCGAACCGCACGTTGGCGACGAGCCCGTGCGCGCGCGCGAGGCCGAGCTCGACGACCCGCTCCATCGCGCGGTTGGGCACGATGACGGTGGCCTCGACGAACGCATCGCGCGGCAGGCGACGACCGAGCGACGCGAGGAGCGCCTCGGTCCAGTTCGAGTGAGTGACGCGCAGCACGGCTCCCCTTTTTCCTCCACCCCCGTCGCGGCCGGAAGTCGGGAACTGACACGCACGGCCCCCTGTCGCATCGGCGCGACACCTCCCCCCTTCCGTCCTTCGCGACTGCAGAGGTGAAACGGGATCACCTTTCATCTTTGCAAAGGTGCAGCCCGGCCAGCGCAAAAAGGTGAGTGTTTTCGACGCGCCTGGGCTGGCATGGGCTTCGCTTAAGGGGGAGTACAACCTAGACGGCGGCTTGCAATGGTCCCCCCCGCCCGCGAGCCGCCGTCCTCTATTTCCGTCGCCTGCCGCGCTTTCCTCCCTCCCCCGCACGAAAGCGTCCCGCCAGCAGGCGACCTCCACCCCGCCCCGGTCCCCCCCGAGGCGGGGTTCTCCTTTTCCGCAGCGCGAGTTTTCCGCAGCCGACGCGCCGAAGCCCGCGCGTCGCTCACGGCAGCGCGTAGGTCCCCGTCGCGTGCGTGACGAGGGCGTCGCTGCCTTCGGATCGAATGCGAACCTCCCCCACCGCCAGGCGCTTGCCGCAGCGGAGCAGCGTGGCCTCGCCGAGGAGCGCAGCCTGGGCCGGCTTGCGGAGGAATTTGAAGCTCAGGTCGCTGGTGACGGCGAGCGGCTCGAAGCCGACGCGGCTCAGCACGGCGGCGTAGAGCGCTGTGTCGGCGAGCGTCATCAACGTCGGTCCGTTGATCGTCCCGCCCGCGCGCAGCTGCTCCTCGCGGAACCCGATGCGCAGCGTGGCCGTGCCGTAGCCGAGCGAGAGCACCTCGAACGCCCACACCCGAGAGAGCGGGATGGTCTCGTGGATCAGCGTCGTGAACTGCTCGGCCGTGATGCGCGCGGTCTCGGTCATGCGCGCCAGCATGCCTCGCGCTCGCTCAGTGCGGCAGCAGTCTCGCGGGCGGCGCGCTCGGGTCGTACGGCGTGGCTCGGCCTTGGTGCACACACGCAGCGCCGGCGACGAGCGCGAGCGGGACGATCGCGAACAGACCTCGAGGCGGCGCATCGCCCGACGAGAGCGCCCACACGAGGATCGCCGAGAACACGACGCTCAGCGTCAACAGCACCCAGCCCAGCCCGAAGAACGCGGTCGAGCCGCCGACGAACACGGTCGCGGGACCATTGGCGCGGCAAGCCTCGTGGAGCCTCCTCGCGAGCGCGCTGTAGTCGGCCACACGATCGTCGATCCCGCTGGGCAGCACGCACCGCGAGCGCACCATGACGGCGGGACCGGACGCCCGCTCGATGACCATCACGTACGCGCCCAGCGTCTGCCGCAGCCGAAGGGCGCGGATGTCCGAGAAGGCGACCTCGTCGCGCCGACCGCTCGAGGCATCGATGATCACGAGGCGATCCGCCTCGAGCACGTGACGCGCGAGCACCGACGGCGAGTGGGTGGCGAGCTGATACTCCATCGCGCTCAGTCTTCCTTGGGCTCGGGAGCGCCCTCTCCGCGCAGGCGCTCGAGACGTCCCTTGAGCTTGCTCTCGAAGCCCGCGTTCTTCGGCTCGTAGTAGCGGGTGCCGACGAGCGCGTCCGGCAGGTACGTCGCGCCCGTCGCATGCCCGCCTTCGTCGTGCGGGTAGCGGTAGCCCTGGCCGTAGCCCTCGCTCTTCATGAGCTTGGTGGGCGCGTTGCGCAGGTGGAGCGGCACCGGCAGCGGGCCGTGCGCGTGCACGTCTTCTTTCGCGCGCTGCCACGCGACGTAGCTCGCGTTGCTCTTCACCGTGCTCGCCAGGTACGTGCAGCACTGCGCCATCGGGTGCAGGCCCTCGGGCATGCCGAGCCTGCGCAGCGCGGCGTCTGCGTTGATCGCCGTGGCGAGCGCCTGTGGATCGGCGTTGCCCACGTCCTCGCTCGCGAAGATCACCATGCGCCGCATGACGAAGAGCGGATCGTCGCCCGACTCGAGCATCCGCATCATCCAGTACATCGCGGCGTCGGGATCGTTTCCCCGCATCGACTTGATGAACGCGGAGACGACGTTGTAGTGCTCCTCGCCGCTCTTGTCGTAGAGCAGCGTCTTCTGCGCGAGCGCGCCCTCGATCGCCTCGCGCGTGAGTCTGCGCGCGCCGACGGTGTCGGACGCCACCGTCTCCGCCGCGAGCTCGAGCACGTCGAGCGCACGACGACCATCGCCCTGCACCGCCTCGGCGAGCGCCGCGAGCGCGTCCTCGTCCGCTTCGATCCCGAGCTTGCCCAGGCCGCGCGTCTCGTCCTCGAGCGCGCGCCGCAGGATCGTCGCGATCGAGGCCGCCGTGTGGGCCTCGAGGCGAAACACCCGCGCGCGTGAGAGCAGCGCGGCGTTGATGGCGAACGAGGGGTTCTCCGTGGTCGCGCCGACGAGGACGATCGTCCCGTTCTCCACGTGCGGGAGCAGGGCATCCTGCTGCGCCTTGTTCCAGCGGTGGATCTCGTCGACGAAGAGTATCGTGCGCTGCGCCCGCGTGCGGCGTCGCTCGAGCGCGGCCTCGATCACCTTGCGCAGCTCGGGCACGCCCGCGAGCACGGCCGAGAACGGCACGAGCTCGGCCCGCGACTCGGACGCGAGCGCCCGCGCGATCGTCGTCTTCCCGGTGCCCGGCGGGCCCCACAGAATCATCGACGGCACCCGATCGTCCGCGATGGCCTTGGACAGCACGCTGTTGGCCGACAGCAGCTTCTCCTGACCGACGATCTCCGACAGACGCCGCGGCCGCATGCGCTCCGACAGAGGCGCCGTACCAGCGGGAATACGCTCGAAGAGAGTTACGTCGTGCACGATCGTGTCGGCACCATGACACGGCTGCCATGCGGAGCGAGACGCGAGAGCCACAGCTCGCCCACCTGTTCGAGGCGGAGATCCAAACTTTCCCGCGCGACGTACGTCCCAGTGGCGACCTGATCGTGCGTGGCACCTCGGTTGCAGAACGAGGGTCACGCCGTCGACGCCCGAGGCGGAAGAAGCACGAGCGTCAGTTCGTAGGGGGCGTGTGCGTCTCGGGTCGCACCGCCCGCCACGAAGGAAGCAACGAAGCCATGCGCAACCTCTTCGAGATGATCTTCGAGTACCAGCTGCTCCGCGGTAAGGACCAGCTCGTTCCGCTCGACGACGACGAGCGTGTGCGTCTCTACGGCCTGGCGCAGCTGCTCCAGGGCGAGCGCTCGGACGCGCAGCGTCAGATGCCGCGTCTTCCGTATCCCACCGGCGTGCAGTTCACGATGCCCGGCGGCTTCGGCGTGGGCGCGGTGAAGAACCTCTCGGGCCTCGGCATCGCGATCGCGACGCGCAAGCCGCTCTCGGTCGGCGCGCGCACGGTGGTCCGCGTGGAAGAGAACGGCACGGAGTACTTCTTCCCCTGTCGCGTGTGCTGGAGCCGCAAGGAGCACTCGCTCGGGATGGGCCTCGCGTTCGACGGAGTCCCCACCCGCGCGACGCTCTTCGGCGACGAGGACTCGAGCGGCATCCGCTGGCAGTCGATGGGCCTACGCGCGATGCGCCTCGGCACGGAGATGGTGAAGACCGAGCCGAAGGTCGCCTGATCCCCCTTCCCGAACGAGGGCGCGCGCCCCGCTTCGCCACGAGGGTCGCAGTTCGCCTCACTCCTCAGGGGAAGAAGCGGGTCTGCATGCAGAGAAAGCCGACGCAGCGGCCGCCGACAGGAACCTGCAGATCGCAGTCGAGCCCTTCCGCGCACTCCCTGAGTCGGCCTCGACAGCTCCCTCCTCGGGCGACATCGGGTCGGCACCGGCGAGCGTCGTCGACTTCGCCGCAGCTCTGGCCCGGAGGGCACTCGCATTCTCGGCCGTAGTCGAAGAAGCAGCTCTCCTCGGGTCGGCAAGTTGGAACGCCCGGCGAGCGACGAATCGGCACACGGATCGAGGCGTGGGGACCGGGCGTGTCGCAGAGCCAGGAGCCCTCGCCCTCGCACACACCCCATCCGCAGTCCGACATGCGCTGGCAGGGCGTTCCGAACGGGATGCATTCCTCGGGAGCTTCGTTGTCGTCCTCGCGGTGCTGCCCGACCCAGCGCCGTAGTGTGGGTCTCTCGCACCGCAGTCGTAGTGGCTCTGGATCCACGCAGCGTCCGTCGATGCACTCGAGGCGATAGCCGTCACAGTCCGAACCGGGCTGGCACGCGTCGCCCTCCTGGAGCAACCGCTCGCAGCGACGGTGGTCGCACGTAAGCCCCTCGCTGCACTCGTTCCGCTCGGGGTCGCAACGCGCGCCCTCGGGCAGCCGCTGCGCGCAGCGACCTCGCAGACACCGAAGATCTTCGTCGCAATACCGAGTGCGTGGTTCCCACGCGTCGATGTCCGTGCATGGTTCTCCGAGGCTCGACGTGCCCTCGCACAGGCCATCCACACACGAAGCTCCGTCCCGGCAAGTGAGCTCATCGCCACACGGCTCGCCGTCCACGGCGTCCGCTCGCACGAACGCGTCCACATGGGCGCGCGTGCCCGTGCAACCGACGCTGAGATCGACCTGCTCCAACAACTCTGCCTCGTCCACGAGGACGACGGGCGTGGTGACCCGCTCGGACCACCAGCGGAGGAAGTCGCGCATCACGTCGGCCTCGCACGTCGTCGCCGTCTCGTGGCCTTCGGCGTAAGGCGAGGGGTAGGCGCCGCAGAGGCACTCGTCGCGTCGTGCGCAGATCTGTGCGACGAGCAGCGCGCCGAGGTGATCGCGCGCTTCGGTGCTCGGCCCTGCATCGCTCGCGATCGACGTGTCTACGATCGTCGTCGCGTCGCGTGACGTGATCGGCGGCGAGGACCACACGAGCCACGGCGCGGGCTCGGTCGTCGATGCGTGCGTCGCCTCGTGCGCGCGCGGCGCACGCCGATGCGAGAGCCACCACGCGAGGCCTGTCAGCAGCGCGGCGAGCACCATCGTCGCCCCGAGCACGCGTGCTTCCACCGACACGCGCGCGAACGTAACAGACGCGCTCGCTCATTCCGGCCAGCGACGGTCCTGCGGCGCGAAGAACGTGGTGAGCCCGCAGATCGGCGGCACACACCGGCTCGGCGCGGCGACATCGCGATCGCACACGAGGCCCTCCGCGCAGCGCGTCGTGTCGCAAGCCTCACCCTCTTGCGCGCGGCGCTCGCCATCTCGCGGCGTCGTGCTCGGCAGGATCGAGTGAGGTCCCGGCCTCATGCACGTGAGCGGGCCCTCGCCCTCGCAGAGGCCCCACCCACAGTCCGAGCCGCGCGTGCACGGTGTGCCGACGTCGACCCACTCCTGAGCGTCTTCGGGGCGACCTGCGCGCACGAGACGCAGCATCGCGCCGCTCGGGCGCTGCGGCACCTGCGTGCAGCGGCCGTCGATGCAGACCAGCAGGCCTTCACACACGGCGAGCATGTCGTCGCACGGCTCGCCGACGGCGCTGCGCGAACGGCACACCTCGCCCAGGCAGGCCAGACCCGCGGCGCACGGATGCCAAGGATCTTCGGGATCACACACCTCGCCCTCGCGCCTTCGCGGCACGCATCGCGCGCCGTTGCACGCGAGCCCGGGCTCGCACGAGAGGCCATCCCAGGTGCACACGCTGCCCAGCGGCAGCGGTGGCTCGCAGCGACCCGCGACGCACGTGAGCTGCGCGTCGCAGAAGCGCAGCGGCCCCCGACGATCATCGCCCTCGTTGCACGGCTCACCGCGCTGCGCGTCGCGGGTGCAGCGGTGATCGATGCAGGCCAGGCCGTCGCGACAGAGGAACGCGCCGCAGCGCTCGCCCTCGATCGCATCGGTCCCCACGATCCGCTCGAGCGCGGGGCGCACGACGAGGCAGCTGAGGCCGCTCGCGAGCTCGGCCTCGAGCTGCTCGTCCGACACGAGCGTGAGCGGTGCCTCGAGCGCGTGCTCCGACCAGAGCCGGTGCACGTCGCGACGCACGTCGTCCTCACACGATCGTTCTGGCGGATAGGGCCCACAGCCGCAGTCGGCGCGGAGAGCGCACACGCGGGGCACGAGGATCTCCGTGAGCCGCGCCTCGATGTCCACACGAGCGGCCGCATCCAGCGGCACCGACGCGTCGGCGCGCGCGCGATGGCGCATCGTGTCGTCCGAGACCTCGAGGAAGACCGAGGGGATCGCGACCACGTCGTGCGCCACCACGCGACGCGCAGGCCCTCGCTGCGCGAGCCAGTGCGCGAGGCCGGTCAACAGCGCGGCGAGCACCATCGTCGCGACGAGCACGCGCGTCTCCGCCGACACGAGCCGACGCTAGCGCGAAGACGCGTCGGCGCCCGCGCACGAGGCCCTCACCCCGTGCGCGGGCGCTTCGGCAGTGCCCAGTTCCTGTTCCAGTCCGAATCCAAACCATCAACAACGTCAGCCCAACAAACATCAGCCAACCACGAGACCAACCACGAACGCGCACCTTGTCGGCACGTCGTGCGCTGTGTTTCGTGTCTCGCTCACTTTTTCTTCGAGCCAGTCGCTCGGGGTCCGCGATGGACCTGGGCTCCTCGCCGGCAGCGACAGCGCAACGGGCAGGCGAGCGCGTGGTCAGAACGGCGCGTGCGGAGATGCCGCACCTCGGCCTCACGGTCGCGCGCGACGATGCGGACGCCGGGGCCTCTGCGACGTCTCGTCGAGAACGCACGCCCCGGCGACGTGTCTCTCCCCTCGATCCTGCCGGGCGCTGCGCGGCGCTCGTCTCGCTCCCCTGCTCGCTCGCAGTGCTCGACCCCGTGCTCGGCTTCTCGTCGCGGCCACCGCTCACGCGCCACGACACGGCGGGCTGACACGCAGCAAGAAGACACGAACGCGTCGGCGCCCGCGCACGAGGCTCTCACCCCGTGCGCGGGCGCTTCGGCAGTGCCCAGTTCCTGTTCCAGTCCGAATCCAAACCACCAACAACATCAGCCCAAACAACACAGCCAACCACGAGACCAACCACGAACGCGCTCCTTGTCGTCGCGTCGTGCGACGTGTTTCGTGGCTCGTTCACTTTTTCTTCGAGCCCGTCGCTCGGAGTCCGCGATGGACCGGGGCGACGGGAGCGGCAGCACGTCGACGGGCCTGGCGAGCGCGTTGGTCCGATCAGCGGCTCCGTCGAAGCGCCGTCAGGGTCCGCGTGGAGATGCTCGCACCTCGACCTCACGGTCGCGCGCGACGATGCGGACGCCGGGGCCTCTGCGACGTCTCGTCGAGAACGCACGCCCCGGCGACGTGTCTCTCCCCTCGATCCTGCCGGGCGCTGCGCGGCGCTCGTCTCGCTCCCGTGCTCGCTCGCAGCGCTCGACCCCGTGCTCGGCTTCTCGTCGCGGCCACGGCTCACGCGCCACGACTCGGCGGGCTGACGCGCCGCAAGAAGACACGAATACGTCGGCGCCCGCGCACGAGGCTCTCACCCCGTGCGCGGGCGCTTCCGCAGTGCCCAGTTCCTGTTCCAGTCCGAATCCAAAACCACGAACAACGTCAGCCCAACAACGTCAGCCCAACAACGTCAGCAACCACGAGACCTTCAACCACGAACGCGCTCCTTGTCGGCACGTCGTGCGCCGTGTTTCGTGCCTCGATCACTTTTCTTCGAGCCCCGCTTGCGCGCAGGTCTGCGATACGGCCTGCAACGGCGTGCTTCGCGATCTCGAACGATCGAGGACCGCCCCTCGTCTTCGCGGCCGGTGGACACGGGCGCCACGTAGCAGGCGCACGCATCCAGCGAGTACGCTCGGACGTATGGCCCACACGCGCGCTCGCAGGCTCGTCACCCTCCTGCTCGCGGCGACTGCCCTCGCCGTGTCGCTCTCGGGCTGCTCGTGCGGTGGGACCGTCGAAGAGGCCGACGCACACGCGAGCCCGGACGCTGCGGCGATCGACGGTGCCACGTCCACCGACCTCGATGCGCTCTCGACGAACGACGCGCCCCTCGGATCCGACGTCTTCGAGTCGCCCGATGCGCCGAGCGTCGATGCGCGGAGCGGCGCCGACGCCGCGTGCACGAACGGCATGGAAGGCCCGATGCCCAGGGGCATCTGCGACGGTCGCGGCATGACCGGCTGTAGGCTCTGGGCCGAGGAGAACGCGAGCGGCGCGCGCGCGATGGCCATCTGCATCCAAGCCGGCGACGGCGGCTGCGCGCGCGCCGACGCGTGCACGGACGCGCGCGACGTCAGCACCTGCACGTGCGGAGGCGGACCGGCGTGCGAGCCCGGCGAGGTGTGCACGCTCGACGAGGTCACTGGTCGCGCCGCGTGCACCTGCGTCACGCGCACCGGTCCCTGAGGGCGCGCTCTTTCCACGCGCGAGACGCGCTCGCGCCCTTGACCCTCACGCAGCGGGAGGCCGCAGACCTCGTGGGCCATGAAGAGACGCACGATCGGTGAGGTCGCCCGGCTCGCGCGCGTGAGCGTGCGGGCCTTGCACCACTGGGACGAGATCGGTCTCGTCGTTCCGTCGGGTCGGTCGCCCAAGGGCTACCGTCTCTACACGGACCGCGACCTCGAGAAGCTCGAGGTCGTGCTCGTGCACCGCGCGCTCGGCCTCGGGCTCGACGAGATCGCCCGGATCGTGGGCGATCCAGCGTTCGATCGGGTCAGGGCCCTGCGCACGCACCGCGACGCGCTCGCGCGCCGTCTCGAGGCCGACCGCGCGCTCCTCGCGCTCGTCGACCGTGCGATCTCCGAGGCGGAAGGAAAGACCACGATGAGACCCAACCCGAAGAGCTCACAGAGACACGGCGATGTGCTGCAGCCCATGACCCCCGAGGAGAGGGTTCGCGCGTTCGGCGCGTTCGAGCCCGAGGCGTACGACGACGAGGCGCGCGAGCGCTGGGGGCACACCGACGCGTACGCGGAGTCCCGGCGACGGACGAAGAGCTACGGCCCCCGCGAGTGGGAGACGATCCGCGCCGAGAGCGAGGCGATCGAGCGCGAGCTGTGCGAGCTCTTCGTGCGCGGCGTGCCAGCAAGCTCGGCCGAGGCGAGCGCGCTCGCGGAGCGTCACCGCGCGCACGTCGATCGATGGTTTTACGCGTGCACGCCGGAGATCCACACGGGGTTGGCGCGCGGGTACGTCGAGGATCCACGCTTCGCGGCGCACTACGATCGCCGACGGGAGGGTCTGGCCCTCTACGTGCGCGACGCGATCCTCGCGCGCCACGGCGCGTGATCGATCCGCGCCCCAGCGCTCGGATCGCCGCGATCGACGGACTGGACCGCATTCGTGGGCGTGCGTCCGAAGGCGTGGGATCGTGCGTCCCTCGTCCGCCATGACCCACCACGACGACATGCAGCACGACGACTCGCACGACACGCAGTACGAGACGCACGACTCTCCGGGCGTGCCGATCAAGAGCTGGACGCGCGGCGTTCCGGTGGAGCACGGCGCGCTCGTGCAGCTCAAGAAGACGGCGATGCTGCCGTTCGTGCACGGCCACGTCGCCGTCATGCCGGACGTGCACGTCGGCATCGGCGCGACCGTCGGCTCCGTCATCCCGACCAAGGGCGCGATCGTGCCGGCCGCGGTGGGCGTCGACATCGGCTGCGGCATGATGGCGACGCGCACCACGCTCACGTCGCACGACCTCCCGACGGGGCTCGCGGAGATCCGCTCGGCGATCGAGAAGGCCGTCCCGCACGGTCGCTCCGACAACGGCGGCAAGAACGACAAGGGCGCGTGGCGCACGCTGCCCGGCGGCGTCGAGAACGTGTGGACGGACGAGCTCGCGGATCGCTGGAAGGTGATCAGCGACAAGCACCGCTCGCTCGCGCGCGGCGCGTCGGCCGAGCAGCTCGGCACGCTCGGCGGCGGCAACCACTTCGTCGAGCTCTGCCTCGACACCGAGGACCGCGTGTGGGTGATGCTGCACTCGGGTAGCCGCGGCGTGGGCAACCGCACCGGCAGCTACTTCATCGAGAAGGCGCGCAAGGAGATGGAGCGCCTCGATGTGCGCCTTCCCGATCGCGATCTCGCGTACCTCACCGAGGGCACCACGCTCTTCGACGACTACGTCGAGGCGCTCGGCTGGGCGCAGGACTATGCGATGTGGAACCGCCAGATCATGATGCGCGCGGTGCTCACGGCCTTGAAGAAGACCAAGGGCATCCCGCAGTTCATGTCGGGCGGCTCGGACGAGACGGCGGTGGCGTGTCACCACAACTACGTCTCGCGCGAGCACCACCTCGGCGCCGACGTGTGGGTCACGCGCAAGGGCGCGGTCCGCGCGGGCAAGGGTGAGCTCGGCATCATCCCCGGCTCGATGGGCGCCAAGAGCTTCATCGTGCGCGGCAAGGGAAACCCGGACTCGTTCTGCTCCTGCAGCCACGGCGCGGGCCGCAAGATGAGCCGCACCAAGGCCAAGGAGAGCTTCACGCTCGAGGATCACCGCAAGGCGACCGAGGGCGTGGAGTGCCGCAAGGACAAGGACGTCATCGACGAGACGCCGATGGCCTACAAGGACATCGACGCGGTCATGGCCGCGCAGAGCGACCTCGTGGAGGTCGTTCACACCCTCAAGCAGATCGTCTGCGTGAAGGGCTGACCTCCGCGCAGCGGAAGGCGTCTGCTCCGGGATGGTCTCGACCCTCTCGGAGCAGACGACGGCTGCACCACGGGTGGTTTCAACCTCCAACAAGCAGACGGCGTCTGCTGCGGGGGTGGTTTCGACCTCCAAGAAGCAGACATCGTCTGCTCCGGGGTGGTTTCGACCTCCAAGAAGCAGGCGACGTCCGCTCCGGGGTGGTTTCGACCTCCCAGCGAGTTTTTCGACTTTCCTCCGAGCAGGCTCGGTCTGCTCCGAGAGGTTGGACCTTCCCGATCAGCTCCGCGGCCGTCTCTCGAGGCGCGCTGGGGGGGTCGCCGCGAGGCGCGAGGCGGCGCATGCCGAACCCTGCGGGCGCGGGCGAGCAGCGCGAGCGTGACCCAGAGCATGAGAGCCTCGTGCCACGCTCACGTCATGCGAGTGGGCTCGACGATCCTCGGCTTCGCGCTCTCCTCGATCGTGCTCTTCACGATCACGGCCGCCCACGCGCAGGTCGAGGACGATGCGTTCTGTCAGATGCTCGCGGAGGTCTCCGACCGGAGCCCGCGGCGCATCGGAGACGTCGAGTCGGGCACGACGGGCCTCTCGTCGGTGCGCTTCGATCGCAGGGTCGCGCCGGGCGCGACCTACTTGTTCGTCGTCGCGCTCTCGGCCGACGCGACGGCCGCGAGCGTGCTGCCCGCGTCGCGTGTGGGTGACGAAGCGCCCACGCACCGAGGAGGGCGCGTCGCGCACGACTTCCATGCGAGCTCGCGCGACGCGATCACCCTCTCTTTCCACGCGCCGATGGGCACGCACTACCACGCCGCGCTCTACCGCCTCGGCCAGGGTCCGCCCTCGCTCGCGATGCGCGCGTCGGCCTCGGCGCTCGGCGCGGGAGGACTCTCCGATCTCTTGGGAAGCCACCCGCATCCGCCCGACTGTCGTCCCGAGCCTCCGTCGGGCCGCCGCGCCGGCGCCGAGGGAGCGACGACGAGCCGCACGCGCACCACGCAGCTCGTGATCCGAGGCTCGATGCCGCGCCTCGAGATCGAGCGCGTGCTCGATCGCAGCGCCGCGCAGCTCGGCCACTGCGCCGAGGTGAACGGCGCGGCCGACGTGCGCCTCACCTTCGTGATCGCGCCCGGCGGCACTGTCGCGAGCGCGAGCGCGGACGGAGGCCCTCCCGAGCTCGTGCGATGTGTGGTGGCGGCGGCGCGGCGATGGCGCTTTCCGCACACGGGCGCGGGCGTGACGATGGTCGAGGTCTCGATCTCGTTCGGTGGCTGAGCCCATGCGCGAGCGCGCGCCTCGCGTCCGCGCAGCACTGGACCATGGCTCCCGCCTCGACGAAGAGCGCGTGCGTCGGGTCGGCGTCCCGAACGACGCGATCAGCCGCCGATGCAGGCGCCGAGGCCGTCGCACGTGCCGAGGCCGCCGTCGCACGGCCAGC
>JAFLCL010000215.1 GCA_017303575.1 Deltaproteobacteria bacterium
AGCGGCGCTCCTCGTGCGCGACGTGCTCACCGATCGCGATGCGCGTCGTGCAGGGTTCGGCGCCGATCTCGCGACGCTCGCGGGCTCGCCGCTCGGGCCGGGCCGGGGCGAGGTCGCGCTCAAGACGGGCACCTCCGCCGGCTGGCGCGACGCGTGGGCCGCGACCTTCGACGACGACTTCACCGTGGTCGTGTGGTTCGGTGATCCCGCCGGTGAGCCGATGGATCACGTCTCGGGCTTCGAGGCGGGAGCGCCTGCGGCGATGCGGATCCTCGGCGCAGCGCGCGCGCGTCGCGACGAGCTCGTTCCCGCCGACGCACCCGCCGTGCACGAGACCGGATCGGACGCCGCGATCGCGCACGTGCGTGTGTGTCATCACACGGGCCTGCTGCCCGGCGCGCACTGCACGCACCTCGTCGACGAGATCTTCGCGCGGGGCCACGCACCGACACGCACCTGCGCGAGCGCCGCGGACGACGGCACCCACCTCCTCGGCGAGCGCTACCGAGGGTGGCTCGCGAGCGCTCGACCGCTCGACGTCGCGCTCCGGTCCGACCACGTCGCACCGAGCACCGAGGTCGCGCTCCGTGTCTCGCACCCGAGCGACGGCGCCGTGCTCCTGGCCCCTTCCAGTGGCCGCGCGCAGATCCCGCTCCGTGCGCAGCGAGGCACCGCGCCGGCGCCGGATGCTCGCTTCGAGGTCGACGGACGATCGGTGACCGGCATGGTCTGGACGCTCGAGCGCGGCCCGCACGAGGTCGTCGCCATCCAGGGTGCACAGAGGAGCGCGACGGTCCGGTTCGAGGTCCGCACGGAGTGACCGACGCGCCCGTCTTGACGTCACGTTCCTGACGCCCGCGCGTCGAGGCAGTGGGACGCGAGGGTTTTCGGGCCGATTCCGCTCCTTGCCGAGTGGCCCTCGATTTGCTCAACTCCGCCGCCGCGCGGCCCCTCGCTGCGCGCACGGAGAACCAGCGATGACGGTTTCGGGCAACGTGGTTTCGAGCAGCATGACGTCCGGCGTGCGCGCGTTCGCGCTGATGCTGACCTGCGTCATGGCGTTGTTCGGGGTCGTTCCGCAGCTCGTCTCGCGGGCGGCGGCGCAGGACAGCGAGGTCGGCGGTGGCACGGCGGCGGATCCCGAGCCCGAGGTCTCGGACCGAGAGCGCCTCTGGTCCCGTCTGCTCGCCGTCGAGCTCCAGGGCGCCATCGACGGCCCGCTCGGCGTCGCCGGCGGTACGTTGGTCATCTCGCCTCTCGAAGCGTTGGCGCTCGAGGTCGGCGGGGGCATCAGCCGAGACGGCGCGCGCGTGGCCGGTGGCCTCCGCCTCGTGCTCCCGCAGGACCACTTCGCGCTCCAGATGCGCGTGGGCATCGCAGCGGGCCCGCTGACCTGGGACGGTCGCGGTCAGAGCGAGGCGGGCGTGCAATACAACGCGCAGCGCCGCTGGGAGTTCAGCGCAGGCATGTACGCGGACGTCGGCCTCCAGTACCGCTTCGACTTCGGCCTCTACCTCGGCCTCCACGGCGGCGTGGAGAGCGCGTTCAACAGCGCGGCCGACAGCTGCACCGTGACCGACACCGGCCCGGACGTTCCGAACGAGTGCAGCACCGGCGGCTTCCGCCCGACGCGCATCTACCTCGGCCTCCAGATCGGCTACGCGTTCGACCTCCGCATCTGAACCTCGGTCGCATCCCGTACGCGCCACTCGAGAGGCCTCCTTCGCAGGAGGCCTCGTCGTTTCCGTCGCCTCTACGGTGCGTCGCCCGATCGAGGTGCCTCGTCGTCGTTCGCTGGACCGCTCGGGTCGCGAACGATCTGCGGCTCGCGTACGACCGGTGAGGGCAGCGGGGGACCGTCGCCCAGCATCCGGCGCGCGAGCTCGACGTCCAGCTGCCCCTCCCACTTCGAGACCGCGAGCGTCGCGACGGCGTTGCCCACCATGTTCGTGAGCGCGCGCGCCTCCGACATGAAGCGATCCACGCCGAGCAAGAGCGAGAGGCCCGCGACGGGGATGGTGCCCGTGCTCTGCAGCGTGGCCGCGAGCGTCACGAACCCCCCGCCCGACACCGCCGCTGCGCCCTTGCTCGTGAGCAAGAGGACCGCGAGCAGCGCGAGCTCGTCACCCAGCGACAGCTCCACGTCGAGCGCCTGCGCGACGAAGATCGCCGCCATCGTCAGGTAGATCGAGGTGCCGTCGAGGTTGAACGAGTAGCCGGTGGGCACCACGAGCCGCACCACCTCGGGCCCGCAGCCGAGCGCGGTCATCTTGTCCATGAGGCGCGGCAAGACCGACTCGCTCGACGACGTGCCGAGCACGATCAGGAGCTCGTCCTTGAGGTAGCGGAGGAGCGACGTGATCTTGACGCCCACGATCGCGCAGACGGTCCCCAGACCGAAGAACACGAAGAGAAGGGCCGTCGCGTAGAAGCCGAGCATCAGCTTCATCAGGTTGCCCAAGCTCTCGATGCCGAAGTGGCCGACGGTGTAGGCCATCGCGCCGAACGCGCCGAACGGCGCAGCGCGCATCACGATGCCGAGCACCTTGAAGAACACGAACCCGATCTGGTCGAGGCCGCCCAGGACGACCTTCCCGCGCGTCCCCATGCCCGCGAGCGCGGAGCCGAAGAGACACGCGAGGAACAGCACGGGCAACACCTCGCTGCCCACGAACGCGCCGAGGAAGCTGTCGGGCACGATGCCCACGAGGTGCTGCACGAACGTCTGCGCCTCGCGGCCGTGCGTGGTCGCATCGAGCTGCGTGGTGTCCATCGACGACGCGTCGGCGTGGATGCCCGCGCCGGGCTGGAGCAGGTGCACGACGAGCAGGCCGATGAGGAGCGCCACCGTCGTCATCACCTCGAAGTAGACGAGCGCCTTGAGGCCCACGCGGCCGACCTTCTTGAGATCCCCCGCGCTCGCGATGCCGGTGGCGACGGCGGTGAACACGATGGGCGCGATCAACATCTTGATCGCCTTCACGAAGACATCGCCGAGCGGCTTCATCTCCTGCGCGTGCTCCGGATCGAGCCAGCCGAAGAGCGCGCCGAGCACGATGCCGGTCAGGACGTAGACGTACAGGCGATCGCGCGCCGGAGGCTGCGTGGCCGCTTCGGGATCGATCCCTGCCATGGGCGCGAGACTACAGGAACGCGTGCGACGTGAAGGGCTCACGCGCGTAAGGTGCGCGCGTGACGAGCCCCATCCCGATCTCCGACACGTCCGCGCTCGAGGCGTTCTGCGCGCCGCTGCGCTCGGCGCCCTACGTCGCCATCGACACCGAGTTCGTCCGCGAGCGCACGTACTACGCGAAGCTCTGCCTCGTGCAGGTCGCGCACGGTGATCACGCCGCGCTGATCGATCCGCTGGCGCCCGGGCTCGATCTCGGGCCGCTCCGCGAGCTCCTCGAGGCGCCCGACGTGCTCAAGGTCTTTCACTCCGGCTCGCAGGATCTCGAGATCTTCCTCCAGACCTTCGGCGCGCTGCCGGCGCCGGTCTTCGACACGCAGATCGCGGCGAGCGTCTGCGGCTTCGGCGACTTCGTGGGCTACGGCGCGATCGTCGCGAGCCTGCTCGGCGTGGAGATCGACAAGTCCTCGCAGGCGACCGACTGGTCGCTCCGGCCGCTCTCGTCGCGACAGCTCGAGTACGCGCTCTCCGACGTGACGCACCTCTGCGTGATCTACGAGCGCCTCGCGGCCGAGCTCGCGCGCACTGGGCGCGGCACCTGGACCGCGGAGGAGATGGCCGCGCTCACCGACGCGTCGCGCTACCGCATCGAGCCCGCCGAGGCGTGGCGCCGCCTCAAGATCCGCGGACCGAACCGCCGCGCGCTCGCGGTGATGCGCGCGCTGGCGGTGTGGCGCGAAGAGACGGCGCGTGACCGCGACCTTCCGCGTGGCTGGGTGCTGCACGACGACGCGATCGTCGAGATCGCGCAGACCATTCCGCGTGACGTCGAGGCGCTCACGCGCGTGCGCATGCTGAAGGCCCCCGTGGCGCGCGGTGGTGACGGTCGCACGATCCTCGAGCTCGTTCGCGGCGTGCTCGCCTCGCCCCCCGACTCGTGGCCGGAGCTCCCGCCGCGCAAGGCGAGCCACGACACGATCGAGCCGCTCGTCGCGCTGCTGCAGGCGCTGCTTCGCCTGCGGTGCGACGAAGAAGGTGTCGCGCCGCGTCTCGTGGCCGGTCGCGACGAGCTCGAGGCCATCGCGCTCGGCCAAGCGCCTGAAGGTCCCGTGCTCACGGGCTGGCGACGCACGCTCTTCGGCGATCACGCGCTCGCGCTCTGTGCCGGTCGCGTGGCGCTCACCGGCGGTCCAGGCAGCACCGTCGCGGTGGCGAGCCTCGATCGGAGTGAGCGCTAGGCCGGGCAGGTTGCTTCGTGGAGGTCGCAGGGGTCGCGATGCTCCGCCGTCGGGCGAGGCGCACCCCAGGGCCGCGATGGGGTCATCCGAACCCACGCTCGTGATCGCCCACGAAATGGGCTGATCCGTGGATCGTGCGGGTCGGACGTGGGCGCGGATCGGCTGGCACGTCCGCTGCTCAAGCACCGTCTCGTGCGGACGAACACCACCACCGAGCTCGCGGTCTCCCACGCTCGCAGCTTGCGCTCGACCCGCGCCGTCGTGCTCGGTGTCGGTGTGCTCGCGGCGCTGATGGGCGGCTGCCGCGCGAACCTCCTCTCGATGAGCGGCGCGATGCCCGACGCGGGTCCGATGTCGGACGCCCCCGTGGTGCCCGAGGAGATCGATCCCGCCGCCTACTTCGACGACAACGTCGAGTCGATGCTCGTGCGTCGCTGCGGGGGCTGTCACGGCGCGGGCCGCAGCGCACCCGACTTCCTGCGCCCCGATCCCGACGTGCGATCGATGCTGCTCTCGTACCCCGCGTTGATCGACCTCGAGAGCCCGCGCACCTCGCGCCTGCTGGTGAAGGGCGAGCACTCCGGTCCTGCGCTCACCGGCGCCGAGTCGGCGAGCGTGCTCACCTGGCTCGAGGCGGAGGCGGAGGCGGGCACGACGATCGATCCCAGCGCGCGCGAGATCGCGACAGCGCCCGTGATGGTGCGCGAGGGCTTCAACGCCATCCCGCTCGACACGCTCGGCATGCCGGCCTCGAGCATCCACTTCGTCGCGAGCCGCGTGGGCGAGGGCTTGTTCCTCGACTCTGTGCAGCTCGCCTCGGGCCCGATGGGCGCGCGCCTCGATCACCCCGTGTTCGTCACGTGGATCGACGCCGAGCCGCACGCCGATCCGGTCGACCGCTTCGCCGAGCTCACGCTCGAGGTGGAGCCGAACTCCACAGCGACGTTCGACTCGGGCACCGTGGTGCTCACCGACTACCCCGAGGGCGCGCTGCTCTCGATCCACTTCACGTCGGCGGGCCCGCTGATGGACGAGACGGGGATGGGGACGGGGACCGGCACGGGCACCGGGACCGGCACGGGCACGGGCACCGAGCCCGATGGATGCGCGCAGCTTCCCTCGTTCCGCAGCGAGGCGGTGCCCGAGCTCCGCATGTACTGCACGCGCTGCCACGGCGGCGGAAACGCGAGCGCCACGGCCTCGATGGACATGCGCAACGTCGCGTCGCCGGACGACGACACCGCGCTCATGGGCTGCAACCAGATCCTCGGTCGCATCTCGGTCGACGCGCCGAGCGCGAGCGGGCTCTTCACGCAGCCCGATCCCGCAGGCGCGAGCGGTCACCCCTTCCAGTTCGCGACGAGCGCGGAGCTCTCTGGCTTCCGCACGTCGATCCTCGCGTGGTTCGAGACGGAGGTCCCATGAAGACGCGCCACACCACGACGCTCCGGGTGCTCCGGGCGATCGCGCTCGCAGGCGGAGCGGTCGGCCTCGCGGCCTGCCAAGGTTCGGGCCTCGGCGGTCCGGGCTTCGAGGATCCGATGGATCTCGATCCCCACACGCCCACGCCCACCGACGTCGAGGAGCCGACGCCGCCGGATCCCTCGATCGATCCGAGCGAGCTCGAGCCGACGGATCCGAGCGATGAAGAGACCACGGGGCCGGTGGATCGCGACGGCGACGGCTACCTCGACATCGTCGACCCGAGCGGCGAGATCTCGCCCGAGTGGCAGCGCGAGCTCGACGGTCGAACCATCGACTACAGCGCCGCCCTGCGCATCGCCTCGCTTCGTCTGCGCGGCACGCTGCCGACGCTCGTGGAGATCCGCTACGTCGCAGGCGCGGGCGATCGGCGCGAGGCGTACGAGCAGCTGATCGATCAGATGCTCGAGGAGCCGGCGTTCCACCATCGGATGATCGACTACTTCCGCGACACGTTCCGCATGGGCGGCGGCGCGCTCGACTCGGCGCCGATCTTCGCGGCGCAGCTCGTGGCCGAGGGCCGCGACTTCACCGAGATCTTCACCGCCACGAGCGGCACGTGCCCCGCCTACGATCGCGAGACCGACACGTTCACGGCGGCCGACTGCGACAACGGCGTGCCCGAGCACGCAGGCCTACTCACGCACCCGAGCGTGATGCGTCACTACGCGTCGAACCTCGCGTTCCGCCGCGTGCGCTTCGTCCAGGAGGTCTTCGCGTGCACGCCGTTCCCTGCGGAGACGGGCGCGAACGTCGATGTCGGCGGGGCCGCGCCGTACACGGCGCCGTGGGACTTCGGCAGCATCTCGGGTGAGGACAACGGCGGCCGCGTCGACTTCCACGACACGAGCTCGGTCATCTGCGCGAACTGCCACGCGACGATGAACCACATCGCGCCGCTCTTCGGTCGCTTCGCCGAGGACGGCAGCTGGCAGGACGACTTCGTCGTGACGCTCCCGCTCGACGGAGCGCCCGCGGCCGTCCGCACGGACTGGCTCCCCGACGGCGAGCGGACCGGATGGCGCTTCGGCGTGCCCGCGCGGAACCTGCCCGAGCTCGGCTCGGCGCTCGCCGTGGATCCCGACGTCGATCGCTGCGCGGTCACCCGCGTGTGGAACTGGGCGATGGGCCATGGCGACGTGATCACGAGCGTCGAGGTCGTGCCCGAGGCTGTCACGCAGCCGATCGTCGAGGACTACGTCGCGAGCGGCCACGACCTCCGCGAGGTGGTGCGCGCGGTCTTCACCTCCGGCGACTTCGTGAGCTTCTGAGGAAGAGGAGACGACCATGCGAACCACCACCACGAGCGTCTTTCTCTCCCTCGGCGTCACGGCGAGCCTCGCGCTCGGTGCGTGTCAGGGCATGGAGCCGCCCTCGGCGCGGACGCCCGGTCCGCGCGAGTCCACCGAGCCCTTCCTCCCCGAGGCCTTCACGCCGCTCGCGACCACGGGCGGGGTCGCGAACACGTTCCATCACCCCGCCTCGATCGACAACGTCCGCACCGCCGATGCGCGCGAGGTGCTCGAGCGCATGGAAGAGCAAGGACCGCCGGGCTTCCGCGCGCGTGTGCACGGCTGCCGAAAGATGCGGTACGCGACGGTGGGTCGCCTGCTCCGCGGCTTCGGCGTCGACACGGCAGCGGACGACGGCGCGGGTCCGATGTTCCGCGAGGCCGATCAGGCGCTGGGCGCGCCCAACTACGCAGCGCGCATCCCCGAGACGACCGAGCTCACCACGGCCAGCGCCTCGCGCCTCTTCGATCTGCTCGTCGTGGCCGCGCCCGAGATCATCGCGAACGTCGAGAGCGCGGAGCGCTGTCAGATCGGCGGCCGAGGCGTACGCATCTTCGACGACTCGGGCGCCTGCACCGAGGAAGGCCTCACGTGCCTGCTCGGCGAGCCTGCGCGCGAGGAGCACGTCGCGCTCTGCGATCAGATGGTCGAGCGCGCGAGCAGTGAAGAGAACGGTCGCGTCGTCGCCGTGGCCTCGGTGCTCGCGGCCGCCGCCACCTGCGAGTGAAGAGGGGGCTGGCACGAGCCCTGCGAAGCACCCTCACGCCGACTCCCAACGTCGTCACCCGACCCCAGAGGCCACCATGACCGACGCATTCGAGAACCGACGAGCCCGAGACGCTGCACGCGAGGTGGGGCGACGCGACCTCATCAAGCTCGCGCTCGCGACGGGCGCGGCGTACGGCCTCTCGCACTGGAAGGTGCTGGAGGTGCTCGCGGGCAGCGGCGGCGTGGCGCTCGCGGACGACGCCGCCTGTCAGGGCACCAACCGCAGCGTGCACATCGTCGCGGGCTCGGGCGGCTTCGCGTGGTTCCAGCTCCTCTGGCCGCACGTCGACGTGGCCCGCGCGCGCAACGACGGCTTCGCGTGGCACGCGATCGGTGAGGAGACAGAGGTCGCGGGCACCGACAAGCCGCTGATCGTCGGGCCCGAGACGCCGTTCCGCACAATGCCGGGGCGCCGTCAGATCAGCGCGTTCATGGCGGGCAACAACGAGACGCACACGCGCACGCCGTCCTCGAGCAGCTCCGTCGCGATGGGGGCAGATGTCTTCGGCGTGTGCGCGGCGATGCAGACCGCGAGCCCCACGCTCGTGCCCGTGATCGCGATCGACGACGTGCCGTTCCGCGGCGCTCCGGGCGCGCCCCGACCCGCGCGCGTCGGCAGCGCGGACGACATCGTCTCGCTCTTCGACAGCGCGGCCTCGCGCGCGGGTGGCGCACTCAGTCAGACCCGCGATGCCGATCTCTACGCGAGCACCTACGCCGCGATGCTCGCGCTCCGTCGTGCCTCGAGCCGTCCCACGATGCGCGCGGGCCTCGCGACGGGCGTGAGCTCGGCACGCCTCCTCGGTCGCAACATGGCCGACGCCCTGCGTGTGACGGACGCGGATCTCGCGCGCTACGGCGTGAGCGCGACCTCGCGCGGCGTGAACACGCAGATCGCGCGCTCGTTGATCATCACGGCCAAGGCCTTCGCGCGCGGCCTCACCAGCCAGGTGATCCTCCCCGCGTTCCGCGACGATCCGCACGGCGCGTTCAACGACATGGGCAGCCTCCGCCGCACGGTGCGCGAGGCGGGCGCGTCGCTCGATGCGTTCATGGCCGACCTGATGGAGCTCGAGGATCCGACGTGCGGCGGCACGCGCATCGGCGAGAACACGGTGATCTCGATCCACGGCGACACGCCGAAGAACCCTCTCGATCGCGGCGGCTGGCCGGACGGCACGCCCGGCGACACCAACTGGACCTACGTGCTCGGCGCAGGTCACCTCAAGACCGGCTGGTTCGGCGGCATCCGACGCGGCGGCGGCGTCGTCGGGTACGACCCGACCACGGGCAACGACTCGACCATGAGCAGCGCGGTCACCGCGAACGCAGCGGCCGCTGCGATCACGTACGCCGTCGCGCGCGGCGACATGCGCCGCGTGAGCGACTTCTACCGAGGCACCTCGATCCGCGGCCTCATCTACTCGCCCACCACGTGAGCGTGATCCGTGCTCGCGCCTGATCGTGCGAGCCTCGCGGGATGAGGCCGCGCATCGCCGCCGTGATCGTCGTCCTGACCGCCGTCGCGCTCGGCTCCGGTCACGGCGCGGCGGAAGGGCAAGCACGCGGGCCCAGGCTCTCGAGCGCGGCGATCGTCGCGACGTTCCCGCACGCGCCCGATGCCTTCACGCAGGGCCTCGAGCTCCACGACGGGCGCCTCTACGAGAGCACGGGCCTTCATGGTCGATCGTCGCTCCGCATCGTGGATCTCGCGACGGGCGTGATCGAGCGACGCGTCGAGGTACCTGCGAAGTACTACGCCGAGGGCATGACGATCCTCGTGGGTCGCGTGTACCAGCTCACCTACCGATCCGGGCACTGCTTCGTCTACGACGCGGACACGCTCGCGCCGATCACGCAGCACCGGTACGAAGGCGAGGGCTGGGGCCTCACGCACCACGAGGGCCTGCTCGTGATGAGCGATGGAACCAACGTCCTTCGCTTCTTCGATCCGCAGACGTTCGCCGAGGTGCGTCGCGTGTTCGTGCACGACGGCGAGCGCGCCATCAGACAGCTCAACGAGCTGGAGTGGGTCGAGGGTGAGATCTTCGCGAACGTGTGGCGGAGCGATCGCATCGCGCGCATCGATCCCGCGACGGGCCGCGTGAACGGCTGGATCGACCTCGCGTTCCTCCGTGAGTCGCTCTCGCTCACGGAGCCCGAGGCCGTGCTCAACGGCATCGCGTGGGATGCGGCGCAGCGGCGGCTCTTCGTGACCGGCAAGCTGTGGCCGAGCCTCTTCGAGATCCGCCTCGTTCCGCTCGCCGAGCCCTGATCAGGGCCGATTCAGGGGCTTGCCGGCGTCGACGTCCTCACGCGGCGGCGGAGGGGGCGGCGGCGTGGGATCGCTCGGCGCGCCGTACTGCGGCGTGAGGCGCACAGGCTCGTCGTCCTCGATCTGCGCGCGTGTCGGCGTCGCGTCGTAGGAGACCAAGGTCAACGTCGCGGCCGTCAGCGCGGCAGCGCCGAGCACACCCTTGCCGAACGAGGCCGCACAGAACGGGCAGAGCAGCTCGTGACGAATGTGACGTCGACAGCTCGGGCACGGTCGCAGGGCGCTCATGAGCGCGAGGATACGTCGAAGGTGCGTGTCGTGGGCTCACGCGCAGGTATCCTGGCGCTCCGATGCGACGCGTCCTCGTCCCGATGCTCGTGGCGCTCGTGGCCGCGAACCTCGCGAGCGACGTGCTCCGCGCCGAGGACGGCGACGAGGTGCGCGTCTCGACGCTGGTGCGTGGCGACACCGACACCACCGTCGTGATCAACCCGTCCGTGCGTGCGCGCGTCGAGCTCTTCGATCCCGACACGCACGTGGACGCCGAGTACACGGCCGACATCTGGACCAGCGCGTCGATCGACATCCGCACGGCGGCCACTGTCGCGGTGACCGAGCAGCGCGACGAGCTCAACGCCGGCATCGATCGGCGCATCGAGGACTTCACGCTGCGGGGCGGCTACCGCTTCTCGTCGGAGAACGACTACGAGGCCCACGGCGGGATGATCTCGGGCGCGCTCGATCTCGCGGACCACAACTCGACGCTCGAGCTCCGTCTCACCGCGGAGGGAGATCGTGTGGGTCGATCGGGCGACGAGCTCTTCTCGCGACCGCTCACGGTGCTCGGCGGACGCTTCGGCTACACGCAGGTGATCGATCCGCAGATGCTCGTGCAGGTCGCCTACGAGCTCGGGCACGCGGAGGGCTTCCAGAGCTCGCCGTACCGCTTCGTCGGCGTCGGCGGTGATGGTCGCTGCGGCGGGACCGCGATGTTGTGCGTGCCCGAGACGCATCCGTCGGTGCGCACCCGCCACGCGTTCGTCGTACGGGGACGACGCGCGTTCGACGATCAGCTCTCGCTCCACCTCGACTACCGGTTCTACGTCGATGACTGGGGCCTCTACGCCAACACGGCGGCCCTCCAGCTCAACTGGATGCACGACGAAGACGGCCTCTTCGCGCTTCGCTATCGCCTTCATCAACAAGGCGCGGCGGCGTTCTACCGATCCACGTACCCGGAGCCCTCCGGTACGCTGCGCTTCGTGACGCGCGATCGCGAGCTCTCGCCGCTGTGGACGCACCGCGTCGCGCTCTCGTACGAGCGAGGTGTGCCGCTCGGCGATGCAGGTCCGCGCCTCCGCATCGCCGCCGCGCTCGGAGGCACCGCGATCCTCTACGAGGACTTCGTGGGGCTGTCCGAGGTGTTCGCGATCGACGGCACGTTGTCGTTGGGGGTGGAGCTGTGAGCCGCGTCGCGCTCTGCCTCGCTGCGCTCCTGACGATCCTCCTCGTCGCGAGGCCGTTGCGCGCGCAGGACGAGGCCGCGCCTCCCTCCGACGCGATGGAGACGACGAGCGAGTCGGCCTCCGAGGCGAGCGCGAACACGAGCGAGGAGGCCTCGGCCGACGACTTCCCTTCGGTGCTCGTCGTCGCGCGGCGCGACACGCCCGACACGCTCGTGTACGACGTGGAGGGCTTCCTCGGCGAGGCCTGTCAGCTCATCGACAGCAGCGCCTACCTCCGCGAGGCGCGCGATCGCGGGCTTCCGCCGGAGAGCGCGGAGGCGATGGCGGAGATCCTCCCGCAGCTCCACCCCGAGCTCGACCTCGTCGTGGTCGTCGGCGCGAACCGTCGCACGCGCGCCTCGCTCGCGTCGCTCCACTACCACGACCGTCACGGCTTCCAGATCCTCGAGGAAGAGCACTCGATCCGCGGCAACATGCTGACCGACGAGTCGCGCGCGCGTGTGCTCGCGGAGGTGCGGCTGGGGCTCGCCGTGATCACACGACCGCGCGGCGGCCTCAGCGAGCTCGGTGGCGGCGTGGCGCCCGCGCGCGAGGCGACGCCCGGTCTCGCGGTGCACGTGGCAGTGCAAGCGGGGGCGGGCCTCGGCACACGCGAGCTCGTCGCGAGCACGCGCAACGGCGCCGTGGGGCTCGAGACCGCGCTGTTCCCTTCGGCGGCGGTGCAGCTCTCCGTGGACGTCGAGCCCGTCGCGCGCGGACAGCTCACGATCGGCGCAGACGCCGAGTACCTCACGTCGTTCGCGCTCACCTCGGCCGATCGCCGCATCGACGGCTCGATCCGCGAGACGTCGTCACGCTCGCAGCGCATCGGCGCGGGGCTGCGGCTCCACTACCGCGTGGATCCCTCGCTCGACGCAGTCTCGATCGGCGTGGGCCTCGCGTGGTCGGCGCTGTCGTTCTCGTCGGAGGCGCCCGTGTCCTTGCCCGACTACACGCTGCAAGGGCCGGTGCTCTCGCTGTCGGTGATGATCCCGATCGCCGCTCGCTTGATCACGATCGTGCTCGCGCCCGAGGCGCAGTGGATCGTCGACGTGGGCAGCGGGCTCGCGGCGATCGGCGTGGACTCGACGGGCGCAGCGGTCGGTGGGTCGGCGCGCGTGCGCCTCCGTGTGCTCGACGAGCTGTTCGTCGATCTCGCGTACAGGGAGAGCCACGCGTTCCTCGGCACCGAGAACGGACAGGGCGGCGCAGACGTCGAGCGCTTCGGATCGCTCCGCCTCGTCTACGCGCGGTAGACGGTCCGCTGAAACCGAGGCACGGCTGGCCTGCTTCTGGCTTAGAGTCGGAGCACACCTCGCGAGCGAGGACAGCCGTCCCCGTCCCGTCGCGACGTCGAACGAGGCCACGACATGAATGACCCCCGCACCCTCCACGGCAGCCTTGTGAATCGCACCTCCGTCACCGCGTCGAAGGCCACCATGAACCGTCGCGACGCGCTCCGTTCGCTCTTCGCCGTGGGTGGCCTGGCCGCGATGCCGGCCGCGGCCTCCACGCTGCTCGTCCCCGCGACCGCTCGCGCGCTCGACACCGGCGCGCGCGCTCCCGAGATCGGCCTCGCGCACGTGGCCAACGGGAGCGGCAACGTCGATCTCGCAGCGCTCCGCGGGCAGGTCTTCATCGTCGACTTCTGGGCGAGCTGGTGCGGCCCGTGCGCCGACGAGATGCCGGTGCTCGAGCGCCTCTACACGACGCATCGACAGAACGGCTTCAGCATCGTGGGCGTCTCGCAGGACAGCGCCGCGAGCAACGTGCAGCAGTTCCTCCGTCGCATCCCGGTGAGCTTCCCCATCGTGCTCGACACCGCGCACGCGGTGGCCGGCCGCTACAGCCCGCCGCGCATGCCCACGAGCTTCATCGTCGACCGTCGCGGCATCGTGCGCCACGTGCACGCGGGCTTCCGCTCGAGCGATGCGCCGGCGATGGAGCGCGAGGTCGCCGCGCTCGTCGCCCAGCCGCGTCCCTGATCGCGCCCGTCGCGCACCGAAGGGGATCTGAGGCCCCTTTGCCCGGCCAACTCAGGCACCGAGAAAGAATCCGCTCTCGGTTGCGGGATTGTTGGGGCGCCACGCGGCGGGGTCTGCGCAGCAGACCCCTGGAGCGGGAGTGAGGAGGAGTCATCGACGATCGAACCGGCGATCGGACACGCGCGCAGCGCACGAAGTGAGCGAGCACGGGAGAACCCGGGGGAGCTCGAGGGGCCAGAGGTCCCTCGACCCAGGCAAACTCAGCGTCGCTTCTTCGGCTTGTCCGCAGCGGCCTTGGACTGGGCGAGGAACTCTCCGAGCTTGTCGGCGACGTAGCCGAGCACGCTCTCGTCGCCCGCCGAGTACGCGAAGTCATCGACGCGGTTCAGCAGCTGCACGAGTCCGAGCAGGCGAGACTCGTGCGCGACGGGACGCACCAGCATGTTGGTGACCTCGAGCCCCACACGGCCGTCGATCCCGGGATCGAAGCGCGGCTCGGCCGTGACGTCGTCGACCTTGAGGCAGCGCGAGTACGAGAGGATCGCTTGGCCGATGACGCCCTGCGACGTGGGGATCGCATCGCCCTTGCGCTCGGCCGCACCCGTGCCCGCCGTGGATACGAAGCGCAGCTCGTTCGAGTTGATGTCGTAGAGCGCGACGCTGACGGCCTCGGAAGGGATCAGCTCGCCGAGCAGACGCGACACGAACTCCGCACCTTCGAGCGGCGACTGGAGGAAGAAGAGATCCTGCAGGCCCTCGAAGGCGTCTGCGAGCCGCTCGCTCATCACCGAGCCCGAGCTCGAGATCCCCGCCGACGGTCGCTGCTGGGGGGCCTGCGGCTGCGCGATCGTCTGTGGCTGTGAGAACGTGGGCTGCTGGGGCTGCGAGAACGCGGGCGGCGGCTGCGAAGCGACGGGCTGGGAGAACGTGGGCTGCTGCGGTGGCGTGAATGCGGGCGGCGGCTGTGAGGGCTGCTGCGGTTGTGCGACTGCGGGCTGCGTGAAGGCAGGCTGCGAGAACGCAGGCTGCTGCTGTTGCGTGAACGCCGGCGGCGGTTGCGAAGGCTGTGGGGACGCGGGCTGCTGGGAAGGCTGCTGGGGCTGCGTGAACGCTGGCGGCGGCTGCGAGGGCTGTGGCGGCGCGGGCGCATGCTGCTGCTCGGCGGGCGCCGCTTGTTTCGCTGCGGCCTGTGCGTCGACGGGCAC
>JAFLCL010000216.1 GCA_017303575.1 Deltaproteobacteria bacterium
TGCGCGTGATCGACGAGTGCAAGCTCGGTGGCGCCGAGAAGGTCAGCGTGGCGACGAGCCGCGCCAAGAGCTGAGCCGCGCGCCGTGGGAGCAAGTCGTCCGCGTTCGCTGCTCGCGAGCCTCGTGGCGGTGCTGCACCTGGCGGCGCTCTACGCGCCCACGGGCGTGATCGCGGCGCTCCTGCTCACGGCGCTCTCGGCGTGGCTCGAGCGGGTGCCGAGCTGGGCGCGGCTTCGTCGCTACCTGCGCGCGCCGCGCGTGCTGTTCGTGCCTTCTGCGGAGGAGACCGCGGCGCTGCTCGCGGAGCTGTCGCTCTGGGGCGGGCTCTTCGCGGGCGTCGCGTTCCTGTCGATTGACTTCGAGGCGCGCTTCGTGCGCAGCGATCTCGCCGCGCTCTTGCTCGCGGGGATCGTGCTCGGCTTCGTCGTGCTCTTGCCCGGCCTGCGGGTGATCGTGCGTGGCCTGCTCGTGCGCCTTCTTCCTTCGCGCAACGTGATCGCCGCGCCGGGCGCGTGGTTGATCGTGGGCGCGTTCGTGACCGCCGTCGCGATCTTCCGCGCGCGGGACTCGAGCCTGTGGTTCGTGTACCGGCCGCTCGACGTGGCGTGGGGACCGATCGGCGTGGGCCTCCTGGCGCTCGCGGCGCTCCTCTTCGGTGCCTCGCTCGCGCGCTCGCAGCGCGCGCAGGGGACCGTGATCGCTGTGACGGTGCTCGCGCTGCTCGTGTCCGCGGTCACCTACGGCGCGCCCGAGCCCGCGCGTGTCGCGGTCGAGTCGAGCTCGATCCTCGGCGCGCGTCTCGTCGCGCTCTACGCGCGGTTCGCCGATCGCGACGGCGACGGCTACACGTGGGCCTTCGGCGGCGACGACTGCGACGATGCCAACCCCAGCGTCCATCCCGGCGCCGCCGATCCCGAGGGCGACGGCGTCGACAGCGACTGCTTCGCGGGCGATGGCGCGCCCGACGTCGCCCCGCGCGGCGACGGCGCGATGGTCACGCTGCCTGCCCGCAGCCGCCCGTTCAACGTGCTCCTCGTCACCGTGGACACGCTGCACCGCGACCACCTCGGCGTGAACGGCTACGAGCGCGACACCTCGCCGCGCATCGACGCGTTCGCCCAGACCGCCACGCAGTTCGAGGCGGTGATGCCGCAGTCGTCGCGCTCGGTGCTCTCGATCCCCTCGATGCTCACGGGCAGCTACCCCAGCGAGATCGCGCGCGGCGATCAGTACTTCTGGCCCGAGATCCTCGGCGAGAACACCACGTTCGCCGAGGTGCTGAGCGCCCGCGGCTACGCGACCGAGGCCTACATCGGCACGAGCTACTTCGCGCGGCTGCACGGCTTCTACCAAGGCTTCGAGACGGTGCGCGAGAGCACCGTCCTGCGCAGCCCGCGCGCCGAGCCGGTGGATCAGGCCATCGCCGCGCTCGAGCGACTGCGCGTGAGCCCACGTCCGTTCCTCGTGTGGACGCACCTGATGAACGTGCACGAGCCGTATCTCGGTGATGGCCTGCCCTCACGCTACGGCACCGACACGATGTCGCAGTACGACACCGAGATCTCGCTCGCGGACGAGCAGGTCGGTCGCTTGCTCGAGGCCCTCGATCGCCTCGATCTTTCCGACGACACGGCGGTGATCCTCGCCTCCGATCACGGCGAGGCCTTCGGCGAGCACGACAGCGTGTACTTCCACGCGAGCACCCTCTACGAGGACCAGCTCGCCTCGATGCTGTTCGTGCGCGTCCCCGGCATGAGCCGCGCGGGCGTGCGCATCGAGAGCCCCGTCGCGCTGCTCGACGTGATGCCCACGATCCTCAACCTCGCGAATGCCGAGGCGCCGCGCCCGGTGTCGGGACGAAGCCTCCTCGGCTGTCTCGACGGCTGCGATCCCGAGCGACCGATCTTCGCCGAGCTCATCCCCGACGGCCCGTTCCCCAACAACGTGCGCAAGGTGCGGCAGGGCCAGCGCTCGCTCATCTGGGACGTGCGCCGCAATACGTTCCAGGCCTTCGATCTCGCGGACGATCCGCACGAGCTCACCAACGTGATCGAGACGGCGGGCGCGCGGGAGCTCCGCGACCTCTTGCGTGCGTGGGTCGCGCACAGTGCGCGTGGTGAGAACCGCGGCGACGACGCGTACGTGGAGCAGTTCCGGGTGCCCTCGGTGCAGCCGGGCGCGAGGCCCGTGGGCCTGCGCTACGCCGACCGCCTCGAGATCGTCGCGTGCGAGACGCCGAGCGAGACGCTGCACCCAGGCGATGCGTTCCGCGTGATCTGCTTTCTGCGCTGCCTCGACGAGATGGACGACGATCTCAAGGTCGTCGTGTGGTTCACGGGACCGGGCGAGCCGCCCACCGACTTCCACGGCATCCACGTGCCGATCAACGGCCGCTACCACACCGATCAGTGGCGCGAGGGCGAGCTCCTACGCGACGTCGTCGGTGTCGTGGTGCCGCCCGACATCACTGCGCCGTCGCGGTGGGACATCCACATCGCGATCGACACCATCGACGGCATCCGGCAGACAGGCGAGCAGACGGGACGACCGACCCTGTCCGCGCGCATCGGCTCGCTCACCATCGGAGAGTGAAGGCCGGCGCGCGCGGGCTCGTGCTTCTTCGTGCCCGGGCCCGCACCTCCGCTACTCTCCGCCGCCCCGCCCTCCGATGTCGAAGACCTCGCTCACCGCACGCCGCGATGCTCCGATCTGGCTCGCGCGCGCCGTCTCGGTCGCGGTCTCCATCATGCTCGCGCTCCCGATCTGGCGCGGGGGCTGGCTGCTCCAGGGAGATCACGCGCCGCACATCGCGGAGGCGATCGACCTCGCCACGCACGCGAGCGGCTGGAGCGATCTCGCGTACGGAGGCTTCCCGCTCGGCGTCCTCCACTCGCCGCTCTGGTACGGCTTGCTCGCGCTCGTCGTGCGGCTCGGTGTGCCTGCGTGGATCGCCTACTGCCTCGCGGTGACGATGACCGAGATCGCGCTCGGCCTCGTCGCGCTCGAGGTGGGTCGGCGTCGCGCGCCGGTGCCGCTCGCGCTGGGCATCGCGGTTCTGGTGCAGACGCAGAGCCTGCTCGTCACCGGTCCGAGCGGCGTGCTCACGGGCATGTGGACGTTCGGCCTCGCGATCGCGCTGTTCCTCGTGCTCGTCGATCGACTGCACGAGCCGTTCGACGCGAAGATCGGCGCCCAGATCGCCGCGCTCGTGGGCGGCATCGGGCTCACGCACACGTTCGCGATCCACGCAGTGGTCGCCCTCGTGGCCGTGCGCTGCGTGAGCCTCTTCGTGCTCGGTCGCGAGGAGCGGCGCGCGATCGCGGGCATCGCGCTCGCCTCGATGCTCGGCGCCGTGGCGAGCGCGGCGTACTGGGTTGCCGCCACGCTCTCGATCGACACGCACGACATCCAGCCCGTGGTGTCGCTCGGCTGGCCCAACTTCCAGATCTTCTTCCGCCCGTGGCTCGAGGACACGTTCGATCCCCTGACCGTCCTCCGCTACCGGACGCCGGAGTTTCCCGACCTCCTCCTCCTCTTCATCGCGGCGCTCTCGTTCCTGCGCCTCTCGCGCTTCGATGCGCGTCAGCGCGCGATCTTCGCGACGACGGTGGGCACGATGGTGCTCGTGCTGTTCGTCGTCGCGCACATCGCGACCATGCGCGATCGCCACGTCTTCGGTCCGATCCCCTGGCGCATCATGGTGGTGACGCGCTCGCTCTTGCTCTTCGTGGCGCTCGCGTCGCTGCCGCGCCTCCGACTCGAGGGACCGCGTGTGCTCGCTGCCACGGCGATCGTGGGCGCCCTGTGCCTGTGGTGGGGCGCCGAGCGTGGGCGTGTGCTCGCGATCGAGGCGGGCAGCTCCGAGGATCCGACCTACCACGAGGTGCACGGCGTCTTCCGCGAGGTGGCCCGCCTCTCACCCGAGATCCACGGCCGCGTCTACGTGCAGAACACGCACGGCATCGCCGCGCCGCCGCTCGGCAGCGGACATCCGCTCGCGCTCCTGCCGGCACGCGCCGGCGTGCGGGCGGTGGGCAGCTACTACTCGCTCGTCCCGTTCCCCACCGACATGTGGCTCACGAGCTTCGTCGGTCCGGTGGTCGGACAGAACGTGTCGGATCTCTCGCGCTCGGTGATCGACGAGCGCCTCGACGACCTCGGCGCGGAGGTGGTGGTGCTCGTCGATCCGACGGCCGCCAACGTGATGCGCCGCTGGTCGGGCTACACGCTGCTCGGCACGGTCGGTCGCTTCTCGATCCTGCGTCGACCGAGGCCAGGCCTGGCGCGCAGCGACGACGCGCACGCCCAGATCACGCGCGCCGAGCTCGGCGATGGACGGTTCGAGCTCGAGGTGCACGGCACCGATCGCGAGCACGACGTGATGCTCGCCATCGCCTACGCGCAGCGCTGGGCGCTCGAGTCGGCGCCGGAGGGCGCCTACCTCGCGCGGCGTCGTAACGGCCTCATGCGCCTCCACTTGCCGCCGGGCGATCACCACGTGGTCGTCGGCTACCACGCGCCGCGCTGGCCGCTGGCCGTCTCGATCGGGGGATGGATCGCCATCGCGCTGTGGGCCCTCTTCGCGTGGCGATCTCGCGTGCACGCGATCGCCGAGCGGGCGTGAACGCGGCCGCGGCGCCGCGAAATCCTCGTCGTGCGTCGAGGCTCGCGCGCTTGCCGCCCCAGGGCTCGGCCGTTAGAGTCGTTTTTCTCTAGCAATCCCGATGAATCGCGCGCTACGCACGGGCCAGCGCGCACCTGGGTGCCCCCTCGCGGCACGCCTCCACCCGACAGCTCAACCCGACCGCTCCATCAAAGGGCGCCGAGGTCACCATGGCCGACGAAGACGACAAGACCACCGAAGTGACCGATCAGGATCTCTCGTTCGGAGACGAGCTGCCGGTCCTCCCGATCCGCAACGCAGTCCTCTTTCCCGGCGCTGTCGCGCCGTTCGACGTGGGTCGCGAGAAGTCCGTCGCGCTGGTCGAGGATCTCGACAACCTCGGCTCGCCCGTCATCGCGATCTTCGCGCAGCGTGATCCGAACGTGGACGATCCAGGCGGGCCCGACCTCTTCCCGGTCGGCGTCGCGGCGCGCGTGCTCAAGGCGCTCAAGCACTCGAGCGGCAACTACTCGCTCATCCTCCAGGGCCTCGTGCGCGTGCGCCTCGAGGGCGTGACGGGCAACGATCCGTACCTCAAGGCGCGCATCTCGCGCCTCGACGTGCCGAAGGCCGAGGACGTGGAGACCGAGGCGCTCGCGATGAGCCTCCGCGACATCGCCAAGCAGGTCATCCAGATGATGCCCGAGCTCCCGCGCGAGGCCGGCTCGCTCGTGGACTCGATGCAGGAGCCCGGCGCGCTCGCGGACCTCGTGGCCGCGAACCTCGACGCGCCGGTCGACGAGAAGGCCCAGCTGCTCGAGACCATCGACGTGAAGGAGCGCATCCGCAAGGTGCTGCGCCTCCTCACCCGTCAGCTCGAGATCCTCAAGATGCGCGAGCGGATCAACTCGCAGATCAAAGAGGAGATGGGCAAGAACCAGCGCGAGTACGTGCTCCGCCAGCAGCTCAAGGCCATCAAGGAAGAGCTCGGCGAAGAGGAGGGCGATCAGGGCGACCTCGACGTGCTCGACGAGCGCATCACCAAGGCGAGCCTCCCGAACGAGGCCGAGCAGGTGGCGCGCAAGCAGCTCAAGCGCCTGCGCTCGATGCAGGTGGGCTCGGCCGAGTACACGGTCGTGCGCACCTACATCGACTGGATCCTCGACATCCCGTGGTCGAAGGAGACCACGGACAACATGGACATCGCCGAAGTCCGTCGGGTCCTCGAGGAGGATCACTCGGGCCTCGACAAGGTGAAGAAGCGCATCGTCGAGTACCTCGCGGTCCGCAAGCTCAAGCGCGACAAGAAGGGGCCGATCCTCTGCCTCATCGGGCCGCCCGGCGTGGGCAAGACCTCGCTCGGTCGCAGCATCGCGCGCTCGCTCGGTCGCAAGTTCGTGCGCGTGTCGCTCGGCGGCGTGCACGACGAGGCGGCCATCCGCGGTCACCGTCGTACGTACGTGGGCGCGCTCC
Organism: Deltaproteobacteria bacterium; assembly: GCA_017303575.1. Classification (GTDB taxonomy): domain Bacteria; phylum Myxococcota_A; class Polyangia; order Polyangiales; family Sandaracinaceae; genus JAFLCL01. Next base: position 6,077 of record JAFLCL010000216.1, read on the forward strand.
CGGGTCAGGTGATCCAGGGCATGAAGAAGGGCGCCACGATCAACCCGGTCTTCATGCTCGATGAGATCGACAAGATCGGGCACGACTTCCGCGGCGATCCCGCGGCGGCGCTCCTCGAGGTGCTCGACCCCGAGCAGAACGACACGTTCGCCGACCACTACCTCGAGATCCCGTACGACCTCTCGAAGGTGATGTTCGTCGCGACGGCCAACGTCGGCGACACCATCCCCGCGCCGCTGCGCGACCGCATGGAGATCATCGAGATCCCCGGCTACACGCGGAAAGAGAAGCTCGACATCGCGAAGGTCCACCTCCTGCCGAAGCAGATCGAGGAGCACGGCATCAAGAAGGACCAGATCGACTTCACGCCCAAGGCGCTCGAGCTGGTGATCGATCACCACACGCGCGAGGCCGGCGTCCGCAACCTCGAGCGTCAGATCGCCACGGTGATCCGCGGCTTCGCGGTGAAGGTGGCCGAGGGCAACCCCGGCCCCTTCAAGGTCGACAGCGAGGACGATCTTCGTCCCTTCCTCGGTCCGCCGCGCTTCATCAGCGATGTGGCCGAGCGCACGGCGGAGACCGGCGTCTCGACGGGCCTGGCGTGGACGAGCGTGGGCGGCGAGATCCTCTTCATCGAGGCGACGCGCATGCACGGCACCGGCAAGCTCCAGCTCACGGGCCAGCTCGGCGACGTGATGAAGGAGTCGGCGCAGGCCGCGATGAGCTTCGTGCGCACGCGCGCCAAGCAGCTCGACATCCCCGAGGACTTCCTCGACAAGCACGACATCCACATCCACATCCCCGCGGGCGGCATGCCCAAGGACGGCCCGAGCGCGGGCGTGACGATGACCACCGCCATCGTCTCGCTGCTCACGGGCATCCGCGTGCGCGCCGACGTGGCGATGACCGGTGAGGTCACGCTGCGCGGCCGCGTGCTGCCGGTCGGCGGCATCAAGGAGAAGGTCCTCGCGGCGCATCGCGCGGGTGTGAAGCGCGTGATCCTTCCGGAGCGCAACGTGGCGGACCTCGAGGAGGTGCCGGCGGAGATCCAGCAGGAGCTGGAGTTCATCGGCGTCTCGCGCGTGGACGAGGTGCTGCGCGCAGCGCTCGAGGACCCGACGCGGATCAAGCTCGACCTCTCGGTCCCCGATCCCGCCAAGCCCGCGGACGCGACGCCCGTCAGCTGAGCTCGACGGTCACCGACCCAGGCGCCCCGGTCTCCACCAGGAGGTCGGGGCGCTTCGCGTTTCCGCCCCGCGTTGACATGCGCGTGGCCATCCCCGACCTTGGTGGCTGACGAACTCTGGGCGCGACCTCACTCTGCGCGCCTGCGCGGGCAGCGGAGCCCGAACTGCCTCGAGACCGCGGGAGACCCCAACACGTGTCCGTAGCGCGGTACCTCGCAGTCACGCTCGCCCTGAGTGCGTGTAGCGGCGGCGGCAGTCCTGACGCGGGGCCGCCGGACGCGACGGCGTGTACGCTGGAGGAGATCGCCGTTCGCGAACCGGTAGAGAACTCTTCGGGGTTGAGCGCACGGGATCTCGATATTCTGTTCGGCGGCCGTGGAGTCGATCATTCCGGCATGGGGGTGTCACCGCAACTCGATGGGTCCCTGATCGTTTGGAACACCGAGTCGACGACGAGCGTCGTCCATGCCTTTCCCACCGGCGAGATTCGACCCGTGCGTCGAGGACCGTATGGGGCCATGCGAAGCGATGGTGATGGAGTGATCTTCCGCGCGTACGATGGCGCGTCGGCTGTCGGCACGGGGGATCCGGTTCTGTTCTCGTTCGAGACGTTCTCGGTGGCGAGTGGCGAACGGATAGCGATCGCGGACGCGTTCCCTCTGCCATCGGTGTGCAACGGTGTTGGCCCGCACAGCCCGCAGATCAGCAATGGACGTTTCCTCTCGATTCGAGGCACGTGTGTCATCGGGGACATGCGGTACATCGTCGAGCGGTGGGAGGATCACGATGGCGTCCTCGAGGTGGTCGCGGGCCCGTACGACATGGACGATCCGATGGCCTCCGCAACGCTGAATCGCAGCACCTTCGCCGATGGTCGTGGCGGCCTCTTCATGCTCGGCATTCCGCGAACCAGGGAGCCCGAGCGCGTGGATCGTCGCGTCGTGGTCACGCATTGGAACGGCGACGACGCTCCCGCACGCTCCGAACAGTTGGGGCCGACGGGCGCGACGACCGACTTCGGTCGGGGTGTGATCTACGGCGACGGGACCTTCGGGGTGGCGGCCAACTACGAGATCGACGGAGAGCTCACCACGCTCGTCGCACGCGTGGATCGGGACGCCCGTATCCTCTGGACCTGGCAGTCGCCGCCGGGCTTCACCGCCGGTCCGAACCATCCGGCGATCGCGACCGTCGGCATCCACGACCTGATCGTCGTGCTCGTGCGCCCCCGAGAGCTGCGGACGGTGTACGTGATGCGGCTCGACCCGCTGGGACGACAGCGTTGGTCAGAGCCCCGGGCTCTGCCGTGGCCGGGGCGCACGGACATCGAGCTCACACTGGTCGTCGGACACCCCAGTGGCACCTTCCACGTCGCGTGGTTTCCCGGCTCGCTCGGTTGGTTCGACGCCGAGGCAGCGCCGCTGTGGGAGGAGCCCATTCCGCGCTGGGAGAGCGACTTCTCTCGTGCGCAGCTCTTCGCCGATGGCGATGAAGGCGTGTGGTTCACCGACACCGGGTTCATGGGGGGTGCGCTCGGGCACTGGGACAGGAACCAATGGTCCCTCTTCCGACGCTGGGGCTACGACGGATGTGGACAACGGCGGGGCATCGTCACGCGCGCCGGCCCTGACGCCGAGGCGCGGACTTGGTGGGGCCCTTTCCCGTTCGGCAACGCTCCCTGACCGGATCGTGTGTCGACCCCGAGCAGAACGACACGTTCGCCGACCACGACCTCGAGAGCGACTCGCGGAGCGGCGGGAGGGGCGAACACTCGCGTGATCAGGACGCTCGACGTCAGAGCCCCGCGCGTGCGTGCCGGGAGCCGCTCGGGCACAGTCGCGCGATGCGGGATCTCGTCGAGGCGCTGTGCTCGGATCGCTGCGCGGGGCGTGCGGCCGGGACCCGCGGCGGACGCATCGCGCGCGGCCTGGTGATCGACGCGCTGCGCGGGGCGGGGCTCGATCCGCAGGAGCAGCCGATCGCGCGGCTCGAGGGCGGGGCCAACGTGCTCGCGATGATCCCCGGCGAGATCGATCGCTTCGTGCTCGTCGGGGCCCACTACGACCACCTCGGCAAGGACGGTCCCGCGATCTTCCGCGGCGCCGACGACAACGCGGCCGCGGTCGCGATCCTCGTCGAGCTCGCCGCTGCGCTCGCGAAGCAACGGCTGCGCGGGCGAGGCGTGATCATCGCCGCGTTCGACGCGGAGGAGCCGCCGCACTTCATGAACGGCACGATGGGCTCGCTCTACTTCACGAAGCATCCGCTCGTGCCGCTCGATCGCATCGACCTCATGGTCTGCCTCGAGCTGGTCGGGCACGCCCTCGGCGAGGCGCACCTGCCGACGGAGGTGCGTCGCACTCTCTTCGTGCTCGGTGGCGAGCGGAGCGTCGGGACGCGCGAGCAGGTGATCTCGATGGCGCGCGACGAGCCCGGCTTGATCGTGCGACCCGCCGACGCCGAGGTGATCCCGCCGCTGAGCGACTACCTCGGCTTCTGGCGGCGGAAGCGCCCCTTCGTGCTCCTCACCGGTGGTCGCACACGCCGCTACCACACCGTCGACGATCGCCCCGAGCACCTCGACTGGACGCGCATGAAGGCAGTCGCGCGCTGGCTCGAGCGCTTCGTCCGCGCGCAGTGTGCTCGCGAGGAGAGGCCGTTCGAGTTCGTCGAGCAGCGCGACGACCTGACGACGCTCGACTCGCTGCGCGACGTCTTCACGGCGCTCGCGCCCGCGTCGCCCGTCGCGAGCGAGGCGCTCGATCTCGCGCTTCATCTCCGCGGTCGCGTCGGGGCCGATCGAAGCCTGCCGATGCCCCTCCGCGCGGAGCTCGCGCAGCTCGTCGAGGGCCTCGAGACGGGCCTCGGCTGACGCCGCGGGCGAGTCAGCGATCGCGCTTGGGAAGGGCGCCTAGCTCGAGGAACATCGGGCGTGGAACGGGCCGGTCGCCGAGCTCGCCTCCGACGGTGGCCAGCGCCTCGAAGCCGAGCTTCTCGTAGAACGCGACGGACTCTGGCTTCGCATCCACGACGACGCCTACGCATCCGAAGTCGTCGGCCATGGTGCGCGCGAGATCGAACACGGCACGCAAGAGCATGCGCCCCACGCCGCCGGCGCCCTTCAGACGCGCGTCCACGGCCAGCCTCGCGAGCCTCAAGACTGGCATCGGGTAGCGCGGGAGCTTCTTCGTTCGAGTGGCGAGTGACTCGGGTGCGATCTCCGAAGCAGTCACGGTCACGAAGCCGATCACACGCTCGGCTTCGTCGACGGCGACGTACGTCGTGCCGAGGTGGTGGCGGAACTGGTTCTGGCCCGCGTACAGCCAGAAGAAGCGATCGAGCTCCACGTTCCCACTCGTGAAGGCCTTTCGATCGTCGCTCGGCCGCAGCTTCCGCACGGCGTAGCGCGGCGGAGGAGACGCCATTCAGGGCTCGTCGCCTGGGCGTCCCGCCATCAGGTCGCGCATGGCGCGTGTCGCGCGTCGCGGCTTCTTCACCCGAGCGACTGCTGCATCGAAGCTCTTCTTCGTCACGACCAGACGCGGTGGAACGACGAGGTCTTCGGGAAGCTCGCGGAGCGCCAAGAGGTGGTGGAGGAGCGCCTCCTCGATCAGGTGCCCCTTCTTGATGCCGTGTGCGTCGGCGAATCGCTCCAGCTCGCGCTTGGTCGACTCCGAGACGTACGCCGAGATCTGCGTGTCCATCGGGCGATTCTACGAAAAGCTAGACGATGCAGCCAGCCAGCCACGGGCTCTCGAGGCTCGTCGTCGTGAGGGGGAGGCACCTTTCGTGGGTTCGGCGTAGCCGTCTGCGCTTGCTGTCGTTTAGCCTCGCCGTCGTGCGCTTTCCCGGCCGTCGCAAGCACAAGCACTACTTCCCCGTCGATGCGCGAGATCCGCTCTTGGCGCATGCGGGGCTCGACGTCGCCGAGGCGCGCACGCACGTGGTGGGCATCGAGCAGACGCTCGTCGACATCGACGCGCGCGTGAGCGATGGGCTGCTCGCGCGACACGGGCTGACGAAGGGCTCGTCGGCCGTCGTCGGCGTGGAGGCGGCCGCGGCGCTCTACGAGGAGCTCCTGCGCGAGCAGCTCATCTCGTACGAGTTCGCGGGCGGCACGGTCGCGAACACGCTGCACAACTACTCGCTGCTCGCCGACGACGACGCGATCCTCATCGGCGTGATGAGCGAGAACATCCGCCTCGGGACCTCGGCGTACCGCTACCTGTCGAACACCTCGAGCCGAGTCAGCCTCGATCACCTGCAGCCCGTGGACGGGCCCGTCGGTCGATGCTTCGCGCTCGTGACGCCGGACGGCGAGCGCACGTTCGCGATCAGCGCGGGTCTCATGAACCAGCTGCGCGCCGAGAGCGTGCCCGAGCACGTGTTCGAGGGCGCCTCGGCGCTGGTGATCTCCGCGTATCTGTTGCGTTGTCAGCCGGGCGAGCCGATGCCCGAGGCGACGTACCGCGCGATCGTGCTCGCGAAGGCGCACGGCGTGCCCGTGGTGCTCACGCTCGGCACGCGCTTCGTGATCGCCGAGCGGCCCGACTTCTGGCGCGCGTTCATCACCGAGCACGTGGACGTGCTCGCGATGAACGAGGAGGAGGGCGAGGCGCTCACGGGCGCGGCTGATCCGCTCGTCGCGTGCGATCGCGCGCTCGAGCTCACGAGCCTCGTGATGTGCACAGCGGGTCCCGTGGGCCTCTACCTCGCTGGACACACGGACGACGAGGTGAAGCGCGAGACGCGCTATCCGCTCCTGCCGGGCGCGATCCCCGAGTTCAACCGCTACGAGTTCAGCCGCCCGATGCGTCGCGCGGACTGCACGACGCCCCTCAAGGTCTTCGCCCACATCGCGCCCTACCACGGCGGACCGTCGCGCATCGCCAGCACGAACGGCGCGGGAGACGCGGCGCTCTCGGCGCTCCTCCACGACATGTCGGCGAATCGGTTCCACCGCGCGAGCGTGCCGGGCTCTGCCAAGCACGTGCGCGAGTTCCTGACCTACTCGTCGATGAGCCAGGTGTGCCGGTACGCGAACCGAGTGAGCTACGAGGTCCTCGCGCAGAGCTCCCCGCGCCTCACGCGCGGCCTGCCCGAGCGCGAAGAAGGCCTCGACGACGAGAAGTACTGGGCTCGCTAGGTGCGGCTCGCGCTCGCGCGACGGTCGCGACTACGCGGGAGCGGCGCGAAATGGACGCGGGACGACGGACTTGGCGTTGGTGATGGCGTACTTCGCGGTGGTTCGACCGAAGCGCTTCTCGAGCGCGTCGAGGATCTCACTCGTGCGCGGGTGACCCACCCGGCCGAGCGCCCACGCGAGGGAGCCGACGAAGCGGTCATGACGCGGGGACCAGTGCGCGCGGCCACGCGCATGCGGTTGCTCGGCCAGACGTGCGAGGTCCTCGCCCGCGCTCGAATCACCGAGCTCGATCGTGATCCACACCACCGCGCGCAGCGCGTCCGCCCCTGCGGCCGAGAGGGTGACGGTCTCCAGCCTCGCTGCCTCGGAGATCCAGGCACGGGTCTGGACGAGAACGTCTGCGCCAACAGCGTTCGTCAGCCCCTCGAGCTTTCGCATCCACGTCGGCTTCGGCTCCGCATGCTGTCCGGACATCCCGTGGTGGAGGAGCCCCTGCCAGCGCCGCCGTTGGTCGTCGGGCATGGCGCGGAGGGACGCCTTGAGGATCGCGCCAGCGCACTGCGCAACATCCAGCGGAAGGTGTCGCTCGAAGAAGAGCTCGCGATCGATCGCGATGCGCGCGTGCTTGTCGGAGCCGTGATCGTTCATGGCGGGCTGCATCGCGCGGAGCGCAGCGTAGAGGTCGGGGCCCAAGTCGCCTCGCTTGATGAGCGCCTGAGCGAGCTTCCATGCGTGGGGCCAGGCGTAGCCACATACGTGGCGCGTGGAGCCGATCGCGGTCAGCACCTCGCAGAGCCCCTCGAGGTCGACGTTGCGCTGGTGCACCGTGCCCATGAGCGCGTGGTGCAACGCCTGCGCATGGCTCGAGCGAGCGTCGCCGGCTCGCGTCTCGACGATGCGGATGCACTCCGCGACCGCGAGCAATCGGTCTCGCTCCGCAAGATCACCGAGCACGCCGACCTCGACGGGCGCACCCCAGCGGTACGGCCGCGCGAGCAGTGCCTCGAGTGCCTTCGCGACTTCGGGTCGCAGTCGTCGCGAGTCTTGCGCCGCGTTCATGGGCGTCACCTCACCGCGCGAGAGACAGAGTCACTCCGCTCACCGTGATCGAGGTCGCGCTCGCGGGGGGCGCGGGGATCACGACCACTCGCTCGTCCGAGTGGGACTGCGTGATCGCGGGGGCGATGCCTCGCGTGAGCACGCGGCGTCGTGCGTCGCGGACCACGTAGGGCGAGAGCGCCGTTCCGTGCGGCATCGCGCGTGTGCGGCGGCCGACGACGACGCCCGTCTCGGCGTTCGTACGCACGACGAGCACGTCCTCGCGTCGTGAGATCGGGAGCGAGAGCGCGCTCACCGCGACGGTGCGATCGAACATCGCGCGCCACGTGTAGTCGCTGATCCACTGAGGCTCGCAGTAGCCCATGAAGTCGTACGTGCTCGTCGGCGGGTGGAACGTGCGCGTGCGCGGGTCGTAGCCCCACACACCGAGCTGACCGTTCGTGTACGGGTACTCGACGTCCGCGCCCGAGGTGTCGCACGGCGCGTGGTAGCGGCCGTGCTGGTGGCCGACCTCGTGCGCGAGCGTCCACGCGGAGTCCTCGGTGCCGAAGCCCACGCCGCTGCCCACCCGGTAGTCGCCGTCGCGTGGGTCGTCGGCCACGTAGCTCTGGCCCGTGACGCACGAGCCGTCGCAGTAGCTGTCGAAGTCGGGCTCGGGCGCGACGACCGCGTAGTAGTAGGCGCTCGCGGGCGCACGATCGGCGGCGCGCACGTCCATGAGCTCGGCGTTGATCTCGCCGAAGTCCGCGCTGCCGCTCCACGTCGTGCCGCCCGACCACGGGACGACGTCGTGCACGTCGATGCGCAGATCGACGATCGGGTAGAGGGCGGTGAGGAGCGCGCGCACGCGGGCCTGCCACGCCTCGGAGGTGTCGGGCAGGCGCATCGAGCCGTCACTGTCCCAACGAAACGGGACGATCACGAGGTGGAGGCCATCGCCGTCGTCGCGTGCGCCGAGATCGATCGCGCTTCCGTCACGCGGAAGACGCGCGGGATGGCTCGCGCCGGGGCTCTCACCGCTGGGATCGACGAGGCGCACCGCGAGGCTCGCGGTGGTCGTGATCTCCGCCGCGGGCACCTCGAAGTCGAGCACCGTGGCGCGATCCGCGTCGCTGCCCGCGCGCGAGAGCACGACGCTCGCGCTGTGCACGGCGACCACGCGCGCGCCCTCGCGGATCTCGAGCTCGCCGCTCGCCGTGCGTGGATAGCTGGCCGCCGAGACGTACGCGCGCACGACAGCGTCGCGACCGACGAGGATCGGCGCGTTGCGGGGCGAGGATGGAGCGCCCGCGCGCGCGAGCTCGACGCGCACGCCCTGGAAGAGCGCGAGACCTTCGAGCGTGAGATCGGTGGGCACGCGCAGCTCGCTCGGCGCGTCGGGCG
>JAFLCL010000217.1 GCA_017303575.1 Deltaproteobacteria bacterium
ACCTCGCCTCCACGATGCCCGCGATGCCTGCCGTGCGGGCGCCCGTCGCCGCGCCTGCGCCCGCCTCCGCACCGACACCAGCGCTCGCCTCCGTTCGCCCGCGCAACGATCGCACCCTCGAGATGGAGATGCACTTCTCGCAGGAGCACGCGCTCGCAGACGAGCCCATCGTCGAAGAGGAGAGCACAGCGAGCTCGGCGCTCCCCGCGTTCGTTCCGCACCCCGACGTCGACGGAGCGGGCACCGCGCCGATGGCCGTCGCGGTGCGCCCCATCATCGGGATCGGGTGATCAGCTGCCGCTGCCGCTGTTGCCTGCGGCGTCGGTCACGGTGATCGCGCCCGCAGGCGCCGCGAACGTGGCGCGGCCTGCGTCGTCGAGCGTGACGGTCGTGGTCGATGCATCCGCGAAGCGGATCGTGACCTCGGCATTGCGGACGGGGAACGGACGGTTGGCGCCCGTCTGCAGATCGAGCAGGCGGAAGCCGTTCGCCGCGTGCGCCGTCACCGTGACGGTGGCCATGCCTCCCGCGCGCTCCACCGCGACGGCGAGCTGCGCGGGCGCGACGACGAACTCGCGCGAGATCATGTACTCGGTCGTGCCGAGGTGCCCCGCGCCCGCAGGCACGTCGACCACGAAGCGATAGCGACCGACGGGAAGGCCGAGGCGATCGTCGACGTCGGGGAAGCCCGTCTGTCCGAGCGCGGGCACCGCCTGCCACTGCACAGTCCAGTAGTGCACGCGCGGCGCGCCACCGGGCGCGGGCGACTCCTGCGGATCGGGCGTCCACGTGAGCACGAGATCGCCGTCCTCCACCGGACGACCCGACACACGCATCAGCGGCTCGAAGGTTCCGTCGACGTCCTGCTCGATGCGCACGCGCGGCGTGCCGTGCAGCGGGTGGCCGCCGATCCACGTGAAGTAGACGTTGTCGAGGCGGCGCACGGTGGCGCCTTCGGCGAGCTGCGTCGGCGTGGCGGTGCCGGCCTGCGTCGCGAGGTATGCGGGCGAGGTCGCGGGGATGGTGCCCGGCTGCATGCCTGCAGCCATCGACTCGTCGGCGACGAAGTCCTCTTCCGGCGAGGGCACGGCGACGTGCGTCTGACCCTCGTAGACGTTCTCGCGCTCGTCCGAGAGCACCTCGGGGAGGATCGAGATCGCGTGCTCGGTGATCATCTCGCCATCGAGCGGGCCCCAGAACGTGATCGAGGGCTCGTAGCCGTTCGAGAGCCAGTCCTCGGCCGTCATGATGTAGCCGTTGTTGTCCTGCGTGTAGCCGAGGATCAGGTAGCGATCGTCGGTGAGCGTCGGGTCCACGTCCTGCGCGAGATCACGCATGTGATCGGCGAGCAGCGTGAGCGGCTCTCCGGGCAGTGTGCTGATGACGTAGCGGCCGAACGCGCCTTCGGCGTCGAAGCGGATCGCGCTCACCGTCGTGCGCGTGGTGTCGCAGATCGGCGTGGCGCCGATCTCGACCTGCAGCGCGGTCTCGAAGAACGTCATGAAGCGCGGCACGAGCTGATTGCAGCTCGAGTACGACTCCATCATGTAGGCCGTGTTCGGCATCTGCGAGGGACCGCGCGCGCCGAAGAACGACGTGCCTCCCTCGCCGCCGCAGAGCGCTGCGCCGAGCGGCGCGTTGAACTCGTCGATGGGCGAGAGCAGCTCGGTCATCTCCGCGTTCGCCCACACCATGCGGTCGGCCTGGCGGATGCCATCGAACGGCGCGTAGCGCAGCGAGCCGTCGCGCACCGTGAAGTTCTCCCAGTCCGGGCCGCGCTCGAACGAGCTCGAGATCGCCTCGAGCGCGAGCGTGTCGGCCATGTTCACGCCCGCAGCCGCGTACGCGGCCATGATCTGATCGCGCGCCGCCCAGCCGATCGTCTCGGCCTTCGCGAAGTCCTGACAGAACGGGGCCGTCTCGCGGCCGGGACAGTCGGTCGATCCCATGCCCGCAGGCGAGACGTCTCCGCCCGCGCCCTGGAGGTGCATGACGGCGACGGGCGGCAGCGTCGATCCCTCGGGCCGCACGAACTCGTCCACCTCTTCGAGCACACGCTCGAGGCCACCAGTCGAGTCCGTCGAGGCGATCACGTTGTCGGCGTCGAGCAGCGTGCCGTGCATGCCGAACATGGGCAGCATCGCGAGCGGCTCGCCGTCCGCCGTGTCGACGCGGATGACGTAGAGGCGGTTGTCCTTCTGCGGGCCGCCCGCGAAGCGATCGTTCTCGCCCCGGCGATCGCGCGTCACGCGATTGGCGGGGTCGAAGTCGTCGTCGTACGCGACGCCGATCTGCGCGGGCATGCGCGCCGCGAGCGCGGCCTGGGACACAGCGACGATGTCGTCGACCATGCGATCGAACACGATCCGACGGAACGACGAGAAGCCCACCTGGAGCGCGGCGTGGCCGTGGTAGTTCGCCCACGCGTTGTGCGAGTGGCTGGTCGCGATGATGACCTTGCCCGCGAAGTCCGCGCCGAGCTCGCGCTCGACCTCGTGCACGAGGCCTTGGTAGCCCACGCCGAGGTCGGTCTTGACGATGAGCACGGTCTCGTCGTCCGCGGTGTCGGGCGTGGCCTGTCCGGTCGTGAGCGCCAGGACGCGGATGCGGGGGCGCGTCTCCACACCGACGGAGGTCGCGAACGACCCAGCGACCGGCTCGCGCCGCGCGTCGAAGAAGCCCTGGCCGCCGATGCTCTCCGCGCGCGCCGTGTACGCACCGAGCGTCGCCGAGACGGGCCCCGCGAAGAAGCCTTCAGCCACGCCCGCGGTGAGCGGACCGCGCGTCACGGCGCCGCCCGAGCGCGCCGTCGCGGGCATCGGCTCGTAGGTGCAGTGATCGGTCGAGGCAGGTACGGGCGGCCCGGTGTCGGGGCCTGCGTCGCGGCCCGCGTCGCCGGGGGCGTCCTCGACGGCAGCGTCGAACACCGGATCGGGGCCCGGACAGCCGGCGACGAGCGGCGCGATCAGTGCCGGCACCCACAACGAGGAGCGGGCCAGCGAGCCTCGCTCGGTGAGAAGGTCGAGCCAACGACGAGAACTGCGAACGCGCGCCATGGGGGGCCTCCGAGGGCACGCATCCTACGCGCGCCGCCGCGGCACCGAAAGCCATCGAATTCGCAGCACGCATTCGCTAGGCTCCCCCGTTGTCGATGGAGCCCCAGGTGAAGCTCACACGAACGGCGTTCGGCGATACGGACGTAGGTCGCCGCCGTGTGTCGAATGAAGACGCGTTCGGGATGGACGTCGATGCCGGCGTGTTCGTCGTCGCCGACGGCATGGGTGGCCACGCCGCGGGCGAGGTCGCGAGCCGCGAGGCCGTCGACACGGTCCTGTCGATGATGCGCAAGGAGCTGCCCACGTTCCGCGCGATCGATGCGGGCACCAAGACCGAAGACCATCTCCGTCGTGCGCAGCGCGCGGTCGAGGCCTCGATGCAGGCCGCGACCTACATGGTCTTCGCGCTCGCCGAGACCGATCCCGATCAGCGCGGCATGGGCACCACGCTCTCCACGCTGCTCGTGGCGGGCAACCTGGGCATCACGGGCCAGGTCGGTGACAGCCGCATCTACAGGATCCGCAAGGGCGAGGTCACGCGCCTCACCGAGGATCACACGCTGGTCGCGTGGCAGATCAAGCAAGGCATCATCTCGCCCCAAGAGGCCGAGCGCTCACCGCACCGCAACGTGATCACGCGGGCCGTGGGCTCGCGCGACTACGTGCAGGTCGACACCCACGTGTTCGAGCTCGAGCCGGGCGATCGTTTTCTGCTCTGTTCGGATGGCCTCCACGGCTACCTGCACGACGACGAGATCCCCGCGCTCCTCGCCAAGCCGGCCGCCGACTCCGTGCAAGAGATGATCGCGCTCGCCAACAGCCGCGGTGGCCGCGACAACATCACCGCCATCGTGGTCGCGATCGACTGAGCGACCGCTCCTCGGCGAGAGGTGGGTCTTCGGTGCCGGGTGGTCGGAAGACCGGAACGTGGGAGCATCGCGCGCGGAGGACTTCCCATGGCTCGACTCGCTTCCTTGCCCCGCATGCCCCGCGCGACCGGCGCGCTCACCGCCTTGGCCATGCTCGCGATCGCGGGCTGTCCCAACGGTGGCGGTGACATCGCGCTCGAGGACGTGCCGGCGCCTCTCGCGCCGACGTATTGCGCGCTCTTCGATCGCTGCGGCAACCCCTTCGTCGACGCCGCGATCTTCGCGGGCAGGCCGTGCGAAGACGCCATCGAGCCCATCCTCGAAGACGCGCTCCTGGGCCAGGCAGCGGAGGCCGTGCGCGAAGGGACGGTCGTCTATCACGGCGAGCGCGTGGACGACTGCATCGCGGCGCTCGACGCCGTCGGCTGCACGATCTCCGATCTCGGCGCCAGCGCCTGCACCGACGTGTTCGAGGGCACGGTCGCAGCCGGCGGCGACTGCGCGTGGGACGAAGAGTGCGTCGTCGGCTACTGCTCGACCGCCGATGGCATGTGCCCCGGCACGTGCGCGGCGCGCATCCCGGAGGGCAGCGCGTGCCCGAGCGGGCAGGGCTGCGAGATCGGGACGTCGTGCGCGACGGGCACGTGTCGCGCGGTCTCGAACGCGGGCGGCCCGTGCGCGGGGCCCGAGGGGCGCTCGTGCTCGGGCCTCGATCTCACCTGCGTGGGGGCGACCGCGATGACGCCCGGCACGTGTCGTCCGTTCATGAACGACGGCGAGGTCGGTGACGCGTGCTCGATCGCGGACGACCTCTGTCGCGAAGGGCTCTCGTGCATCTTCGCGGGTGTCGAGGGCGGCATGGCGAGGTTCGAGTGCGCCGAGGCCGTCGCGGCTGGCGCCGCGTGCTCGCGCGGCTATCCCGACCAGTGCCCCGACGATCAGTTCTGCGACACCGATGTCTGCCGACCGCTGCCGACCGAAGGGCAGCCCTGCACGGCCGAGTGTCTGCCAGGCCTTCGCTGCGTCGTCGCGACGGGCGCCAGCATGGGCGAGTGCACTGCGCCTGCGCGCCTCGGAGAGCCTTGTGAAGGGAACCAAGGCTGCGTGAGCAGCCGCTGTGAAGACGGCGTCTGCGCGACCGCAGGCTGCTGACCGTTCGTCCGACCTCGACAGGAGCGAGCATGACCGAGCACTTCGACGTGGTGATCGTGGGCGCGGGCCTCTCGGGCATCGGCGCTGCGCGACATCTCCAGGCCCGCAATCCCGGCAAGCGCTTCGTGATCCTCGAGGGGCGAAGCGCGATCGGCGGCACGTGGGATCTGTTCCGCTACCCGGGCATCCGCTCGGACTCGGACATGTACACCCTCGGCTACTCGTTCAAGCCGTGGACCTCGCCCAAGGCCATCGCCGATGGAGCCTCCATCCGCGAGTACATTCACGACGCTGTGAGGGAGGGCGATCTCGAGCGCCACATCCGCCTGGGGCAGCGGGTGGTGTCGGCGTCGTGGTCGAGCAAGGACGCGCGCTGGACGCTGAGCATCGATCACGGCGCCGAGAAGGAGCGCACCACGCTCACGTGCGGCTTCGTCTTCTCCTGCACTGGCTACTACCGCTACGAGGCGGGCTTCACGCCCGAGTTTCCGGGGCGCGAGCGCTTCGCGGGCCGCATCGTCCATCCGCAGCACTGGGGCGCGGACGTCGCGTATGCGGGCAAGCGCGTCGTGGTGATCGGCAGCGGCGCGACAGCGATCACGCTCGTGCCCGAGCTCGCCAAGGAGGCCTCGCACGTCGTGATGCTCCAGCGCTCGCCGACGTACGTGGTGTCGCGCCCCACCGAGGATCCGATCGCGAACGCCCTGCGGCGCGCGCTGCCGGAGCAGACCGCGTACGACCTCACGCGCTGGAAGAACGTGCTCTTGGGCTTGGGCTTCTTCCAGCTCGCGCGTCGTCGACCGGGCCCGGTGAAGAAGCGCCTCGTGGAGATGGTGAAGGCCGAGCTCGCCGGAGACTCCGGAGCGAAACGGAGAGGTCTGAGAGGTCGTCCCGAGGGCGAGGGGGCGTCCTCCTCGCAGGCGAAGCTCGACTCCGATGTCGCCACGCACTTCACGCCTCGCTACGACCCGTGGGATCAGCGCCTCTGCCTCGTGACCGATGGCGATCTCTTCCGCTCGATCCGCGAGGGCCGCGCGTCCGTCGCGACGGGACAGATCGAGACCTTCACCGAGAAGGGGATCCGGCTCGTGTCGGGCGAGGAGCTCGAGGCCGATCTCATCGTCACCGCGACGGGCCTCGAGCTGCTCTTCCTCGGCGGCATCGCGCTCGAGGTCGACGGCTCGGCGATCGAGCCGAACCGTCACCTCTCGTACAAGGGCATGATGCTCGACGGCGTGCCGAACCTCGCGTGCGCGTTCGGCTACACGAACGCGAGCTGGACGCTCAAGGCGGATCTCACCTCCGAGTACGTCTGCCGCATCCTCGACGAGATGGACGCGCGCGGGGCGACGCGCTGCACGCCGCGCCGCACCGATCCGAGCCTGACCGAGATCCCGTTCCTCGACTTCTCGTCGGGCTACGTGCAGCGCGCGCTCGGTCGCTTCCCCAAGCAGGGCAGCAAGCGCCCGTGGCGCCTCTACCAGAACTACGTGCTCGACCTGATCGCGCTGCGCTTCGGTCGCGTCGACGACGGCGTGCTCGAGCTCGATCGACCCTCGAGCCGCAGGGCGGACGTGCCTGCAGGCGCGCGTCCGCTCACGACGGAGCCGAGCCGAGGATGAGCGCGATGCGTCGAACGATCGGCGGAGTCTTGGTCGCGGGGGTGCTCCTCGTGGCCGCCTGCGACGAGGCCGAGGCTCCGTCGACACCCACACCGAACCCGCGCCCCGAGACGATCGATCGCACGACCGACGAGCCCGTGGGCAGCGCTGCGGGCGGTGCGCGTCGTCGGGCGCCGCCCGAGGGCACGACCAGCGGATCGTTCTACACGCTGCGGCTTCCACCTGGCGCGGCGCGCGCGATGTCGGACTCACCCGAGGTGATCGAGAGCGTGTACCGGCTCGATCACCAGGCCGGCGTGAGCTTGACGGTGTTCCAGCCGATGCCGCAGCAGAGCGATCTCGACGCGTGGACGGACGCCGCGGAGCGCGTGCTCGAGGGCATCCCCCAGCGACACGACGAGATCGAGGTCGGCGGTCAGCCTGCGCGCGTCGCAGTGTTCCCCGGCGAGCTGCGCTACACGCTCGTGCTCGACGGCCAAGGCCTGCTCTTCAAGTGCTTCGCCGACGAGCCGCAGGACGAGGGCTGGATGCACGCCCACTGTGACGAGACGGTGTCGAGCCTCACGTTCATCCGCGCGTTCGAGTAGCAAGAGGGACTGTTCCCGCGATCGGGGCCGGGGCGTCACGTTTGTCACACGACGTTCACCCACGAGACACGCGTGGGGCGTTATGGGGGCGGCGGCTGATCGACGGCCTTCACCCACGAGGCACCCCATGGCGCTCCAAGACTTCGTCCGATGGTTCTTGCCCAAGGACGACGACTTCTTCGTCTTCCTCGAGCGGCAAGCGCAGATGGCGCACTTGGGTGCGCAGGCGTTCGCCAAGTTCGTCCCGGGCGCGAGCATCGACGAGGTCAACGTCGAGGTGCAGAAGCACGAGCACGCGGGGGACAAGGTCGTCCACGAGCTCGAGGAGGCCCTGCAGAAGACGTTCGTGACGCCCATCGATCGCGAGGACTTGCAGCGCCTGTCGTCGGAGCTCGACGACATCCTCGATCTCATCAACAGCGCCGCGCGCACGTGCACCCTCTTCGGCGTGAAGTCGCCCACCAAGCCGATGGAGGAGCTGATCGCCATCCTCGTGGTCTGCACCAAGCAGCTCGAGGACACGCTGCCCGCGCTCCGCAAGCGCGACTACGGCGCCGTGATGGCGGTGAGCCGCACCCTGCGACAAGAGGAGAAGAAGGCAGACGTCGTGTACCGAACCGCGATCTCGGCGCTCTTCCACGACGATGCCAAGAACGCGAAGGACGTCCTCCGCGAGATGACGGTCCTCGAGCACCTCGAGCACGCGGTGGATCGCTGCGAGCGCGTCGCGCACACGCTCGCGAACCTCGCGGTGAAGCATGGTTAGCGTCCTCGTCCTCGTCGTGATCGCCGCGGTCGTCTTCGACTACATCAACGGCTTCCACGACGCGGCGAACGCCATCGCCACGGTCGTCTCCACGGGCGTCTTGCCCATGCGCACGGCGACGATCGTCGCGGCCCTCTTCAACTTCGTGGGCGCCGTCACCGGCACCGCCGTCGCGACGACGATCGCCACCGGCTTCGCGGATCCAGGCGACGTCACGCAGGGCGTCGTGCTCTCCGCGCTCCTCGGCGCGAGCATCTGGAACCTGCTGACGTGGTGGTGGGGCATCCCGAGCTCGAGCTCGCACGCGCTCGTCGGCGGGCTCTGCGGCGGTGTGGTCGCGCACGCGGGCACCGGCGCGTTCCGCTGGGCGGCGCTCGTCCAGAAGGTGCTGATCCCGCTCGTCGTCTCGCCCACGGTCGGCTTCATCAGCGCGTTCTTCTTCATGGTCGCGCTGACGTGGATCTTCCGGCGTCAGGCGGCGGCCAAGGTGCATCGCCTCTCACGACGCCTCCAGCTCGTGTCGGCGTGCATGATGGCCTTCTCGCACGGCTCGAACGACGCGCAGAAGTCGATGGGCATCATCACGCTGGCGCTCGTCGCGTACGCGACGACGCTGACGGAACAGGGCCAGGCGGCGACGGGCTTCGTGGCGTCCCTGCTGCCGAACGGCACCGAAGTGCCGCTGTGGGTGATCCTCACGTGCGCGGGCGCGATCGCGCTCGGCACCGCGGCGGGCGGCGAGCGCATCATCAAGACGATGGGCACCAAGATCATCCGCATCACGCCGCTCCAGGGCTTCGCTGCGGAGACCGCGGGCACGTTCACCATCCTCGCCGCGAGCCACGTCGGTGTGCCCGTCTCGACGACCCACTGCATCAACGCCTGCATCATGGGTGTCGGCGCCTCGAACCGCATCAGCGCTGTGCGCTGGGGTGTCGCGGGCAACATCGTGATCGCCTGGGTCGTGACGATGCCCGCGAGCGCCGCGATCGCGTTCGTGATCTCCACGCTCCTCGGCCTCGTCACGGGCTAAGACTGCGGGCGATGCCTGCTGCCCACCTTCCCGAGCCCGGCGATCCGAGCGTCATCTACGTCCTCGATCTCTCCGGCTTCGTCTTCCGCGCCTACCACGCGCTGCCGCCGCTCTCGAACAAGCGCGGCGAGCCGACGCACGCGATCCACGGCGTGGTGTCGATGATCCAGAAGATCCTCGCGGAGCGGAGGCCCCCGTACTTCGCGGTCGCCGTCGATCCCAAGCGCGACACCTCGTTCCGGCGCGCGATCTACCCGGAGTACAAGGCCACGCGGAAGGACACGCCGCTCGACCTGATCCCGCAGGCCGAGCGCGTGCGCGAGATCGCGGAGGCGTATGGTCTTCCCGTGCTCGAGGCCGAGACCTTCGAGGCGGACGACATCATCGCGACCGTCGTGAAGTTCGCGAAGGCCCAGGGCCTGCGCATCGTGATCGCCAGCGCCGACAAGGACCTCCTCCAGCTCGTCGGTGATCCCGCGGTCGTCATGTACGACTCGATGCGCGAGAAGGTCTTCGGCCCCGAGGAGACGATCGAGAAGCTCGGCGTGCGGCCCGATCAGGTGCGCGACTACCTCTCGCTGGTGGGCGACACGTCGGACAACGTGCCGGGCGTTCGCTCCGTCGGTCCCAAGACCGCCGTGCAGCTGCTCACCGATCACGGCTCGCTCGACGGTGTGTACGCGGCGCTCGAGTCGATCACCAAGAAGGCGCTCAAGGAGAAGCTCGGGATCCACAAGGACGATGCGTACCTCTCGCAGCGTCTCGTCGCGCTGCGCGACGACGTGCCCCTACGCGCGCTCAGCCTCGACGGCGAGGATCGACTCGCAGGCCTGCGCGTGCGCGAGCCCGACTTCGCGCGCCTGTCGGGCCTCTTCACCGAGCTCGAGCTCTACCGCGCGCAGGCCGAGCTCGACCGGAGCCGTCCTTCGGCGCGTGAGGCGCGTCAGAAGGCGCTCCCTACCGTGACGTTCAAGCCGCCGAGCGTGGAGATCCTCGCAGACGCGGGCGCGCTGCACGCGTTCGTCTCGGCGATCCCGGAAGGCGCTGCGCTCGGCGTGCGAGCAGTGACCGAAGAGCTCGATCTGCATCGCACTGCGCTGATCGGCCTCGCGCTGGGCATCGATGGGAGCGCGCCGCGCAGCGCGTACGCGCCGGTCGGTCACGTGTACCTCGGCAAGCCTCCGTCGATGCGGGCCGCCGACGCTGTCCGCGAGCTCGCGGGGCACCTCGAGGTGCTGCGCGCGCGTGGGGTGACCATCGCGTTCCACGACGCCAAGGAGGACCTGCTCGCGATCGCGCGCGAGGGCGTGGATCTCGCGCTCGATCACGGGGATCTCGACACCATGCTCGCGAGCTACGTGCTGCATGCCGACACGCACGCGCACGGCCTCTCCGAGCTCGCGAAGTCGGTGCTCTCGGCGGAGCTGCCCGAGCTCTCGGTGGCGGAGAAGCGAAGTCAGCGCGTGCGCCTCTCGGAGCGCACCGTGGAGGAGGTCGCGCGTGTCGTGGGACCGAGCGCCTCGGCGATCGCGCAGCTCGCGCGGCCGCTGCACGCGCGGCTCGAGGTGGAGT
This sequence comes from Deltaproteobacteria bacterium, assembly GCA_017303575.1. Lineage (GTDB taxonomy): Bacteria > Myxococcota_A > Polyangia > Polyangiales > Sandaracinaceae > JAFLCL01. Next base: position 10,658 of record JAFLCL010000217.1, read on the forward strand.
CGCTCACCGGCGTGATGAAGGATCTCGAGCTGCCGCTCGTGAACGTGCTCGTCTCGCTCGAGAAGACGGGCGTCGCGATCGACGTGGCCCGCTTGGGCGCGATGGCCACCACGCTCGAGGCCAAGCTCCTCGAGCTCGAGCAGCGCTGCCACCAAGCGGCAGGACACGCGTTCCAGGTCGGCTCGCCGCGCGCGCTCGAGACCGTGCTCTTCGACGAGCTCGGGCTGCCGGTGAAGAAGCGCACCAAGACAGCGCGCTCCACGGACGCCGACGTGCTCGAAGAGCTCGCGGAGCTCCATCCGCTGCCGAGCGCGATCCTCGAGCTGCGCGCCGCGCAGAAGCTCAAGAGCACCTACGTCGATGCGCTGCCGCGTCAGCTCGATCCCCACGATCGGCGCGTGCACACGCGCTTCAACCAAGCTGTCGCTGCCACGGGTCGCCTGAGCTCGAGCGAGCCGAACCTCCAGAACATCCCGATCCGCACGGACGAGGGGCGCGCGATCCGCGAGGCCTTCGTCGCGCCGCCGGGCCACGTCATCCTCTCCGCCGACTACTCGCAGATCGAGCTCCGCGTGCTCGCGCACCTGTCGGAGGATCCCGAGCTGTCGAGCGCGTTCATCGAGGACGTGGACGTCCACGTGAAGACGGCGAGCGCCATCTTCGGCGTGTCCGAGGCAGCGGTCACGCGCGAGCAGCGCGGGCGCGCCAAGACCGTGAACTTCGCCGTGATCTACGGGCAGGCCGAGCGGGCGCTCGCGCGCAACCTCGACATCGAGGAGGCGGAGGCCAAGCGCTACATCGCCGCGTTCTTCTCGCGCTACGACGGGGTCGCGCGCTACCTCGACGAGCTCGTGACCGAGGCGCGTCGCACCGGCGCGGTGCGCACGATGATGGGCCGTCGTCGTGAGGTGCCGGACATCCATGCGCGCAATTGGTCGCAGCGCTTCGCGGCCGAGCGCATCGCGCGCAACACGCCCATCCAGGGCACGGCGGCCGACATCCTCAAGGTCGCGATGATCCGCATCGATCGCGGCCTCCGCGATCAGGGCCTCGCGACGCGCATGATCCTCACGGTGCACGACGAGCTGGTGTTCGAGGTGCCCGAGGCCGAGATCGATCGCGCGCGGGCGCTCGTGCGGACGACGATGCAGAACGCGGCCGAGCTGCGTGTGCCGTTGCTGGTCGAGGACGGCGTGGGGCCGACGTGGGGCTCGGCGCACTGACCCGAGTCAGCGCGCGCGTGCGCGCTCCGTGTGGGCGAGGCGCTCGAGGATGAGCGGTGTCGCGATGTCGGGGCGCTCCCACGCGGAGAGGTGTCCTGCCTGCGGCACGAGCGCGAGCTCGGCGCCTGGGATGCGGCGGACGATGTCCTCCGATCGCGCGACGGGCGTCGCGACATCGTCGATGCCGCACACGACGAGCGTGGGGCACGTGATGCGCGCGAGCTCGGAGCGGATGTCCTGCCGGCCGAACTCCACGCAGTCGACGGCGTGACCGATCGAGGCGGGGTCCATCGCGCTCAGGCGATCGCGGAAGTCACGCACGATCTCGGGGCGATCGATGGGCGTGCGCGGCGAGAAGAAGATCGGGACCAAACGATCGAGCAAGAGGGGCAGGGCGCCGAGCCTCCGCGCCAGGAACGCCATGGCGCGGTACTTCGGCAGCTTGTCGGGAGACTCGGCGTCGGCGTTGGTGTCGAAGAGGATCAAGGAGCGGATGCGATCGGGCGCGCGGAGCGCGGCGCGGACGCCCACCATGCCGCCCCACGAGAGGCCCACCAGCGCGACCGATCGCTCGTTCACAGCGTCCATCACCTCGAAGAGCGCGTCGACGCAGTCCTCGAGCGAGTAGCCCCGTGTGCTCGGCGCGCTGCGGCCGTGACCGGGCGCGTCGATGTTGATCACGCGGTAGCGCTCGGCGAGCGGGCCTACCTGACCGACCCACATGCCGCCTTCGCAGAGGAGCGAGTGCCACAGCACCACGGCCGGCCCCTCACCACGCACCTCGACGAACAAGCGACCGCAACGCGTCTCGACCAGCATGGGTCGGCGTTATATCGGCAACCGAGCCCTCGTCGCGAGCGTCACCGCGAGCTGGGAAAGAGGCTCTGTCGGGCGCGACGCGACCAGCGGATCGGCAGGGCCCCGTCGTCCGCGCGGAGCACCGTCCCCCAGCCCATGCGGAGACGGACCCCGCGCCACTCCACCGAGCGCGAGACGGCGGCGTACGGGAGGATCCCGAGCAACAAGAGATCCTTGAGGGGCGCCGCGAGCAGGTGACGCCACGCCATCGGCGTACCCCGCGTGCGCGCGATCACGAAGCGATCGGCGAGCAGCTTGATGCCGGCGATCGAGAGCGCGGCGAGCAGGACACCGGGATCGAAGCCGGAGGTGGCGACCGCGAGCGCGGCGAGGCCCACTGGGTTCGCGAAGAGCTCGGCGACGAACGCCGGCGGATGGATGACCGCGCGCATCTTCAGCCACCGCGTGTGGCGCGCGAAGAAGCGATCGACGGTGCCCTCGACGTTCACGTTCTCGGCGGGCGTCGAGGAGAGGATCACCTTGCGGCCGCTCTTCTGGAGCGCGCGACCGAGGAGGTAGTCCTCCGCGAGCACGTCCTTCACCGAGGCGATGCCGCCCACGGACTCGAGGTCCGAGCGTCGGAAGAGCATCGACTTGCCGATCACGCACGGCACGCCGAAGAAGTGGAGCGCGAAGCAGCACGAGGGCGCGATCATCGCGGAGAGCTGGAGGTTCTCCATCGCGGCGCCGATCGACCGCTCGCCCGTGCCCACGACGAGGCTCGAGAGCAGCGCACCGCCTTCCGCCTCGAGCTCGCTCACGATCGTCCGGAGGTAGCTGCGACCCGCGCGCACGTTCGCGTCGCTCTGGAGCACCAGATCGTGCGTGGCCACGCGGAGCGCGCCCTCGAGGTTCGCGACCTTGGGGTTGAGGCCGTAGGCGTCGTTCGACAGCACGAACTGGGTGGGCACCCGTGGGAACTCCGCTGCCACCGCGCGCGCGACGGCGAGCGCGGGATCGTCGGGCGAGGTCGTCGCGAACACGATCTCGAAGCGCGGATGATCTTGGAGGAAGAAGCTGCGCAGGTTCTCGGCGAGCGACTCCTCGGTTCCCTTGAGCGGCTTGAGGATCGAGACGGGAGGGAGCTTCGCGTCGTCGAGCAGGATCACCGGGCGGCGCTTGTGACGGATCGCGGCCCACGCGCCGAGCCCGAACAGGGCGAGCGCGAAGATCGAGAGACCGAGGAGAGCGTTCGGCAGCATCGACATCGAGGATTCACGACGCGCGTGCCGAGCCCGGGTCGCGCGCGGGCCGGATGATGGCACCGACGTGACGTGCTGACGAGTTCAGCTCAGAGACCGAGAAAGAATCGCTCTCTCGGTTGCGGGATTGGTTGGGGCGCCACGCGGCGGGGTCTGCAGAGCAGACCCCTGGAGCGGGAGTGAGGAGGAGTCGTCGACGATCGAACGACGGGGAGCTCGAGGGGCCAGAGGTCCCTCGACCCAGGCAAACTCAGAGACCGAGAAACAATCGATTCACGACCGAAGGGACGCGGTGGTGGGGGGTCCAGGGCGAGTTCCGCAGGCCGAAGGCCGAGGATGTTTGAGCATCGGACCCCCCTCCGCCGCGGCCCGACTCGAAGCGCGGCGATTCTTTCTCGCTCTCTCAGTGTTTCCCGCGCCTTCGGCGCTCGATGCGGGGGCCCGACCCCGCACCCCCCGGGTTCTCCCGTGCTCGCTCACTTCGTGAGCTGCGCGCGTGTCCGATCACCGGGTCCTTCGTCGCTTCGCTCCTCCATCCCTCGCGCCTCAACGGGGCTTCGCCCCCGCCGGCTGGCTCCCCCAAGAGAGCGTGCGTGCCGCGGCGCTCTCAATAGCAGCCTCGGGCGCACTGGCGGAAGATGTGGCGGCACGCGTCGGCGCAGCCGCGATCGGCCACGCGACACTCGCTCGCGCACTCGACGAAGCTGGGCTCGCATGCGTTGCCGCAGGCGCTCGTGCGCGTCCGGGGGACGGTGGGCCGGCGACGCGCGCGGGGCGG
>JAFLCL010000218.1 GCA_017303575.1 Deltaproteobacteria bacterium
TCCGCAGGCGGTGCCGACGTCGGCTCCGGCACCACGGTGCTCTCAGCAACAGCAGGCCTCGGCGCCGCGTCGAGCGGGAGGGGTGGAGGCGAGCTCTCGCTCGGACGGAGCACGAACGCCAGCCCAGCACCCGCCGCGAGGCCGAGCACGACGACGCCCAGCAAGAGCCCGCCGATCAAGGGAGCACGCCTCGACACGACGGTCGCGAGCGAGGCGTCGACGCCAGTGATGGGCGGCACGCTCACGGTCGCCGGGAGCGCGGACGCGACACCGACGGCGAGAGGACGCGGGCTCGGAACGTCGCGCACGTCGCGCGCGAGATCGGCACGCATGGAAGGCCGCGTCGGCTCGATGGCACGCGGTCGCACGGAGGCGCGCGCAGTCCCGACAGGTGCTGGCAACGTCGTCGCGACGCCCGAGACCGGCTCACGACCGCTGCGCGCGAAGGCCGAGCCTTGGATCGTCTCGGTGCTCGCGCGCGGTGTCGAGACCAGCGCAGGGGCGACGTCCTCGAGCTCGATGCGCCCCATGGGGCTCGTCGTCGGTCCCGTCGACGGAAGCGGAGCGCTCGACACAGCGACCGCGTGCGGCGCGCGCGATGGCATCGCCGCGTCGAATGCCGACAACATCGAGGGCATGTCGGGCCAGCGCTCGCCCCGATCCCACGCGAGCGCACGAAGGATCACGCTCTCGATCTCGCGAGGGATGTCGGCCACGAGCTCGCTCGGTCGCAACACCCGCACCCGCTGCACGAGCTTGTCGATCGGCGAGCCCTCGCTGTCGCTCACGTGCGGACGTCGCCCCGTGAGCGCGTGGTACAGCGTGACCCCGAGCGAGTACACGTCCGCCCGCGCGTCGATGTCGCGCAGACCGAGCGCCTGCTCGGGCGACATGTACGCCGGCGAGCCCACGATCTCGCCGGTGAGCGTGCTGCGCTGATGGCCGGAGATGTCGCGCGCGGTGCCGAAGTCGAGGAGCTTGGCGACGCGTACACCGCCGACCTCCACGAGCATGATGTTGTGCGGTTTCACGTCGCGATGGACGTACCCGCGCGCGTGGATCGCCGCGAGCGCGCCCCCGATCGGCAAGAGCAAGCGCGCCGTCTCCACCACGTCGAGCCGGGTGCGCGTCGCGATGTACGCCGACAGGAGCTCACCGTGCAGAAGCTCCATGGGGAGCGCGAGCACGGCGCCGTCGATGATCGGGTCGTAGGTCTCGACGATGTTCGGATGCCGCAGCTGCGTGGCGATCGAGGCCTCGCGCACGAACCTCTCTCGGTAGCCGGGCGCGATCGCGAAGTCGCTCCGCACGACCTTGATGGCGCGCCGCACGCCCGTCACGCGGTGCAGGCCCTCGAAGATCGAGCCCATCGCGCCGCGGCCGAGCTCCGCGCCGATCGTGTAGCTGCCCACGATCGCTCCTGGGACGAGCGCCTGCATCGAGGCCGTCATCGTAGCCGATCCATCCGGACGGTTGGAACCGTCCGCCGGACGGTCGAGCGATGGCGCTCACGCGTGCGGAATGGGCGAATTCCGGCGCTTTTCATGCTCACCGAGAGGAGCGCGCGGTGGGCATGTGGGCTGCAGAAGGACCGCGCTGGAGGTTCTCATGTCTCGCTCGATCATCCGCTCGCTCCTCGTGCTCGCGCTCGGCGCCGTCGTCTCCTCGCTCGCGCAGGGCTGCTCGTCCTACGCGGTGCCCCACCAGCCCTACGCGCCGCTGCTCTCGCGCGGCGGACAGGTCGCGATCCAAGCGCGCGGCGGTGTGACGGGCGCGGCAGCGCCGACCTTCGCGGTCCACGGCGCCTACGCCCCGATCGAGAACCTCGAGGTCGTCGCGGGCGCGGACTTCGATCCCGTCGGCGACACATCGGGGGGCGAGACGCTGCACGCCGCAGGCGAGGTCGGCATCGGCACCTTCGCGGTCGACGAGAGCCTCATCGCCGAGCTCATCGGCGGCACCGCAGTGGGCTGGGGCAGTGGCGCCTACCTCGATGGCTTCCGCGACGACGGCACCGGCTCGGGGCAGCTCGTCGCGAACACCTACGGAGTAGATGGCCCCTACGTGCGGCCGTTCCTGCAAGGCGTCGTCGGCTCGCGCTTCGGCATCGCGGAGATCGCAGGCGGCGTGCGCTTCGCGTACACGTGGGCGCAGCAGAGCTTCACGCCCTTCGATCCCGGCACGCCGCAGCTCCAGCGCTACGACGCCACGGCGGTGCATCTCGATCCGTTCGTCGTCGCGCGCCTCGCCGTCGACATCCTCCGCATCGAGGCGATGGCCGGACTCGCGTTGACCTTCGGCGACGCCAGCGTCGGCCCGTTCTTCAACGCGTTCGCGTCGCTCGGCCTCGGCGTGGTGTTCGACACGTGGGAGCCCGCGACGCCCGACTACGGCGCCGATCCGATCCTCGTGCCCGGCCAGCCGATCGCTGCGCAGCCTTGAACGTGCGACGGAAGGCGACGGTTATGCTCGCGGCATGACCTCGCCCTCCCCCACGTCGACACCGACGCTCGAGCGTCGGCTCGGCGTGTTCTCGGCGAGCACGCTGATCATCGGCTCGATGATCGGCTCGGGCATCTTCATCGCGCCGTCGATCATGGCGGGCCAAGTGAGCGCGCCCGGCGTGCTCCTCGGTCTGTGGGTGATCGGCGGCGCGCTCACGTTGCTCGGCGCGCTCTCGTACGGCGAGCTCGCCGCGATGATGCCCCACGCAGGCGGACAGTACGTCTACCTGCGCGAGGCCTTCGGTCCCGGCGCTGCGTTCCTCTATGGCTGGACGCTCTTTCTCGTGATCCAGACCGGCTTCCATGCGGCCGTCTCGATCGCGTTCGCGAAGTACCTCGGCGTGCTCGGCCTTCCCGTGGGCGAGAGCGACGTGCTCTTCGCGATCGGGCCCGTCTCGATCTCGAGCGCGAGCATCGTCGCGTGTGCAGTGATCGCCGCGCTCACCGCGATCAACTGCCTCGGCGTGCGAGAGGGCGCGCTGCTGCAAGACGTGCTCACCGTGCTCAAGGTCGCGGCGGTGATCGGGCTCGTCCTCGTGGGCCTCGCGAGCCCGAGCGGCTCACTCGATCACTTCACACCGACGTTCTCCACCGAGCTCGGCCCGGTCGCGCAGGCCGCGGGCCTCGGCTTCCTCGCCGCGTGCGGCGTCGCGATGAGCAAGACGCTCTTCGCCTACGACGCGTGGAACACCGTGACGTTCGCGGCCGGGGAGATTCGCGACCCCGAGAAGAACCTGCCGCGCTCACTGCTCCTCGGCACCGTCATCACCACGCTCGCGTACACCGCCGCGGCCGCGACGTACCTCTACGTGCTCTCGCCCGCCGAGATGGCGGCCGTGCCCGAGAACCGCGTGGCCGCCGAGGTCGCGACGCTCTCGCTCGGACGCGTGGGTCTCGTCGCGGTGGTCGTCGCGATCCTGATCTCGACGTTCGGCTGCACGAATGGCCTCATCCTCGGTGGCGCGCGCGTGTTCTTCGCGATGGCGCGCGACGGTGTCTTCTTCCGCCGCTGCGGCACGGTGCACACCCGGTTCCAGACACCCGTCGCGGCGCTCGTGCTGCAGGGCGTGTGGTCGTGTGTGCTCGCGCTCTCGGGCAGCTACGACGCGCTCCTCACCTACGTCACGTTCGCGTCGCTCGCGTTCAACGCGCTGACGGTGATCGGCCTCTTCGCGCTGCGTCGCTCGAGGCCCGACGCCGAGCGCCCGTACCGCGTGTGGGGTTATCCGATCGTGCCGGCGATCTACCTCGCAGGGGCAGGCTTCTTCCTGCTCTACATCTTCGTCGGCGCGCCGCGCGAGGCCTTGGTCGGCTTGGTGATCGTCGCGCTCGGGGTGCCCGCCTACTTCGCGTTCCGCCGCGTCAACCGCCCGGCCTAGGGCCGACTTCCGAGGCCGCGCCGCCGCGCGTCGCTTGCGCGTTCATAACCAATAGGTTACATAACCAACGAGGTCTGAACATGCCGCCGCGTCACGTCACCCCACGCTTCGACTCGCAGCGTCTCGACGCCACGTTCACGGCGCTCGCGGATCCCACCCGTCGCGCGATCCTCGCGCGCCTCGCGGACGGCGATGCCTCGGTCACCGAGCTCGCTGCGCCCTTCGACATGAGCCAGCCCGCGATCTCGAAGCACCTCAAGGTCCTCGAGCGCGCGGGTCTCGTCACCCGATCGCAGGATGCGCAGCGCCGCCCCTGCCATCTCGAGCCCGTGCCGCTGCGAGAAGCAGAAGACTGGCTCCAACGCTTCGCCGATCGCGCCGAGCAGCGCTTCGCCGCGATGGACGCCGTGCTCGCGGAGCTCGTCGCGCGCCGCGCCCCCCCGAGCGGCGCCACCCCGTCATCACCCAAGAACAAGCAGAGGAAGAAGGAGTCACGTCATGAACGCAAGAAGTAGCGGCAAGCTGAAGGTCACCGTGCAGGGTGATCGCGAGATCGTATTCACCCGAACCTTCGCTGCGCCGCGCGACCTCGTCTTCGACGTGCTCACCAAGCCCGAGCACGTGCGTCGATGGTGGTGCTGCATGGAGGGCTTCACGATGCCGGTCTGCGAGATCGATCTGCGCGTGGGCGGCAAGTGGCGCTACGTGATGATCGCGCCCGACGGCAACGAGGTCGGCTTCCGCGGTGAGTACCAGGAGATCGCCCGCCCCACGCGGCTCGTGAACACCGAGATCTTCGAGCCGTTCCCCGACAACCCGTCGGTCGTCAGCGCGACGCTCGAAGAGAAAGACGGCGTCACGCACTACCGCGCTGTGCAGGTCCACGACAGCCAGCACGCCCGCGACATGCACGTCGCGTCCGGCATGGAGGCCGGCGCCGACCTCTGCTACGACCGCGTCGAAGAGATCGCGCGCGAGCTCGTAGCGCGCTGAGCCTCTCGTCGTCGCCGTGCGCGGTGCAAGAGGGTCGACGCGCCGATCACCGCAGCGAGCGCGGATCGAGGCGAGCTCGAGCGCGCGCGGGCACGACACGCGCAGCCGCCACCCTCCAGCACCGGGACGTCGCGCCCGCCATCGATCGCCGCGTCCCGCGGTCCCGCGTCGGTACACGACGCATCGCGCGGCACGCTCGCGTCGCGCGACGTGGGCAGCGGATCGCAAGGTCTCAGCTCGAGGAAGCACGCGGCGTCGCAGCCGTCTCCGTCGCGTGTGTTGTCGTCGTCGCACTCCTCGTCCGGGTCGCGGTGCCCATCGCCGCACTCGGGCGCGGTCTCGATCTGACACGTGGCGCCGCAGCCATCGCCGGTCTCGAGGTCGCCGTCGTCACAGGCCTCACCCGTCTCGCGAAAGCCGTTGCCGCACGTCGCGCTCACCGACGTGCCGCGCGGCGAGAGGCGCCACACGCCCTCCTCTCCCACGTTGCTGCCCTCGCACAGATCGAGCACGGCCATCGTCAGCGAGCCGGGCAGCGTGACGAAGTTCACGCCGTCGCCCACGTCGTAGCCCGCCTGCGCGGGCACTCCGCCCAAGCCCATGCTGCCTCCGCTCGCGTCGCCCGTGGTCCACTCGCAGCGTGCGTAGCGGATCTCGAGGTCGAACGCGTTCGGAGGATCGCTCGGCAACGGCGCCCGCGGCGGTGTGAGCACGAGCTGGAACGAGTTCAGCAAGTCGGTGTGGCTGCCGAAGTAGCCGAGCAAGTACCAAGTGACGATCACCCGATCAGGCTCGACCACGTAGTAGATCCGGTTGGCCCCCGCCGGATCCGCGACCACACCGCGGGTGTCCCCGTCGCCCCACCACGGGGCGATCAGCGGCTGCGGCGCGCCGGGAAAGGCCGTGGGCGTGAAGCTCCCGAAGCGACTCTCGAACGTGATGTTCCCGTTCGTGTTCACGTGGATCTGCGTGTACGTGGAGCCGAAGAAGTCGATGCCCATGGGGAACGCGGGCGTGATGTCGACCGTGACCGTGGCCGACATGTCGTCGCCTACGGGCACCTCGCTCGTCCCGTAGCCCGCAGGCCCGCCGAGCCCGTCGATCAACGTCGCTTGCGCAGACAGCGCGCTCGGCGTGAGCACGATCGCGAGCACGGCGAGCCAGCTCCATCGGCCGCGTGTCATGGCACCTCCGCGGGCGCTGCGGGGACGGTCGCCGCGGAACGAACCACCTCGAACGAGACGAGGTGAGCCTCGGGATCGAGGGGCGTCTCGGCCGCTGCGAGCTCGGCCGCGAGGGCCGCGGTGTCGGCGATCACGAGCCGGTAGGGCGTGACGCGCCGCACCAAGAGCGCCGCCGCGATCGCACGCGCGCGCTCGTCGGCCAGCGCCGCTCCGTCGTCGCGTCGAGACACGCGCACGGGCCGCACCACGATCTGCCAGCGCGTGGTGCCGCGATCGAAGCGCATCACCGCAGCGATCTCGTCGAGCACGATCCCATCCGTCGGGACGAGCTGTGCGGTGCCCTCGACGAACACGATGTCCTCGCCGAGCGTGATGTCACGGTCCGCCACCGTGATCGTGCGGGGGCAGCCGCGGCGCGAGTCTCCACCCGGCAAGCGCGGGCACGCGTCCTCCACGTCGGTCCACCCATCTTCGTCGTCGTCCGGATCGGGGCAGCCGTCGTCGTCGTCCCAGCCATCGCGATCCTCGGCCGCGCGTGGGCATGCATCGCTGGCGTCGAACATGCCGTCCTCGTCGTCGTCGATGTCGGGGCAACCGTCGTCGTCCCAGTTGTGATCGAGGTCCTCCGCGCGATCGGGGCACGCGTCGTCCTCCCCTTCGATCCCGTCACCATCGGGATCGCGCGGCGGCTGCGCCGTCAGTGCCCACCGCACGCCCGCGAAGAGATGGAACGCAGGCGTGCCCGGCGCGCGAAGGAAGCCGATCGCGCCGCCGAGCTCGAACGCGAGCCCGCTCTCGAGGCGATGACGTCCGCCGAGCACGAGCTCGATCGAGGTGCCGCGCGTCTGGAAGATCGAGTCGTCGCGCAGGCCCGTGGACACGAGCAGCTCGACGTTCAGATCGGTGCGCACGAACGCAGGCACCGAGACGCCGAGCGCCAGATCGAGCTCGCTCGCGCTGCGCCCCGCGCCGAGCAGCGGTCGCTCCGGTCGGTACGACGCGCCCGCCGCGAGCGCGATCGACATCGCAGGCAGCGTGACCGAGCTGGTGACGAGGCCGCGCGCCGAGACCTCACGATCACTGACGTGGCCGCTCGCGTAGGTGAAGGGGAACAGCACCTCCGCTGCCACGCCGAGGTGAAAGCCCTGCGTTCCGTCGCCGAGGATGCGGACCGATCCGCCGAGCACACCATCGGCGAACGTCGCGGTGTCGGGCGACGAGAACGCGATGTCTGCGACCTCGGGCGCATCGCCCACCTGGAACACGATCGGCGCGCGCAGGTGCAGCTCGACGCGATCGGTGATCCCGAGCGCCGCGATCACGTGCGCCATCACCCGATGCGACACGACAGCGCCCGACTGTCCGCCGCGGGAAGAGCGCACGACCAGCGGTTGGTTGGCGTAGTCGATCACGAGCCCGAACGACGGCACGAGATCACCCAGCGTGCGGGGCAGCGGCATCGCGAGGCCGTCGCTCGGCGCGGGCGGCGGACGAAAGCGCTCGGCGCGGTAGCCGTCGTACTCCTGCGCCGTCGCGACCGTGGTGATCCCCACCATCAGCGCCAGCGGGACGGCCAGCCGCGTGGCACGCACGGCGGCCGTCCTCACGCGCACGAGCACTTCCGACCACACCCCCGAACTCTATCCGAGGCACGCCGGCACAGGTCAGATCCCGTGGCCTCGCAGAGCCGCGGTCGCTCGCATGCGCCCATCGTCGGCGTCGAGGATCGTCGACGCGTCGCCCGACAGCGTCGGCGCGAACGTCACGTCCACGGTGCAGGTCTCGGATGCCGCGAGCATCCGCCCCGCACACGTGCTCGCCGAGACACCGAACTCCGCGGGCGAGCCGCTGCGCAGCACGACGACGAACGGGCCGCGCGGCGTGGCGCCCACGTTGCGCACCGTGAATCGCATCGGGGCGCTCACGTCACCCACCGTCCGCTCACCAAAGTCGTACGTCGAGGGCTCCATCACCACGTACCCGCCGCAGTCGTTGGGCCGAGTACCCGAGATGGGGAGCTCGATCGCACGGCCCGCCCACGACGCGAACAGCGTCGTCGAGTATGCCGTCGCGGGGAGCCCGTCGACGAAGCGGAGGGTGATCACACAGCTGGCGTCCGCCTCGAGCCCTGCGGAGCACGTGTCGCTGACGATCTCGAACGCCGACGTGTCCCCACCTTCCAAGAGGAGCGTGATCGGTCCGGTCGCCAGCCCACCCTCGTTCGAGAGCACGACGTCGGACGTGAAGCCGCAGCTCGTCCCGAAGTCGAGCATGCGCGGAGAGAAGACGGGCGCGGCTGGCGACAAGGAACGACCTGAGAGCGCGGCCTGGACGAAGTCATCGGCTTGATAGACCTGAAGCTGTCCCATGTGCGTGCCGACGCGCGAGGGCGCGTAGACGACCCCGACGGTACAAGTGCCGAACGCGGGGACGCTGCGCGCCGAGCAGGTGTCGCCGTCCCGCGCGATCTGGAACTCACGAAGGTCGAGCCCGCTCACGCCGACAGTCAGCGGGAGGGTGCGGAAGCTCGCGTGGTTCGTGATCGTGAAGAACGCCACGTCGCTCCGGGCGCCTGGCTCGGTCTCGGGGAACGTATGCGGCGTGGGCGAGACCGTGAACCGGCTCTCGCACGAGGGGCTCTCGCCGGTGAGCGGAAGCGACCAGGCAGCTTCCCTCGCCGTCAGCTCCAGCGTGGCGTCCGCCTGGCCCTCCGTGCTCGGCGCGAAGCGGACGAGCACGGAGCAGAACGATCTCGGCTGGAGGCCTCCGCCACAGCTCGACTCGACGACCGCGAACATTCCCGCGTCCTCCCCCGCGATCGAGGCCTCGATCGCCGAGCTCACGAACCTCGACGCGTTCACGAAGGTGACGGCGACCTCCGCTGCCCTGCCTCGACAGACCCAGCCGAAGTCGAGCTCGTCCCGATCGATCACGAGGTCCGCGATCTCCGGAGCGTCGAGGGCCGTGGCCGCGTCGCTGGGAGCGGCATCGACGTTGCTCGCATCGGAGCCCGTCGTCGTGCCCGGTCCGCAGGCAGAGATCAGCGTCACCAGCAGCGACGGCAGCAGTGCGCGCCCCGCGCCCACGACCCACGACAGGATCGCGACCCTCTTCGCTACGTGACTCCCCGCGCTCGACATCCGAACCCGCCTCTCGTCCACCGCATGTGGAACGCTGCGAGCTTAACTGCCTCGGGTCCGCGCGACGATCCGCCCCGCAGCCCGAAGGACGACAGGCCGCACGCTCGCGCGCCAGCTCAGCCCAGCGAGCTCTCTAGGCGGCCTTGCGCGCGGTGCGGCCCTTCACGAGGTGGGTCACCGCTTCGCCGAGGCCGTGCACCGTGAGCGGGTACATGTCGAAGACGTTCTTGATCGCCTCGATCGTGTTGCCGTACCAGTACTTCTCGGGCTCGGGGTTCAGCCAGCAGCTCTTCTCGAAGTGCTTCTGCAGCTGCATGAGCCACACGATGCCCTCGACGCGGTTCTCGTCGCCGAGATCGAGCGAGCCGCCGGCGCTCATGAGCTCGTAGGGCGCCATCAGCGCATCGCCGACCAGGATGAGCTTGTAGTGCGGACCACACTCGTTCATCAGGTCGCGCACGCGGATCGCGTCCTGGAAGCGCTCGTCCTTGTAGACGTGGCCGTAGACGCAGTTGTGGAAGTAGTACGTGCGCAGCTCCTTGAAGTGCGTCGCCTTGCTCGTCGCCGAGAACAGGCGCGACACGAGGTGCGCGTACGGCTCCATCGATCCGCCCACGTCCATCAAGAGGATCACGCGCACGTTGGGCCTGCGCTGGGGACGCAGCACGACGTCGAGCTCGCCCGCGTTCTTCGCGGTCGCGTCGATCGTCCCCTCGAGATCGAGCTCCTCCTCCGCGCCCTCGCGCACGAACGAGCGCAGCTTGCGGAGCGCGATCTCCATCTGCCGCACGTCGAGGGTGAGATCGTCGCGGTAGCCCTGCCACGCGCGCTGCTGCGCCACCTGGATCGCGCTGCGCCCGCCGCCCTTGCCGCCCACGCGGATGCCGGGCTGCGCGACCTTGCCCGAGTTGCCGAACGGCGAGGTGCCACCGGTGCCGATCCACTTGTTCCCGCCGTCGTGACGCTCGGTCTGCTCACGCAGGCGATCCTCGAACATCTTGCGAAGCGTCTCCGGGTCGTACTGCTGGAGCAGCGCCTTCTCTTCTTCGGTGAGCTCGTAGGGACGCTCGATCGCCTGCTCGAGCCACTGGTAGAGCTCGTCCTTCAGCTTCGTCCCGAGCGCCTCTGCGCCCTTGAAGTGCACGGCGAAGGCCTCGTCGAACGCGTCGAGGTGCGCCTCGCTGTGCACGAGGACGGCGCGCGCGACGTAGTAGAGCCCATCGAGCGAGCTCTCGTGCAGGCCTGCCTCGAGCGCGGCCGCGAGCTGCACCGCCTCCATCGCGCCGACCGGGACCTTCCGCTGCCTGAGCTCGTAGAGGAACGGGATGAACACGCCCCGAGTCTGAGGCACGACATGTGGAAGCGCGAGAGGCCCTTCACTCGTTACGCTCGGCCATGGCCTTTCGTGACCCCAACGACGCCCTCCGCGAGGAGCTCGACGCCGCGCATCGACGGATCCGCGAGCTCGAGGCGACGAACGAGACGCTGCGCGCGAAGCACTCGCCACGCGAGCGCCGTCTCTCGGCCGCGCTCGGAGCATTGCTCGTCCTCGGGTCGGGCCTGGCGTGGCACCTCTTGATGCAGAACCGCGGGCTCGAGGTCACCGCGCGGCAGAGCACGCACGAGCTCGTGTCCGTGCGCGACGATCTCGATCGTGCGCTCGAGGCCCGTGCGTCCGCAGAGAACGCCGTGCTCGCAGCGGAGCACGCGTGTCGCGAGGGCGTGCACGCCGAGGAGGCTCGCGCCGAGGCGACGCGCGACTGATCGTTCAGGAGCGGAAGCGGCGACCACCCGAGAGCTGATCCGCGAGGGCGACCAGGTCCTGCTCCTTCTTCAGCAGCGTGCCGAGGAACGGCAGCTTGTCCGAGAGCTGGAGGTTCGCGATGCCCGAGGCACGCAGCACCGCGATCCAGTCCACGAGCTCGCTCGTCGACGGACGCTTGCGCAGGCGCTTCATGTCGCGGAGCTCGTAGAAGATCTTGAGCGCCTGACCGAGCAGCGCCTCGTCGAGCCCCGGATGGTGCACGGCCACGATCCGACGCATCAGCTCTTGATCGGGGAAGTCGATGAAGTGGAACACGCAGCGACGAAGGAACGCGTCGGGCAGCTCCTTCTCGTTGTTCGAGGTGATGATGACGACCGGCCGCTCCTTCGCGACGACCTCTTCGTCCACCTCGGTGATGCGGAAGCGCATGCGATCGAGCTCGTGGAGCAGATCGTTGGGGAACTCGATGTCGGCCTTGTCGACCTCGTCGATCAAGAGGACGACGCGCTCGGTGCTCGCGAACGCCTGACCCATCGGCCCGAGGCGGATGTAGCGACGGATGTCCTTCACGTCGCCGTCGCCGAAGCGCGAGTCGTACAGGCGCTGCACGGTGTCGTAGACGTAGAGCCCGTCCTGCGCCTTCGTCGTGCTCTTCACGTGCCAGGTGAGGAGCTTGGCGCCGAGCGCCTTGGCCACCGCCTCTGCGAGCAGTGTCTTGCCGGTGCCGGGCTCGCCCTTCACCAGCAGAGGGCGCTTGAGCACGAGCGCGCACGTGACGGCCGCCTCGAGCGCCTCGCTCGTGAGGTAGGTGTCGGTGCCGGTGAATCGAGGGAACGACGTCGGGTCGGACATGGCGGCCGAAGGTACGCGATGAGGGCCGCGACGCCAGAGCGCCAGCCTCGAAGCGGACGAGTCCCGAGCGCGAGCGCGCGCGCGCCCGTGGTACCGTCGAGCCGCTTGTCCGCGCTCGCAGTCCTCCCGCCGATCGGCCGTCTCGGTCGCTACGAGCTCCTCGGCAAGCTCGCGACGGGTGGTGTCGCGGAGATCTACGTCGGTCGACCGGGTGACACGAAGGAAGGCCCGCGCTTCGTGGTGCTCAAGCGCATCCACCCCGCGCTCGCCGAGAACGCCACGGTGAAGCGCGACTTCCTCCACGAAGCCAAGCTCATGATGGGGCTCTCGCACCCGAACCTCGCGACGCTCTACGACGTGGGCGAAGAATCGGGCGCCTTGTTCCTCGCGATGGAGTGGGTGCGCGGCGTGTCGCTCCGCAAGATGCTCGACATCTCGCGGCGCAAGAAAGAGCCGCTGCCGATCCCCCTCGTCGTCGCGCTCTTCGTCGATGTGGCCTCGGCGCTCTCGCACGTGCACGCCGCCAAGGACGCGAGCGGCAAGCCGCTGCGGATCGTGCATCGCGACGTCACGCCCGAGAACGTGGTCGTCGCGTGGAGCGGCGTGCCCAAGCTGCTCGACTTCGGCGTCGCGAAGTCCGACGCGGCTTCGCGTACGACCGACGCCGGCGTGGTGAAGGGCAAGTACGCGTACATGTCGCCCGAGCAGTGGGGCGGCGAAGCGATCGACGCCCGCAGCGATCTCTTCGCGCTCGCTGCCTCGCTCCACGAAGCGCTCACGGGCGAGCGCCTCTACGATCGACCCACGCCCATGGCGACGATGGCCGCCATCGTGCTGCAAGGCCCACCCGCGGCGCCGAGCGCCTCGCGCCCCGAGGTTCCCGCCGAGCTCGACCGCATCGTGGCCAAGGGGCTCGCGCAGTCCGTCGAGGATCGGTACGCGAGCGCGGACGAGATGCGCGCCGACCTCGAGGCCGTCGCGGTCTCTCTGGAGAAGGACGCCACGCTCCCTCGTGATCAGCGGCTCAACGCCTTCCTGCGCGCGCTCTTCCCCGGCGAGGCGGAGCGCGAGCCCATCCTCGATCGCAAGCCGCCCTCGATGCGCTTCGCGGTGGAGGCACCACGCGAGCCGACACCCGATGATCTGCAGCTGCGCGCGGAGGCGGAGATCGAAGGCGACGCGATGCTGCGCGAGCAACGAAGCCGACAGCGCACCGTCGCGCTCGTGGTGGCCCTCTTGGTCGTCGCGACGATCGCGTTCGTCGTCGTGAACCTGCGCTGAGCGCGCGTCCGATCAGCCAGCGACGATCACCGACAGCTGTCGACCCGAGCGAGCCGCGTCGCGACGGTGCGAATGAAAGCGCGCGGCCTCGCTGCACGTGTCCCCGCCCACGTCGTCGATGTGCGCGTCCCTGATGCCCGCATCGAGGAGCTGCGCGATCACGAGCGTCGCGAGCGAGGCGTGCGGCCGAGCGCCCGGAGGCTCGACGATCGGCGGCCCCCCGCGGACCACGGCGGCGCTCGCGCTCCCGCGCGGCATCGCCTTCGTGATCGCATCGACGACCTCGTCGCCGACCTCGAACGACGCCACCCGGATGTGCGGACCGATGGCGACGACGAGCGACTCTGCGCCGACCCCGTGGTGCGCGAGCAACGAAGCGATCGCTCGCGGGACGATGCCCTCGACCGCGCCGCGCCAGCCCGCGTGGATCGCGCAAGCGATGCGACGCGAGGGGTCGCCCACGAGCAGCGGCACGCAGTCAGCCGTCCGCACGCCGACGGCACGACCCGCGGAGGTCGTCACCAACGCATCCGCTTCTTCTCGACGCACGTCCGCAGCTTCGCGCCCGTCCACCTCGATCAGTCGAACACCGTGCACCTGGCTCGCCTCGAACAGACGCTCGACGTCGTAGCCGATGGCGCGCGCCAGACGCGCATGGTTCTCGGCGACCGCGGTGGGATCGTCGCCGACGTTGCGCGCGAGGTTCATCGTGTCGAACGGGGGCGCGCTCACGCCGCCCTCGCGCGTCGAGAAGCCGTGTCGGATGCCGTGCGAGGCGAGCAGACGCGAGGTGATCACGTGGGCCTCGTCACCCTCGGTAGGGGTCGAATTCCATCGTGCTGTCGCGGCGCGCATTGAGCTGGAGCAGCTCCTGCGTGGTGAAGGCGTCCGCGCTCGTCTGCGGGATCTGGGTGCGGATGAACTCGATCACCTGACGGCGCACGTTGAGACCA
Organism: Deltaproteobacteria bacterium; assembly: GCA_017303575.1. Lineage (GTDB taxonomy): Bacteria > Myxococcota_A > Polyangia > Polyangiales > Sandaracinaceae > JAFLCL01. Next base: position 14,052 of record JAFLCL010000218.1, read on the forward strand.
TCGCCCTCCTCGTCGCAGTCGTCCCACATGCGGAAGATCGCGCGACGTCGCACGAACGCAGGCTGCTCGCGGTTCCAGATCGCCGCGAGACGACCAGGCACCCCGCGAAGCGCCGCGTCGCGCTCACGCGAGCGGGCTTCCGTCTCGAGGCGCGCGCGCACCTCCTCGGTGTGCTCCATGAACCACTCGCGCTCCGCGGCGTAGGGATCCTGTCCCGCACCACGCATGGCCATGTCGGTGAGATCGAAGCGCGCAGGCCCGCCCTGGAGCATCTCGTCCGCCTGCACAGCGTCGCGATCGGAGAACGACACCGCACCATCGGGCGCGATGCGCGCGGTGAACGCGTGGCCGCGGTACTCGAGCGTTCCATCGGGGCGCGGCGTGAGCGTCGGCTCCGTGCGTGACAGCCATGGCCTCGCCATCGCCGTCCCTCGCAGGTGCCCCGACAACGAGCCTTCGACCTCGCGCTCGGTCGCGAGGCGCGGACGCCCCCCCGTGGCCGAGAGCCCCGCAGGCCCCGAGGGCTGGCTCGGTCCCTC
>JAFLCL010000219.1 GCA_017303575.1 Deltaproteobacteria bacterium
GGTGCCCGCGCTGCACAGCGACCCGAGCGGCGCGCAGCTCGCCCCGGGCATGAGCTCGCAGCCGTCCTCGGGCGCTGTGTTGCAGTCGCTGTAGCCCATGTCGCACGCACCGAGCGCGCACGCGCCCGCCGCGCCGCACACGCCCGCCGCGTGATCGTAGGTGCACGCGTCCCCACACGCCGTGCAGTCCGAGACGGTGCCGAGCCTCACCTCGCAGCCATCGTCGGTGAGGCCGTTGCACGACGCGCTGCCCGCGTCGCAGGTGAGCGTGCACGTCGAGCCAGTGCACGCGTCGGTGCCCGCGGCCACTGCGCCCAGGCACGCGTTGGTGCAGCTGCCGCACGTCGCATCGCTCGTGAGATCGGCCTCGCATCCATCGGACACGATGCCGTTGCAGTCCGCGAAGCCCTCGAGGCAGAGGTCGTACACGAGGCCGGCGACGTCGTCGGGCACGAGGCCCTCGAAGCGCGGATCCGGGCTCACCGCCGCGGTGAAGGTCAGCGTGAACGGGACGGGCTCGTTCACCATCCCGTCGTTCAGCGCGAACAGACCGAAGGGCGTCGAGAGCTCACCGTCGGCGATGCGCAGATCGAGGCTCGTCGCGCCCAGGCGGGTGCCATCGGCGAAACGGGGCCCATCGCTCGTGACGGTGACCACGAGACCGCCACGCACCGCGACGCTCGCGCGCAGCGTGAGCATGAGCGAGGTGCCCTCGCGGATCTCGATGGGGCTCGGCTCGACGAAGAGGCTCTCTCGACGCTCACACGCGCTGCTCGCGCTGCACGCGAACGGCGACTCCACGTCGTCGAGGCCCACGAGCGAGACCTCGCCCGGGACACAGCTCGCGCCTTCGGTCGCGGGCGTGCTCGTCGTGCACGAGGTGCCGCCGCTCTCGCAGGACACGACGCCGTCGCGACAACCCTCGCGGCACGCGACGCCCTCCGCGCACGTCACGCACTCGCCCGCCACATCGCACACCCGGCCTGCGCCGCAGTCGGTGCCCACGGGCAAGAGCAAGAAGGAGGTGCACACCGGTGAGCCCGAGCTGCACTCCCAGTAGCCGACCTCGCACGGACCGCCGCGGCCGGGGCACACGGTGCCGCACAGCGTCGAGCCATCGACACCGGCGTCGGCGCTCTCTCCGATCGGCAGGCACGCGCCCGCGTCGACCGAGCACCACGTGCCCGACGGACACGCGCCCGCGCCGCTCGTCAGCGGCGCGAGATCACACACGCCCTCGAGGCACACCGGCTCCGAGCACGCGGGGCCGGTCGGGCAGTCGGACGCGTCGTTGCAGAAGAGCTCACCGCAGAACTCCGGGTTCGGCGGCTCACAGCGCGGATCGACGCATCGACCGCCGAGGCACGCCTCGAGCGCGGCCGAGCCGCCGGGCACCGGACACTCGACGCCCACGCAGCTCCGATCGAGCACCACGCGCACCACACGCACGCTCGCCTGCATCGAGATCGCGACCGTGCGCGTGACGAGCACGCTGCGGCCGTCGGGACGGATCAACGAGACGCGCACCGAGTAGCTCCCCGGCGCGATGCGCTCGAGATCCGCCACGCGCCTGCCGCCGCGGAAGTCCTGACCGAACCGGGCCTGCGCGTTCTCGCTGCGGAGGTGGGTGGTGGCGCCGCTCAGCACGTCGCGCGCGAGGAGCACGGTCTCGACCTGCGTGAACTCGAGGCCCGGCACGAGCGCCGTGCGCACCTCGACCACGAGCTCACCGCTCGGTGGCTCGCTGCAGCCCAAGGACGACAGCACCGCGAGCCACGAAGCCAAGACGACGAAGGAGCGACACGAGGGCACGGACCGAGGCTACCCGGGACGTCACGCCGCGAGCAACGACCGGTCCGCGTTCAGAGGTCCGCAAGGTCTTCGTGCATGCTCGTGCCCGTCGACCGACGTGTCGACGAGGAGGTCCCGATGCGCGCGCTCTCGATCACGATCGCACTGCCCCTGGCGCTGTCGCTGGGCTGTCCCGCCAGCACCGAGCCACTCGATGCATCGAGCGGCACCGACGTGCGCGTGTCGAGCACCGACGATGCGTTCTCGGCGACGGACGACGACAGCGGTGCGGGCGCGCGATGCGGCGCAGCCTCGAGCCTGTATCCCTCTGGAGTCACGACGGTCGCCACGATCACCGTGGATGGCCTCGAGCGCTCGTTCCGCGTGCACGTGCCGCCTGGCTACGACGGGAGCGCCGAGGTGCCGCTCGTGCTCGTGCTGCACGGCGGCGGCGGCAGCGGCGAGCAGATCGAGCTGAGGTCGAGCGAGATGAACGTGGTGGCTGATCGCGAGGGCTTCGTGGCGGTGTACCCCGACGGAACCGGCGCGATCCGCACGTGGAACGCGGGCGGCTGCTGCGGGGCCGCGGTGAGAGAGGACGTCGACGACGTCGCGTTCGTGCGCTCGCTGCTCGATCACCTCGAGGGCGCGCTCTGCCTCGATGCCGATCGTGTGTTCGCGACGGGCATGTCCAACGGCGCGATGCTCTCGCACCGCCTCGCGTGCGAGCTGTCGGATCGCTTCGCCGCGGTGGCACCGGTGTCGGGCCTGGACATGGCGCCCACCTGTCCCACCAACGGCCGCGTCGCGCTGATGCAGATCCACGGGACCGACGACGGGCACGTGCCGTGGGAAGGCGGTGTGGGCTGCGGTCCTTCCGCCGTCGACTTCCCCTCCGTGACCGAGACGCTGGCCGCGTGGCGCGCGCGGAACGGCTGCGGCGAGAGCTCGGTCCCGTTCGCCATGCAGGGCGACGGAACGTGCGTGCGCACGGAGGACTGCACCGCCGACGTCGTGCTCTGCACGATCGAGGGTGGTGGCCACAGCTGGCCCGGCGGTGCGCCGAATCGCGACGTCGCGGACTGCCCCGCCGACGGCGAGCAGAGCACCACGTTCCACGCGAGCGAGCAGATCTGGTCTTTCTTCGCGGCCCATCGGCGCGAGTGATCGGGGGCGCCATGCAGCAGACTTGCGTGAAGCCGTCACCCCGTAGGACGTTCGTTGCTTCGGGGTCCTTCGAGGGGGCCCTCTTCGGCGGCGAGCCTCGCCTCGTCCGCCCCGAGGAACGATGGACGACGACGGTCTTTGGAACGCAGGGATCGACCTCGCGGAGCTGTGTGACTGGCTGAGCCTGGAGGTCTTCTCGGTCGACCTCGAGCGGAGGCGCGTGGTCCTCGTCAGCGCGCGGCTCGAGCAGCGGGTGGGACGTTCGCGTGCCGAGATCGCGGAGGAGGAGCTCACGCCCGAGGTCCTCGAGCGCTGGCTCGGTGTCCTGTTCGACGACGAGGGCGCGCGCGCGCGCGTTCGCAACGCGTTCGAGGGTGTCGTCGGTCTGAGCACGAAGCTCGTGTACCGAACGGGCGATCCACCCACGTGGCGACGCGGGCGCGTGCACGTGATCTCCACGCCCTCCGGCCGTCGTCTGGATTTCGTGAGCCAAGACATCACCGACGTGGTGGAGAGCGTGCGCGCGGCGCGCAGCGCCGAGCTGATCCGCCTCGTGAACGAGGCCATCCACGACGCGGAAGACGTGATCGCGGGCGCGACGGCGGCCGCCGAGATCGTGAAGCAGCACTTCGGCGTCGACCGCTGCGCGATCATGCTGTTCGACGAGCTGCGCGGCTCGCTCGGCGCCCGCGGCGTGTCGGGCCCCGACGTGGTGCTGCCCGCCGACACGGCGGCCACCATGCTGCGCCATTTCCTCGAGCTCCACGGACCACGCGCGCAGTTCGCCGATCTCTCCGTGGTGCCCGGCGTGCAGCCCGATCTGATCCGCGCGATGAACCTCAAGAGCTTCGCGTTCTCGCAGATCGGGGCGGGCAAGGCGCCGGTGGGATCGCTGAGCCTCGCGACGTGCGAGACGCGGCACTTCCAGGACGACGAGATGCAGCTGCTCGGGCACGTCGCCGACGCGCTCGTGGGCCCGCTCGCGCGCAAGGCGTTCTACGACGAGCGCAAGCGGGTGCAGGGACGGATGGAAGAGGCGGAGGGACGGCTCCGCGCCGCCCTCGAGGCGAGCTCGACCGGGATCTTCGAGCTCGACGTCGCGCGCGACACCTTCCATCTCGACGGTCGGTGCCGAGAGATCTTCGGGATCGAGGGCACCGAGATCGAACGCGCGAGCTTCCTCGCGCGGGTGCACCCCGAGGACCTCGACTCGATGCGCCGCGCCGCAGAGGGCGCCGTCGCTCCCAAGTCGGACGGCGCGCACGTGCAGTTCCGCTACGAGAGCGCGCGGGGGACGTTGTGGATCAACGCGCACGGCAGGCTGCACTCCGGACCGGACGGCGTGCCTCGGCGGCTGATCGGGACCGTGCAGGACGTGACGGACTCGCGGCGCCTCGAGGCCAAGCTCGTGGCCACACAGAAGCTCGAGAGCCTCGGCGTGCTCGCAGGCGGCATCGCGCACGACTTCAACAACCTGCTCGTCGGCGTGCTCGGCAACGCGGGCCTCGCGAAGCTCGAGCTGCCGGCGAGCTCTCCTGCGCTCTCCTCGATCGAAGGCATCGAGACGGCCGCGCTGCGCGCCTCCGAGCTGACGCGCCAGCTCCTGGCCTATGCGGGTAAGGCGCGCTTCGTCATCACGCGCATCGACGTGCGACGTCTCGTCGAGGAGATGGGGCACCTCCTCCAAGCCGTGATCGGCAAGGGCGTGGTGCTCCGCTACCAGTTCGCGCCCTCGCTGCCTTCGGTGGAGGGCGACGCGACGCAGCTGCGTCAGGTGGTGATGAACCTCATCACCAACGCGTCGGATGCGATCGGCGAGCGCAGCGGCATGGTCACGCTCTCGACAGGCCTGCTCCACGCGGATCGCGCGTACCTCGCCGAGACGCTCTTCGACGAGGAGCTCACGCCCGGCGACTACGTCTGTCTGCAGGTCTCGGACACCGGGGCCGGCATGGACGACGAGACGCAGGCGCGCATCTTCGAGCCGTTCTTCACCACGAAGTTCACGGGCCGCGGCCTCGGCCTCGCCGCAGTGCTCGGCATCCTCCGCTCACACCGCGGCTCGCTGAAGGTCTACAGCGAGCCCGGCCGCGGCACGACGTTCAAGGTGCTCTTGCCCGCTGCAGACGGTCCGCCCGACGCGACGAGCCCGGAGGCGCCGCCGCCGCGCGCGCAAGGCAGCGGCACGATCTTGGTGGTCGACGACGAGGAGACGGTGCGCGCCGTGACCAAGCGAGTGCTCGAGCGCGCAGGCTTCCGCGTGCTCACGGCGATGGATGGTCTCGACGGGCTCGAGGTGTTCCGCGCGCATCGCGACGAGATCGTCGCCGTGGTGCTGGACGTGACGATGCCCCGCATGGGCGGCGAAGAAGCGTTCCGTCAGCTCCGTCTGCTGTCGCCGGACGTGCGCGTGGTCCTCGCCAGCGGCTACTCGGAGCAGGAGGCCACGAGCCAGTTCGCGGGCAAGGGCCTCGCGGGCTTCATCGAGAAGCCGTTCCGCGGATCGGATCTCGTCGCGAAGGTGCAGCGCGCCCTCGAAGACTGATCGCGCGCTCGACGCCGCGGACACCGAAGGCGACGGGGCTCGAGCGCGTCAGTCGGCGAAGACCTGGGTCCAGTACATGTCGCCGCCGCAGCGATCGAGGCCCACGCCGATGCGACCGTAGTCGCCGTCGAGGATGTTCCGACGGTGCCCCGGGCTGTTCATCCACGCCGTGTGCACGTCGTCGGCGTCGCGCTGCCCCTGCGCGATGTTCTCGCCGGCCGAGGAGAAGCGCACGCCGCCGTCGCGCAGGCGATCGAACGGGTCGCGGCCGTCGAGGCCCGTGTGATCGAAGTAGCCACGCGCGCACATGTCGCTCGAGTGCTCGCGCGCGACCGCGGTCATCGCCGGATCGCAGCGCACCGCGCCCAGGCCCATCGACGTGCGCGAGGCGTTCACCCGCGCGATCACCGCCTGCTCGATGGGATCGTCACAGCCCACGATCGGCGCGCTCCACGCGTCGGGTGGTGACGGCACGAACACGTCGGGGCGCGGCACGAACGCATCGCCCGGCACCGCCGCCGCGTCGTCACGCGCAGGCCAGGCCGCGTCGGAGAGCCCAGAATCGTGGGGGATTTCCCGATCGCCGCCCTCCATCCAGAGCTCGCCCGTACACCCGACGAGGGCGAGCGCGAGGACGACGACGAGGCGCGTGGACGGGCTCATGTCGCTCCAGTGGGGCCGAGCGACGAAAACCAATCAACCGATCAGAGCTCGCGCGTGAGGAGGAACACGAGGAACGAGAAGAGCGCGAGCAACGACACGATCTCGATCCAGTTGAATTTGCCGTCGTCCTCGATGGCGCGCGAGAGGATCGAGTAGGTCGGATAGATGAAGAGCACCGACAGCGTCGTGGCCGCGTTGATCGGGATCGTCGTGTGATCGAGCACGCCGATCCAGTTGAAGCCCGCGATCATCAGGCAGCAGATCGCCATCGTGTTGAAGAGGTTCTGCGTGAGGCCGCCGAACGTGTTCGAGAGCGCGATGAGCGACTGCTTCTTGAGGTGCGCGTTGCCGACGATCACGTAGGTGGGCACGCCCGAGATGATCGCGAGGATCAGCGCGACGACCATGTTCGAGAGCCCCGGGAACGTCTCGACGATGAAGTCGCCCACGTCGCTCATCGCGTGACCACCGAGGAACGAGCCGACCACGCCGATCGCGAGCAGGCCGAGCACGCCGGCCATCGTCTTGGGCACGCCCTCGTGATCGTCGTGGGCCGCGTCGGCCTTGGCCGCCTCGACGTTGACCGCCTCCACGGGCTGACTGTCGCGCGCCCGACCCTCGGACGGATGACCCTGCGCCGCGTCTTCCTTCGAGGTCTTCACGAGGGTGACGAGGAACGTCACGAACACGAGGAAGAGCGCGCCGCCGACGAACGCGAGCTCGGGCGCGCCGAGCGTGGTGATGGGGCTGTCGAACTCGCGCAGCACGATCATCGCGCCCGCGAGCGCGAGGCAGAGACCTCCACCGAAGCTCAACAAGTCCGTGCCCGCCTTCACGATCGGCGCCGGGATCTTCGCCGCGCCGCGGTCCTTGGGCAGGAGCACCGCGTAGAGCGCGAACGTCATCGAGTTCGTGTAGATGCTCATCATCCCGATGATGAAGGCCATCGTCGGGTCATCGACGACGAAGAACCCGAGGAGCGCGATCTCGGGGATGTTCGACACGACGGCCGCGAACGTGCCGCCCACGAACTTGCTCAAGCCGAGGATCGCGCTGCCGCCTTCGACCGCGATGATCAGCGCCTCGCACGAGCCGCCGATGAGGAGCAGGCCTCCGATCATCTCGAGCACCGCGCCGAGCGCGCCCTCGACGTGCACGAAGTGCAGCGTCAGCGCGAGCGCGAGGCCCACGACGAGCACCCAGCCCCACGCCGGCATCTTGAAGCCACCGGCCTTCGTGTCCTTCTTCGTCTCCGTCATCGCGGCGCGAGCATCGCGGCGCGGGCCCGCGATCACAAGTGGCGATCAAAGGAAGGTCGCGGCCAGCCACGCCGCGATGGGGCGCGGCACGAAGCGCAGCGAGAACATGCCCACGCTGTTCCAGAAGCCGCTCACGATGTTGCGTCGCCCGCGGAAGAGGGCCGAGAGGCCGATGGACGCGCACCGATCGGCGCTCATGTAGGCGAGCTTCTTCCAGCTCGCGAGCTTCAAGCCCGCGGTGTCGGCGAACTCGCTCTCCGTGGCGCCCGGGCAGAGACAACACGCGCGCACGCCCGTACCCGAGAGCTCGTACGCGAGGCCCTCGGTGAAGTTGCGGACGTACGCCTTGCCCGCGCCGTAGCTCGCCATGGACGGCGTCGGCAGGTACGCGCCGACCGACGCGACGTTGAGGATGTGCCCGCTCTTGCGCTTCACCATCACCTGCGAGAAGCGCTTGGTGAGCTCGGTGAGCGAGACGAGGTTGAGCTGCAGCTCCTCGAACGTCTTGTCCCAGCTCTGCTCGACGAACGGCTGCTTGGTGCCGAAGCCTGCGTTGTTGATCAGCACGTCGATCTGCGTGCCCTTGCCCTCCGTCGCGTCCCACAGAGCCTTGGCGCCGTCGGGCTTGCCGAGATCACACGCGACGACCTCCACGGTCACGCCGTGCTCCTTGCGGATCTGCTCCGCGAGGGCCTCGAGCCGCTCCTTGCGGCGCGCGGTGAGGACGATCGAGGCGCCGCTCTTCGCGAGCTGCTTGGCGAAGCTCACGCCGATGCCGCTCGAGGCACCCGTCACGAGCGCGCGTCTCCCTCGCAGGTCCATGGCGCGCGACTCTACACGAGCCTCGTCGCTCCTCGAGAGGTGGGCCCTCGCACGGACGCCGAGCGCACCGCTCACGCGGCGCGGACGAAGCGCCGCACACGCGCGTCGCGCAGGTAGAGCGGCAGCCACACGAGCACAGCGACGTAGATCGGAAAGAGCACGTGGCTGACGAGGGGACTCTGGTTCGCGACGTGCGTCGCGGTCGCGCCGCCGAGGTAGCCCGTGAGCAACACGGCACCGATCGGCGCGGTCCGGGGCACGAGATAGAGCGTGAGACAGCACGCCTCGATCACGCCGATCGGCAGGACCGCGCCCGCGGCGAACCCGAGCTCGGTGGTCCCTTCGATCGCCGGCGCGAGCTGGAGCAGCTTGATCGACGCATCGAAGATCAGGAACAGCACGACCATGCCCTGTGCGATGCGCGCCACCCACGTGGTGATGCGGCTCGGGGTCGTGGGCGTGGGGATCGAGGCATCGAGCGTCCGCGTCGTCATGGTGGCTGTCTCCTTCATGCGACGGCGTCCATCGCCGTCTCCCAGGCACGACACGCGACCCCGGCCGAGATCGACATTCCAGAGAGACTTTCTTCAGCGCGTGGAGCTGTGTCTTCTTCGGGGACTTACGGACCCGTTCTCCCGTTCTATGCGCGGGTCGCGCATGCCTCCGCACGGGCGCGGAGACGCGCCTTCTGTCGCGGGTGCTCGGCGAGCTCGGCGGCCTCGAGGAAGGCGGCGCGCGCTTCGTCGAGACGGCCGAGGCGCTCGAGCAAGTCCGCGCGGGCGCTCGGCAAGAGGTGATAGCCCGCCAGCGCACCGCTCGATGCCAGCGACTCGAGCTCCGCGAGCGCCACCGCGGGACCTTCGGCGAACGACCGCGCGATCACGCGGTTGAGCGCGACGATCGGCGAGCGCGTGATCGCCTCCAGCGACGCGTAGAGCGCGACGATGCGCGACCAGTCGGTGTCCTCGCTGCGCGGCGCGATCGCATGACACGCGGCGATGGCGCCTTGGATCGCGTAGGGCCCCGGTGTCTCGGTGAGCGCGTCGGCGCGCGTGATCGCTCGCAGCCCGTCGTCGATGCGCGCGCGATCCCACCTCGAGCGATCCTGATCGGCGAGCAACACCGGATCGCCGCTCGCGTCGACGCGCGTCGTGGTGCGGGAGGCATGAAAGCTCATGAGCGCATGGAGGCCGTGCACCTCGGGCTCGGACGGCGCGAGCGACGCGAGCAGCGCACCGAGACGCAGCGCTTCGTCGATCAGCGCGGGGCGCAGGAGATCCTCACCGGCTGTCGACGCGTAGCCCTCGTTGAAGATCAGGTAGACGACCTCGAGCACCGAGCCCAGGCGCTCGGACAATGCCGCGCCGCGTGGCAGCTCGAACGGCACCTTCGCGTCGGCGAGGGTTCGCTTCGCGCGCACGATGCGCTGCGCGATCGTGGGCTCGCTGGTGAGGAACGCGCGCGCGATCTCGTCGGTGGAGAGGCCCGCGACCACACGCAGCGTGAGCGCCACGCGCGCGTCCTTGCCGAGCAGCGGATGACACGCGACGAAGATCAAGCGCAGCACGTCGTCGCCGACGTCTTCGTCCATGCCTGCCTCGAGCACGGCCTCGAGCTCGTGCGTTCCCGGTCCCACGTCGAGCTCCTTCACGAGCGCGCCTTCGCTGCGACGACGCACGTCGCCGTGCCGCAGCACGTTGAGCGCGCGGTTCTTCGCAGTGGTCATCAGCCACGCGCCCGGGCGAGCAGGCAGACCCGTTCGCGGCCACTCCTCGAGGGCCTGGACCAGCGCGTCGTGCGCGACGTCGTCGGCGAGCGAGACGTCGCGCAGGAGGCGCGTGAGCACCGCGATCAGCTTGGGCGCTTCTTCTCTGTAGACCTCGGCGATGGCCCGCTCGGTGAGCACACGCTCACACTATCGCGCACCGCATGCCGCAGCCTCGCGGCCCGACCCGAAGCCGGAGTCGATCAACCTCCGGGGGAGAACATCGCGAGGATCTCGCCCTTGCCGTCGCCGGCGACGGCCATGAACTCGCGGCACAGCTGCTTGGCACCCTCGAGGTCGGGCGCCTCCACGACCGCGAAGCCGTCGATGAGCTCCTTGCTCTCCACGAACGGCCCGTCGGTGAAGCTGACCTTGCCGCCCTCGCTCGTGACCTTGATCCCGTGGCTCGGTCGAACGAGGCCGCCCGTGAGGACGACCTTGCCGGACGCGAGCATCTTCTGCGTGAATTCGCCCAGCTCTTGGAGCTTCTGGGGCGTCGGGGGCGGGGCGCTGGGGTTGGACTCGAACGTCATCAGGAATCGCATCGTGGCTCCTCGGCGCGGCGAAGGACCGCGCGCTCGACCTGACGACACGCGAGCTTGCCGTCGATCGACACGCGCTCGAAGAAAATCATCCGCCGATGGCGAGGATGTACGCGAACACGCTGCGGCCCGACGTGTGGTTGAGCTGCATCGTGCTCACGGCCTGCGTCACGCAGGTGCGGAAGGCAGCGTCGAAGCCGCCCACGTTCTCGACGCGGGCCTCGCGGATGGCGCCGTCGACGGCGGCGAAGCTGATCTCCACGTTGCCCGTGCGTGCGCTCGCGCGATCCATGTACGACGCGTAGCAGCGATCGAGCGCGCTGCCCGTGGAGCGCACCGCGCGCCTCAGATCCTCGTTGGGCACGGTGCCTCGTCCGTCGACGCGCTCGCCGCGCACGACGCGCACGTGCGAGCCGATCGACTCCGCAGGATGAATCTCGGGGACGGTGCCGCCCGACTGACTCACCGCGGCCTCGGTGCTGCCCGCCGCGTGCTCCTGTCGCACCACCTGGGAGCCGGCCGGCCCGGGGATCTGGGCGTCGCGCACGCAGCGCTCGAGGTGCGCTCGCACGTCGTGGGCGCGCTGCACGAGCGCGGTGATCGCCTCGCGCGCGTCACGCGCGACGGCCGCGTCGGTCGAGCTCGTGCGGCCCTCGGCCTCGGTGATCAGGTGAACGAGACGCGAGAGGTGCGTCTGGTGCTCGGTGATGCAGCGCTCGAGCTCGCGCACCTCCGTCACGGCGGCGGCCTCCTGTGCGCGGACGGTCGGCGCGAGCGCGAGGAAGGACGAGAGCGCGAGCACGAGCATGGCGATGCGGGTGGGCTTCATGAGACCTCGTTCCGAGGATTGTTCCCGTCCGACGCCCCGCGCGCGACCGACATTCGATGCCCGCGTGCGTTCGCACGACGACAGAGGGCCGCGTACGCTGGCGGTCCGGCCCGGAGGATCTCTTGCTCGTCCCGCGTCTCCCCGCCCCGCGCGCGTGCGGGACTTCGACGATTCGATCGTGGACGATCGGGTCCCTCGCGCTGGCGCTCTCTTCCTGCGCGCCGAGCGTCGATCACGGAGCCGAGGCGCTCGCGGAGCGTCCCGTCGTCGTCGTCACGGAGGTGCTCTCCGCGCCGCCCGAGGGCGCCGATGGCCCCGAGACGGTCGCGCTCGCGCGTGAGGACGACGGCGTGCGCACCCACGTGCGGGGCCCCGCGCTGGGCGGTGTTCCGTTCCTCGACGGCGTGCTGGTGCTGCGCGTCGATCGCAGCCTCGAGATGGTGCGCGGCCCGCACGGCGTGGGCTCGGTGATCGATCGCGAGGTGCTCTTCGCGCCCGTCGCGTCGGCCGATGGTGAGCACGTGGCGTGGGCCGCGGAGCACGGGCCCGAGACTGTGCTCGTGGTGATCGATCGCGAGGGCGCGCGCACGAACGCAGCGCAGGGCTTGGCCTCGATCGGCGCCGTGGTCTTCGACGCGAGCACGCAGGGGAGCGCGCGACGCCTCGCGTTCGTCGCCGCGCGCAACGGCGGCATCGCGGGCGTGTGGGCAGCGCGCGTCGATGGAAGCGGCCTCTCGTGCCTGACGAACTGCGAGCTCCGCGCGGGCCAGCCGCTCGACGCGCGTCACGTGCCGCTGCCGACGGAGCCGATCGTGTTCGACGGCGACGCCGTGGTGCTCCGATCGATGGCGCACGCGGATCGCGTGACCTTGCCGGAGATCCTCCGATGAGCCGCCTGTGCATCGCGGCCGCGCTCGTCGTGCTCGCATGCGGGATCGCGACGAGCGCGTCGGCCCAGCGCTACCGAAGGCCCGTCGCGTGCTCGGACTGCATCGCGAACTGGTACTACTTCGACGAGGACGCGAGCGGCGCCGACGACGACTGGAATTGCGCGGGCTCGAGCTACGACGGCCACCGCGGCTCGGACTTCAGCCTGCGCGGTGGCAACGGCGCGATCGGGACGGGCTACGACGTGGTCGCCGCAGCCGACGGCATGGTCGTCTCGGCGGTCGACGGCTTCTTCGATCGCTGCACGAGCTGCCCCGCCTCGGGCGCGGACCCGAGCTGTGGCCTCGGCTTCGGCGGCGGCTTCGGCAACCACGTCGCGATCCAGCACGGCAGCGATCGCGTCTACTACGCGCACATGCGCATGGGCTCGGTGCGCGTGTCGGTGGGCGATCGCGTGACGTGCGGTCAGGTGATCGGGCAGATCGGCTCGAGCGGCTGCACGACGGGCGCGCACCTCCACTTCGAGACGCGCGCGGGCGCGGCCTACGATCCGTTCGAGGGCCCGTGCTCACCCACGACCCCCTCGCGCTGGGTGAGCCAGGGCGCGCATCGATCGATGCCCGAGCCCACGTGCGACGGGCCCGCGCCGCCCACGTGCCCGAGCGGCTGGTACACGATCTGGACGTGCGAGGGCTCGAGCCGCCGGCGCTGCATCGACGGCGTGCAGATGACCGAGGAGTGCGGCCCCGGCAGCTGCGAGTCGCGCGCGGTCGGCACCGACGACGTGTGCGACGCCGACGCCGACAGCTACGCCACCGACGAGGGAGACTGCGACGACCGCAACGCGAGCGTGCACCCCGGCGCGAGCGAGGTGTGCGGCAACGGCCTCGACGACGACTGCAGCGGCGGCGACGTGGCGTGCCCGATGTCCGAAGACGCATCGGTCCCACCGATGATCGACGCGGCCGTCATCGCCCAGGCCGATGCAGCGTTTCCGCCGGGTGTCGACGCGGGCGCGCGCCCCGACGCACACGCGAGCCTCGACGCGAGCGGTCCGCGCATCGACGCGGGCATGGGCCGCAGCGGCATCTCGAGCGGCTGCGGCTGCCGCGCGGGCCGTCGATCCTCGAGCTCGGGAGCGCTCACGCTGATCGCGCTCGCGCTCGCGCTCGCTCTCAGGGACCGAGAAAGAATCGCTCTCGGTCGCGGGATTGGCCGGGGCGCCTCGCGGCGGGGTTTGCGCGGCAAACCCCTGGAGCGGGAGTGAGGAGGAGTCTTCGACGATCGAACCGGCGATCGGACACGCGCGCAGCTCACGAAGTGAGCGAGCACGGGAGAACCCGGGGGAGCTCGAGGGGCCAGAGGTCCCTCGACCCAGACGAGTCAGATCTCGAACTCGCCGTTCTGCAAGAGCTCGGTGACGCGGAACAGGAAGTTGTTCGCGGCCACGCCGTCGACGATGCGGTGATCGTACGAGAGCGCCATGTACATCACGGGGTGGATCGCGATGACGTCCTCGCCATCACGCTCGACGACGACGGGTCGCTTCTTGATCTCGCCGATGCGCAGGATGCCCACGTTCGGCTGGCTGATGATCGCGCCGCCCACGAGGTTGCCCTTGCGGCCGGGGTTCGAGATCGTGAACGTCTTGCCCGCGAGGTCGTCGGGGGTGAGCGCGTCCGTGCGAGCGCGCTCGGCGATGCCGTCGATCGCACGCGCGAGGCCGCGCACACGGAGCTCGTCGGCGCGACGCACGACCGGCACCACCAGGCCCTTCGGCGTCTCGACGGCGATGCCGAGGTTCACGTCGCCGAGGATCGCGTACGAGTCCTCGAGCACACGCGCGTTGAGCACCGGGTTCTCGCGGAGGGCGCGCGCGGTGGCCGCGGCCACGAACGCGAGGAAGGTGAGGTTCACGCCCTCCTTCTTGAGCGCGTCCTTGTTCTTCTCGCGCAGGAGGTGCGTCTTGTGGAGGTCGCACTCGGCGAACGTCACCACGTGGGGCGACGTCATCTTCGAGTAGACCATGTGGTCCGCGATGATCCGACGGCGGCGATCGAAGGGGACGACCTTGTCGCCCGGCGCCTGCTGGTAAGGCGGCACGCGGAAATTGCCCTGACCGCTGAGCACCTTGAAGAGCTCGGGCACCAGGCCGCCGAAGGCCGGCGCTGCCGCCACGGGTGCCGACGCAGGCGTGGGCCCGGCGCCGCGACCGCTGCCGATCACAGTGCGGACGTCGACGCCCATCTCGCGCGCGCGCAGCCGCTCGTGCGGCGTGCCCGTGGGCGGAGCACCG
>JAFLCL010000022.1 GCA_017303575.1 Deltaproteobacteria bacterium
GGCTGGCCGCCTTCGGCGTGCCGCGCTTCGACCGCGAACGCGGCCTGCGCGTGCCGGTGCTCAGCCTGGCCGGCTTGCTGCAGGTGGACTTCCGCCTGCCCGGCAGCACCGACTACACCGCCTTGTTGCGCGCCACCCGGCTGCTGACGCGAGACGAGCGCGAAGTGGCCAAGGCCTATGCGCGAGTGGTCTTCAACGTGCTGTTCCACAACCGCGACGACCATCCCAAGAACTTCGCCTGGCGCCTCGGACAAGACCGCCGCTGGCGGCTGGCGCCGGCCTTCGACCTGGGCTTCAGCGAAGGCCCGGGCGGCCAGCACCACATGGACGTTTGCGGCGAGGCCGGCGCGGTGGAACGCGACCATCTGCTGCGCCTGGCCGCGCTCCTGCCCGAGGATGCCGAGACGCTCGGCCTGCTCGCGTGGGCAGAGCTTCGCCTCGATCGTCCGGTCGCGTCGGGCGAGCTCATCGCGCGCGCGCTGGCGATCGATCCGCAGGCCGTGGCCGCGCGCTTCACGCACGCGCTGCTCCAGGCACGGCGCGGCGAGATCGGTCCCGCGCGCGACACGCTCGTCGCGATCGAGGACGACCCCGTGCTCGGTCACGAGGCGAGCGTGCGCATCGCGACGATCGACGTGGTGGTCGGCGCGCACCTCCTCGCGCACGCGCGGCTCGATCCGCTGCTCGACGAGGATCCGTTCGATCCCGCGGTGCGCCTCCTGGCCGCCGCGCTCGCGCGGAGTGAAGGCGAGGACGCGCTCGCGATCGCCCACGCGCGCGAGGCCCGCACGATCGATCCCTCGATCGAGGAGGCGTGGCTCCTCGAGGCCGAGTGCTGCGCGCGCCTCGACGATCTCGCCTGCGCGCGTGACGCGGTCACGCACGTCCGCGCGAGCTCGGACGCGATCGCTCGCGAGCGCACGCGGGTCCTGTCGATGACGGGCCTCTGATCCTGTCGATGACGGGCCTCTGATCTCGACGAGCGTTGTAAGGTCCGCGCGTGAGCTGGCGAGCGACGTTCGGGCTTCGTGCGGTGCGCGTCTACCTCGTGCTCTCCGGCCTGGTGGCGATCGGCTGCGCGATCCAGCCGCTCTTCGCCGTCATGGGCCCCGAGCTCGCCGTGGCGCTCGGCCTCGCGCTGCCGATCTTCGTCGCGCCCACGAGCGCGCGCGTCGTGATCGCAGCGCGACGTGCGGAGTCACCGCTCGATGGACGCGCGCTGACCCAGCGTGTGCTCGTCGTCTCCCTCGCAGGCCTCGCGATCCCGTGGCTCGCCGCCGTCGCGTCGGGCCTGCTCTACGGCTTCTGCGACGCGACGGGCGGCGCGCTCTTCATGCTGCTCGGCCCCGCGATCGGCGTGCCTCTCGCCGCGCTGGCGAGCGCCGCCGCCGCTAGCCTCACCGCACGTCCCCGCATCGCCACGCTGCTCGCGACGCTCGTGCCCCTCGTGTCGATCGTCGTGGGGCTGTGGCGCTTCGTCGAGACGCCCGCGATCTTCGCGTACACGCACTTCGTCGGCTACTTCCCCGGCACGCTCTACGACCCCGACATCGCGATCGAGGGCGCGTACTGGTCGCTGCGTCTCGCGAGCCTCGCGCTCTTCGTCACGCTCGCGCTGGTGATGGACGTTGCGTTCGACGGTCGGGTGCTCGTCGCGTCGCGCATGAAGCGCGCACCCATCGCGGCGAGCACGATCGCGCTCCTCTCGATCACGCTGCTCTTCGTCGAGATCTACGGGCCCGAGCTCGGTCATCGATCGACGAGCGCTTCGATCGCCGAGGTGTTGGGCGGGCGCCTGGACGGTGAGCGCTGCACCGTCCTCGTCCCTCGCGAGCTGCCGCGCGCACAGGCCGAGCGCCTCCGCGACGACTGCGACTACCGCGTCTCGCGCGCCGAGGCCGTGCTAGGCGTCACGCAGCGCGCGCGCGTCACGGCGTTCTTCTTTCGCGACACGAGCGAGAAGCGCCGCCTCATGGGCGCCTCGAACACCTACATCGCCAAGCCGTGGCGCAACGAGGTCTACCTGCAGCTCGGCGGCTGGCCGCACCCCGTGCTGTTCCACGAGATCGTGCACGTGGTCGCGGGCAACGTCGGGCGCGGTCCCTTCCGCGTGTCGGGAGGGATCGAGGGCCTGATTCCATCGCCTGGCATCATCGAGGGTGTCGCGGTGGCGGTGGCGTGGGACGAGCGCGAAGGTCTCACGCCGCACCAATGGGCCCGCGCGCTCGTGGAGATCGGTCACGCGCCCTCGATCGCAGAGACCGAGGGCCTCGGCTTCCTCCTCCAGCCCGCGAGCCGCGCGTACACAGCGAGCGGCTCGTTCGTGCGCTGGATCCTCGAGACGCGCGGCAACGAAGCCGTGCGGCGGCTCTACCGCACGGGCAGCTACGAAGAGGCGCTCGGCATGCCCCTCTCCGACGCGGAGGCCGAGTGGCGCGAATTCCTCACCACGGTCCCGCTGCCACCGCACGCGATCGCGATGGCGCGCCTGCGCTTCGAGCGGCCCGCGATCTTCGGACAGATCTGCCCGCACGCGATCGCGTCGCTCGAGGCAGACCTCGGCATCGCGCTCGCGGGCGGCGACGACACGCGCGCGCTCGAGCGCTGCGATCGCATCCTCGCGCTCGACGAAGGCCAGGCCGGTGTTCGTTCGGTGCGCGTCGGCGTGCTCGGTCGTGCGGCGCGTTTCGAGGAGGCCGAGGCCGAGCTCGCCCACCTCGTGGGCCCACCGAGCGCTGCGACGCCGGTCCTCGTCCACACGCGCGAGGCGCTGGGCGATGCCTACTGGCGGCACGGCGATCGCGAGCGCGCACACCTGCTCTACAGCGAGAACCTCGCCCTGCCGCAGCCCGAAGATCAGCGTCGACAGATCGAGGTGCGGATCTACGCGCTCACCCAGGGCGGTGAGACCTCGGCCGCGCTGCGCGAGCTGCTCGCGCCCGACGCGCGCAACGCCGTCGATCCGGGCACGCAGCTGGCCGCGATCGCGCGCCTCGATCGTGTCGATCCGAGCGGCCTGGGCGCCTACCTCACGGCACGACAGATGTTCGTGCGCGAGCGCTTCGATCTCGTGCTGCCGCTCCTCGATCGCGCGAACGCGCAGCGCCTGCCGACCGAGTCGATCCTGCGCGAGGCGGAGCGCATGCGCGCCGTGACCCTCTTCGCGAGCGGTGACCTCGACGCCTCCGATCGCGCCTTCCGCGCGATCCTCGCGGACGCGCGCACGCAGGAAGGCGACGTCGGCCGCCTCGTGGAGGCGGAGGACTGGCTCGCGCGCATCCGCTGGACCAGGAGAACACCGTGAGCGGTGCCCTCGCACGTCGGTCGCTCGACGGCCTGTCCGTGGGCGATGCGCTGGGACGATGCTCTTCGCTCACCGCGGATTGGGAAGAGCTTCGCGCGACGCGACGCGTTCCCGCGGCGCCATGGCACTGGACCGACGACACCGCGATGGCGGAGGTGATCGTCCGCGAGCTCGAGCTGCGAGGTTCGATCGACGTCGATGCGCTGGCGATCGCGTTCGCCGACCGCTTCGCCCGGGAGCCGCAGCGGGGCTATGGCGCGGTCGCCTACCACGTGCTCACACGGATCCACGAGGGGGTCCCTTGGCGCCAGATCGCATCTTCGGTGTTCTCTGGTCAGGGCTCACTGGGCAATGGCGGTGCGATGAGATCTGCGCCCATCGGGGGCTTCTTCCGTGAGGACGTGGAGCGAGTCGTTCGCGAGGCGGAAGCGAGCGCGCTCCCCACACACGTGCATCCCGACGGTCGCGCCGGTGCGATCGCCGCCGCGGTGGCCGCCTATGCCGCGTCCAACGCGCTGCCCATCCTGCCGACGGTTCTGGAGCACACTCCTCCTGGCGACACGCGCGCAGGTCTGGAACGCGCGCTCGGTCTCGCGGACGTCTCACCGCTCGAGGCCGCCCGTGCGCTCGGCACTGGGATACACGTGAGGTCCGACGACACCGTGCCGTTCGCGCTCTGGTGCGCCTCGCGACACGCGGGCGATTTCGAGGCGTCCCTCTGGGCGTGCCTCGACGGGCTCGAGACGCCCGACGCCGATCGCGACACGCTGCTCGCCATCGTCGGCGGCGTCGCAGCGCTCGCGCCGCGCGCAGTCATCCCGCCGGCTTGGCTCGGCGCGCGCGAGCCTCTCGGCGGACGCGTGCACCCGAATGATTGAGGGACGACGAACAAGCGCGTACAACGCTGCGACCTCATGGCCGACTCGCCGCTCCGCGCTTCGATCGACGTCGCGCACGTGCCATCGAAGACGACGCTGCTCGAGTCGCGCTGGCCCAAGCTCGCGCTGCCTCGTGTGCCGTTGCTCGCGGGGCCGACGCCGCTCGAGCTGCACGAGTCGCTCTCACACGCCGCAGGCGGCGAGCTCTGGATCAAGCGCGACGACCTCACGCATCCGGTGTACGGCGGCAACAAGGTGCGCAAGCTCGAGCGCCTGCTCGGTGACGCGATCGCCGAGGGCGCCGACACGATCGTGACGACCGGCGCGGCCGGCTCGCACCACGTGCTCGCGACCACGCTGTTCGGCAAGAGGCTCGGCCTCGCGGTGCACGGCCTGCTCGTGCCGCAGGCCGCGAGCGAGCACGTGACGCTCGACCTGCGTGCGATGCTCGGCCTCGGCGCGGAGATCACGCCCGTCTCGTATTTCTCGGCCGTGCCCGCGGCGACCGCGGCGCTGATCACGAGGCTGCGCCTGTCGGGCAAGAAGCCGTACGTGATCCCTCCCGGTGGCTCGAACGGCATCGGCGCGCTCGGCTACGTGGAGGCAGGTCTCGAGATCGCGCAGCAGATGCTCGAGCGACGCTTGCCCGAGCCCGACGCGATCGTCGTCCCGCTCGGATCGGGCGGCACCGTCGCGGGCCTGGCGGTGGGCCTCGCGGCCGCAGGCTGTCTCGTGCCGATCCACGCGATGCGCGTCACGCCGCGCGGCTTCGTCGGTCGAGCGCTCGTGCTCGCGCAGATCCGCAGCGCGATCGAGCGGCTTCGGCTCTCGGACGATCGTTTCCCTCGCATCCTGGGCGTCGCGACCGACCTCTACCGGATCGACGATCACGAGCTCGGCGAGGGTTATGGCCTTCCCACGCCGCAGGCGCGCGCCGCGATGCGCCTGGCCGAAGAGCACGGCTTGCTCCTCGACCCGACCTACACGGGCAAGACGCTCGCGGGCGCGCTGCGTCTGCTCCGCGAGGGCACGACGGCGAGCGGCAAGCGGATCCAGCGCGTGCTCTACGTGCACACGCTCTCGAGCGCGCCGCTGCGCCCGCTCGCGGAGAAGTCACCGAGCATCCCGCATCGCCTCGACAGGCTGCTGACGTAGCTTCAGAAGGAGGTCGACTCTTCGGGCTGTGTCTCGGGGCACGTCGGCGCGTGCTCGTTGCCGGGGCCGAAGCAGCTCACGTCCATGAGGCACGTGTGGTGGCAGCGGCCGCCGGTCCAGTTGCACGCCGCGGCGGTGTCCTCGAGGCACGACGCGCAGTCCGGGTGCACCTCACAGCCCGTCGCCTCGCGCGTCTCGGCGGTGGAGGGGGCGGGATCGGGCGAGCGAGTCGCACCACAGCCGATCGCTCCGGACACGACGACGAACAGACACGGGACCAACACCAGGGTTCGCATCGGAACCTTTTGTCACATCGCGGCGGGGAGCTCGATCACGAATTCGAGGTCCGACTGGGGCTCGCCTTCGTAGCTCGCGTCGCAGCCCACGAAGCGCACGCGCAGCGTGGCCTCGACGTGATCGAGGAAGCCGTCGTTGCCGCGCGTCGTGTCGCGCAGCGTGAGGCTGCCTTCGGTCGCCGCGTCGCTCGTGCAGAGCTCCACCAGCGGGTCTCCGTTCTGCGCGAGCCCCGCGCGAAAACCATCCGAGCCATCGGCCTCGCGCGCGACGCCCAGCGTGGCGGGCACCGCGCGAGGGAAGTCTGCGTAGAGCACGCGATCGTCGAGCAGGCGCACGACGATTCCATCGCGCCCGGGCTGCGCCGAGGGCCCCACGGTGCGCACCATCACCGGCACGCCATCCACCGTGACGCTCGCCGTGAGCTCACGCGCGCCGCAGCCCGAGACACCCAACAGCACACCGATCGCGACGACGCGGCAGACGCTCATCGCGCGCAGCATAGACGGACCGAGGCACGCTGACCGATGGAGCGGCTCGCCTGTTCGGATCTCGAGCGGCGCTGCTATCGTGCGCGCCCATGACGCATCGCTACACGGCTCCGTTCTCCAAGGGCGGTAGCTCGCCCATCGACGCGCAGATCGCGGAGCGCTTGCTCTCGGTCGCGCTGAGCCGCGGCGGTGACTACGCCGACCTCTTCTTCGAGTACGAGGTCTCGGGGAGCTACGGCTACGAGGAAGGCATCCTCAAGAGCGCGGGCCGCGGCGTCTCGCTCGGCCTGGGCGTGCGCGTGCGCAAGGGCGAGGCGACGGGCTACGCGTACTGCGAGGACCTCGCGATCGAGGCGATGGAGCACGCGGCCAAGATCGCAGCGCAGATCGCGAGCGAGGGCGGCAAGAAGCCCGTGGGGCTCCAGTCGATCTCGACGCCCTCGCGCTACCCCGTGAAGGAGCTGAGCTTCGACGTCGATGGCGCGGCCAAGCGCGAGCTCCTGCGTCGCGCCGATCTCGCAGCGCGAGCGATCGATCCGCGCATCACACGCGTCGAGGCCTCGCTCGCCGAGCAGATCCGAGAGATCCTCATCGCGACGAGCGATGGGAAGATCGTCACCGACAGTCAGCCGCTCATCCGATTCGGTCTTCGCGTGATCGCGGAGGACAAGGGCCAGCGTCGCGCGGGCAGCTCCGGCGGCGGTGGCCGCATGGGCCTCTCGTACTTCGATGGAAAGAGCCCGGAGTGGCACGCGGGCGAGGCCGTGCGTCAGGCCCTCACGATGCTCGACGCGCGCGAGGCGCCGGCGGGCGAGATGGAGGTCGTGCTCGCGCCCGGTGACTCGGGGATCCTCTTGCACGAGGCCGTCGGTCACGGGCTCGAGGCCGACTTCAACCGCAAGAAGACCTCGAACTACACCGACCAAGTGGGCCAGCGCGTCGCGAGCGATCTCTGCACCGTCGTCGACGACGCGACGATCGCCCACTCGCGCGGCTCGATCGACGTGGACGACGAGGGCAACGTGCCGGAGAAGGCCGTGCTCATCGAGAAGGGCATCCTCCGCGGCTACATGCAGGACCGACAGAGCTCCGAGCACTTCCACGTGCCCTTCAGCGGCAACGGTCGCCGCGAGAGCTTCAAGTCACACCCGATGCCGCGCATGACGAACACCCTCTTGCTCGCGGGAGAGAGCGATCCCGCCGAGATCGTGAAGAGCGTGAAGAAGGGCATCTTCGCGAAGAAGTTCGGCGGTGGTCAGGTCGACATCTCGAACGGCGACTTCGTGTTCTCGCTCACCGAGAGCTACCTCATCGAAGACGGCGTGATCACGGCGCCGCTGAAGGACGTGAACCTCATCGGCAACGGGCCGGACGTGATGAGGAAAGTGACGATGCTCGGCAACGACATGGAGCTGTCGGACGGCATCTGGACGTGCGGCAAGGACGGCCAGTCGGTGCCCGTCGGCGTCGCGTGCCCGACGATCAAGATCAGCGCGATCACGGTGGGAGGAACGCAGCGATGAGCGCAGCCAACGAGGATCAGGATCGGAGGGCCTCCCTCTTCGCGCTCGGGGATCGGATCGTGAAGAAGGCGATCTCGCTCGGCGCCGATGTGGCGGAGGCCGTGATCAGCGAGGGCTCGCACCTCTCGGCCAAGGTGCGCCTCGGTCAGCCCGAGCTCGTCGAAGAAGCCGGCTCACGGTCGATCGGCGTGCGCGTGATGATCCAGGACGGCGATCAGGGCTACCGCGTCGCGGTCTCGTACTCGAGCGACACCAGCGAGGCCGGCATCCAGCGACTCGCTGAAGACGCCGTGGAGCTCGCACGCTTGTCCGAGCCCGATGCTTTCGCAGGTCCGCCCGATCCCGCGTTCCTCTCGAAGGAGAGCGAGCACGCGGAGCTCGATCTGTTCGATCCGAAGATCGACGCGATCGATGGCGCGGCGGCGCTGCGTCACGCGACGAACGGTGAGGCCGCGGCGTTGGCGGCCGATCCGCGCGTGACCAACAGCGAGGGCGCGACCTTCTCGCGCGCCTCGGGCGGCAAGGCGATCGTCACGAGCGGGGGCTTCCACGGCTACTCGCGCGGCACCTACGCGTCGCTCACCGTCTCGCCCGTCGTGGACGACGAGGGCGGCAAGAAGCGCAGCGGCTACCACTGGACCGCGAAGCGCCACTACGCGGGCCTCTTGCCCGACGAGGTGGTCGGCAAGGAGGCCGCGCGTCGCACGCTCGCCAAGCTCGGCGCGAGGAAAGTCGAGACGCAGGAGTGCGCGATCGTGTTCGATCCGGACGCAGCGCGGTCGCTGCTCGGTCTGCTCGCGGGCTCGATCTCGGGCGGCGCGATCTGGCGGAAGTCGAGCTACCTGATCGATCGCCTCGGCACCGAGGTCGCCAGCTCGCTGATCACGATCGTCGACGACCCGCTCTTGCCCCAGGGTCCCGGCTCGCGCGCGTTCGATGGAGAAGGGCTCCTCTCGCGCCGCAACGTGATCGTCGAGAACGGCAAGCTCTTGAGCTACCTGCTCGACACCTACAGCGGCAAGAAGCTCGGCCTTCCCTCCACTGCGAGCGCCTCGCGTGGCGGCTCGGGCGGCGTGGGCCCGAGCACGTCGAACTTCGTGCTCCAGCCTGGCACCACGAGCGCCGAAGAGATCCTCGCGTCCACGCCGCGCGGTCTCTACGTGACCGACATGATGGGCTTCGGCTTCAACGGCGTGACCGGTGACTTCTCGCGCGGCGCGAGCGGCTTCTGGATCGAGGACGGCAAGAAGACCTTCCCCGTCTCCGAGGTCACCATCTCGAGCAACCTCGACGCGATGCTCAAGGGCATCGATCGCGTGGGCAGCGATCTCGATCTGCGCAGCTCGATCGCGAGCCCGACGATCCGCATCGCCGCGATGACGCTCGCGGGCTCGGGTTGATCGCCACAGGCTGATACGTGCTCGAGGGCATCGATCACATCGACTGGCAGTCGCTCGAGCACGCGTACGGCGATGCGAGCGACGTCCCCGATCTCCTCCGCCGTCTGAGCCGGGGCGAGGCGGGCGTGCTGGACACGCTCTGGGGCAACGTCTTCCATCAGGGCACGCGTTACTCCGCGAGCCCCGCGACCGTGCCGTTCCTCGTCGAGATCCTCCGCGCGTCGGGCTCGCCCGAGGTCACGCGCGGGATCCTCGAGTACCTCCACGGCCTGGCGCTGGGCTTCCCGACCGACCTCTTCCCTCGACCGATCGACGCCGAGGCCTGGGAAGCGCAGCTGCGCGCGATCGATCGGGGGACGCTGCGCGCTCCCCCGCCCGAGAAGCCTCGTGACGCCTACGAGCGATGGCGGCGGATGGTGGATGGGTACTGGGCCACGACGAGCTACTTCGCCGTCGAAGCGGTGATCGAGGACGTCGCGCGATTCGTGTCGCACGACGACCGAGCGATCGCGAGCGCTGCCTGCGCGCTGGTCGCGAGCGTTCCACGCGCGAAGGCGCGCACGGTGCCCGCGCTGATCGCAGCGCTCGATCGCGATCTCGACACGCGCGGCGCCGCGTTGATCGCGATCGCGCACCTCGGAGAGACCACGCCGCACACGCGCGCGTCGCTCGCGCTCGAGGGCGACGACGAGGCGCACGCGCTCCTGCGCCTCCACGCCGCCGTCGCGATCGCGATCGGGCCCGAGCCGATCGACGAGCGCGTCGTCGCGACGCTGACGGCACCGCTCGGTTCGCTCGCGAAGCGCGAGAGCTGCTTCGCCGGCACGATGAGCGCGCTCGTGTCCGCGGCGCTGATGCACGTGCCACCGATCCACCGAGAGGCGGTGGTGCACGCGCTGGTCGCGCAGCACGAAGACGCCGATGGCCTCACGTGTCTCCAGCTCAGCCGCGACATGCTCGAGCTCGTGTTCCCTGCGCGCGCACCGACACGAGGCTCCGAGCTCACAGCGCTCCAGCGCACCGCGATCGAAGCCATCGTCCGCTCACGCGGCTGGCAGTGGGGCAACTACAGCTCGTTGATGAAGGCCTTCGGCCTCCCGACGAAGAAGGACGAGCTCGCCGCCTGGCTCGCACGGACGTGAGCGATCACTCGAGCGCGATCACGAAGATCGATCGCTCGAGTCGACGGCCACTCGATGTTGTCTAGCAGATCGGTCGCGTCACGATGTCTTGCGGAAGAGCATTGGAATGCCGACGCGCAACGTCGCGCCGCCGTGTGGGGTCGGCGCGTGCAGCGTCGCGATGGCCTCGCTGAGGCACGCGTGCGAGTCGGGCCGCGTCGCGTGCGCGGGGATCTGTGCGCCGAGCAGCTGCATCCGGCCGTCGGGGTGCACGAGCACGTCGAAGCGCACGACGTACGGCCGCGTCGCGCGGGGTAGCGCGAGGCACTGCTGGAGCAGCGTGCGGGAGCGCATCAGCACGCGGCGGTACACGCGCGGCGAGTCGGCGGGGCCGACCGTCGGTTCTTCGATGCGCACACGCGGCGTGGTCTGCGCACGCGACGATGCGCCCGGGCACGAGAGCAGGACGACCAGCAAGACCGACGCGAGGCGAGCCACGGTGCTCCGACACGCGCTCGCGCCCGACGTTCCACCCCGCGGTCACTTCCCCGCGTCCAAGTGCCCGAGATCGTTGGGCGCAATTCGTACACCGTGCAGCGTCGCGAGAACGCCCTCTTCGGTGGGCGATTCGTCACGTCTGCACGGTGTGGCCCAGCAGGCGTGTGTTCTCGGGAACTTTGCAAGCGGAGAAGTGACCCCGTCAGGCGACCCCGTCAGGCGCGCGCGAGCGCGCGCAGGGCCATGCGGGCGAGATCGCTGCGCGCGGTGATGCTCTCGGAGACGTCGAGCTCCGCGAGGTGCGCGTCGGCCGTCGCGCGCGTGCGCGCTCGTGCCTCGACGTCTCCACTTCGGGCGGCCTCGATCAGCTCCACGTGCGCGCTGCGGATCGAGAGCGCGAGCGCGAGCTGCGGCTCGAACGCACGCGACAAGAGCTCGCCCGCCGACGCGAGGTCCGCGCGCGCCTCGACGAGCGCTCCCTGCTCTGCACGAAGCGCCGCGCGCGCCCCGTGGAACACGGCGCGAAAGCGTCCGTCACCGAGCGCCGTGAGCAGACGGATCGCCGTGTCGAGCGCGAGTGACGCCTCCTCCGCGCGACCCGCCTCGTGGTGGACCATCCCCAGGTTCCCGTAGGCGACGCCCGTCAGCATGCCCATCCCCGCGCGAGGGCCTTCGATCACCGCGGCCTCGAAGGATGTGCGCGCGTCTTCGAGACGATCCTCTTCGTGGTGCACGACGCCGAGGTTGTTCTCGAGCAGCGCGACGAGGCGCGGCAGGTGCTCGGCACGGGCGAGCTCGCGTGAGCGCTCGTAGAGCGCGCGACCTTCGGGCAGCCTGCGCGACTGCACGCACAAGATGCCCAGGCTCATGAGCACGCTCGCTTGTCGACGTCGATCGTGGAGCGACTCCGCGAGCCCGAGCGCACGCCGAAGGGACACGAGCGAGTCCTCCGGGCGGCTGCGGCGCCACGCCAGGGTGCTCTGCTTCTCGTGCGCGTCGATCTCGTGCGCTGCGTGCCCCGCGGCGCGCGCGGACTCGAGCAACGCGCGGGCGATCACCTCGGCCTCGTCGTAGCGAGAGGCCCGCACGAGCGCGTCGAAGCTCGCGCCGCGGGCGGCCGCGAGGAGCCCTGGATCGCCCAGCATCTCGGCCCGCGCGAGGATCGGCCCCACGCGCGCGAGGCCCCGCTCGATGTCGCGATCGAGGAGGCGCTGGAAGAGCGCGAGCTCCGCGTGGAGGAGCAGATCGAGCGGCAGCGAGCCGTGCCGTGCGCGATCGACGAGCAGCGCCTCGAGCTCTCGCTCGATCTCGAGGTCCGCGACCTGACCGAGCAAGAGCGTGGCGATCCACAGCGCCGGGATGGTCGAGCCGGTCTGTCCGCGCGCGAGACGGAGCGCGGCCCGCAGCGAGCCACCGTCCTCGAGGACCACCTGCGCACCGCGTGCGGGCGTGAGCACGCCCCCGCGCGCGAGGACGCCGTGCTCGTGCACGAACGTCTCTTCGATCGCGGACGCGCGCGGATCCTCGCGGAGCACCGAGCGTGCGTACGCACGCACGTTCGGCTCGATCACGAGGCGCACACGACCCTCGCGATCGGAGCTCGCGCGCACGAGCGACGCCGCGCGAGCCGCCTCGATCGTGTCGAGCACCGGAAGCGACTCGCCCGTCAGCGACGCCACGCGCTCGGCCTGCTCCGTCGTGAAGCTACCCTCGAAGAGCGAGAGGCGCGCGAGCACGCGCGCGTCGTCGCGCGAGAGGAGCGCGAACGACCACGCGATCGCCTCGCGCAGGCTGGCGGCCGAGCCCGTGGCCTTGCGATCGGTGAGGAGCGCGAGCCGGGCGTCGTCGCTCGAGCGGAGGCGCGACACGATCTCGGTCGGCGAGAGCAGCCCCACGCGTGAGGCCGCGAGGCCGATGGCGAGCGGGCTTCCGTCGAGCAGCGCGACGATCGTGTCGATGGCGGACAGGTCCTCGGTGCGCGTGGGATCGAGGGGTCGCACGCGACGCGCGCGCGCGACGAACAGCTCACGCGCCGCGAGCGACGGCAGCGGACCCACCGTCACGACGACCTCGTCGTCGAGCCCGATCACGTTGCGGCGCGAGGTGACGAAGCGCGCACGCGAGGCGGCCAGCCAGCCGCGCAGGCGCTGCGCGAGCTCGGCGGCGCTGGCCTCTCCTCCGTCGAGGAAGATCACGCCCTCCTCGAGCGCGATCAGATCCGTCAGCTTCGCGGTCGCGCTCTCTCCGCGCAGGGCCAAGAGCAGCGCCGCATCGAGCTCGTCCGCGCGCGCCTCGGGCCCGAGCGCGACGCTCGTGACGCGCACGCCGCGCGCCCGGAGACGCTCGGACAGCTCGTGAGCCACGACGCTCTTGCCGATCCCGGGCGAGCCCGTGATCGTGAGCAAGCGCGCCCCCGAGCCGAGCACGCGCTCGATCGAGGCGAGGTCGTCCTCGCGCCCGAGGACCGTCGTGATCGACTCGGGTGGTCGCCGCGAGGCACGCACCACCTCGATCGTGGGAGCCACGCCCTCGCGCTCGCGTCGAGGCGTGAGCGCTGGCGCGCTGGGGCTCGCCGCGACGGAGGCCCGCAGCGAAGCCAAGCGGCGCACCACCTCGCTGCTCGAGGAAGGACGAGCGCCCGCGTCCTTCTGGAGCAGCTGCGCGACGAGCTCGACCAGCGCCAGCGGTGCGCCCGCCCGCTCGGCGTCGATCGCGGGCGGCTCTTCGTAGAGCGTGAGCGCCATCGCCGTGAGGCCCGAGTCGCCGAACGGAGGTCGGCCCGCCCACAGCTCGTGCAAGAGGACGCCGAGCGCGAACAGATCCGTGCGGGCGTCGGTGGCCTCTCCGCGGAGCTGCTCGGGCGCCATGTAGCCCGGCGTGCCCACGACGGTGCCCGTGAAGCTCTCGCGTCCCACGCTCGGCGCGGCGCGATCGGGCGCGCGCGCGAGCCCGAAGTCCACGAGCTTCGGTGTGCCATCCGCGGTGAGCATCACGTTCGCGGGCTTGAGATCGCGGTGCACCACGCCCGCCGCGTGCGCGCACGCCAGACCACGCGCGATGCCTTCACCCACGTCGATCAGCGCCTCGAGCGAGAGCGCTCCGCGCGCGAGGCGCGACGACAGCGACTCACCCGCGACGAGCTCCATCGCGAGGAACACGATGCCCTCGCCCTCGCCCGCCTCGTAGACCGTGGCGACGTTCGCGTGCGAGAGCGCCGCTGCGCTGCGGGCCTCGCGCAAGAGGCGCGTGCGTCGCTCGGGATCGCCCTCGTGCGCGCTGGGTAGGACCTTCAGCGCCACCAGCCGATCGAGCACCTCGTCGCGCGCCGCGTACACGGCGCCCATGCCGCCTACGCCGAGCGCGCGCTCCACGACGAAGCGACCGATGCGCCGTCCCAGCACGAGCGCATCGTACGCGACCCAGACAACTCAGCGGCAGGTCGGTGCGACCTGGCCGTCGGAGCCCGTCGAGACGTACGCGTCCGACACGTAGCCGCTGCCGATCTGATCCCAGAGGCTCGAGGTGCCGTACGTGCCCGTGATCGACTGGCCGCGCACCTGACAGCGGATGCGCACCGTCGCGCCGTCCGCGACCGAGCCCACGGCGCTCGTGCTCGCGCTCGCCCCGCTGCGGATCGTGAGCGGCGCGCCCGCGGTGTTCACGCGACCGACCACCGTGTCGCTGCTGCCGCCCGTGCCGCCGCCCGTGCTCGATCCGCCGCACGCGTTCTGGCTCGTGTAGTTGCGCGTGCCGAAGAAGAGCGCGCCCGTGCCGTGGAAGCTCGGACGGATCGCGACTCCGTCACGCCGCACCTCGAAGTGAAGGTGCGGTCCCGTGGAGCCGCCCGTGTTGCCGACCGCACCGATGCGCTGGCCCTGCGACACGCCTTGTCCGACGCGCACCGCCTGCGAGTCGAGGTGCGCGTAGCGGGTGCGCAGGCCGCCGCCGTGATCGATCTCGATCCAGCGTCCGTAGCTGGTGTTGCCGAGGTTCTCGACGCGCGTGACGGTGCCGGACGCGGCCGCGACGACGCTGTCGCCGATGTCGTTGGTGCGGTTGAAGTCCACGCTGTTCTGAGGGCTGTGGCCCGTGCGCGTCTGGCCTGCCCACACCTGTCCGCACGGGAACGGCAGCTCGATGCGCTCGCCTGCGCGCAGCTCCGATGCCGTCACCCCGTACTCGCCCTCGAGCGCGTCGGGGGCCCACTCCTCGGCAGTCGGTCCGTCGTCTTCCCAGCTCTCGCCCGAGAGCGAGGCGGCAGGATCGAGCTCTTCACTGCCGATGCGGGTGACGCATGCCGCGAGAGAGGTGCCGAGGAGCGTACCGACGAGGATCGTGTGGGTGAGTCGCATGGCCCCCTCATCGCACCCACCGTGCCTCCCCGCGATCTCGCGCGCCGCGGCCCCGAGCGAGCGTTTCACCCCGGTTTCTGGGCGCGATCGTGCGTGGATGCACGCGCGAGCGCACGAGGTCGAACGATCTCTGGACACGCGCGGACTCGACGCCGCAGTCGCTCAGGGGCTGCACACGAGGGTGAGCCTCGCGCAGCTCCTCTCGTCCGAGCCGTCGCGGCACTGCGGGTAGCCATCGCACCGCGGGCCGCTCGCGCCGTCGCGGTAGGTCACGGTCGAGCCATCGCCGCAGACGAAGCTCGGACAGCCCGCTTCGTCGGCTCCGTTGCCGCACGACATGTAGCCGTCACAGCGTTGCCAGTCGTAGTAGGTGCCGCTGCCATCGCCGCAGTCGATGCCGGTCCGCCCGGGACACGCCTGCTCGTCGCTGCCGTCGGGACAATTCCAGGCACCGTCGCAGCGCGCGCCGGGCACGCGCGAGCCGTCGTTGCAGACGAGATCGAAGTCGCAGTCGCGCTCGTCCTCGCCCTCCATGCACTGACGCGCGCCATCGCACACGCGCTCGGGCCCGAGCAGCGAGCCGTCGTCGCAGCGGAACGCACAACGCTCGTCGCACGCCACGAGCAGGTCGAGCATCGTGCGACAGAGCCCCGTCTCGAGCCGCTCACAGCTCGCCTCGGCGAGGCACCGCTCGTAACAAGCGTCCGGCGCATAGAGACCGCTCAGCACGTACGGACCGATCTCGCCCGACGACAGCACGCCGCACTCGCGCAGCCGGCTCACGAGGACCTCGCCCTGCGCAGGAGCGCACGCGCCCAGGCCCGCGAGCGTCAGGCCGAGCCAGATCCGTGGCGTGAGGCGTGAGCGTTCGAAACGCCCTGATTCGTGGGCGATCTGCGGATCCTCGAGGGACAGGCGGTGCATCGAGCCGCGGCGTGAGCAACCGATGTGCCCGTGCCGAGGTGTGTCACCGAGCGCTGGATCGGGACGTGCTGTGCGCAGGCCCATGACCGCACTTCCGTCCTCACGCGCGCTGCCGCTCTCGCTCTCTCGCCTGCTCACGCCCGCGCTCGCCGCCTCGGGCGCGCTGATCGCGACGCTCGCGGGACAGCCCGACGCGCACGCGTGCGGAGGCTTCTTCTGCAACAACGCGCAGCCCGTCAACCAAGCGGCCGAGCGCATCCTGTTCTCGACGGCCGCGGACGGCACCGTCACCGCGACGATCCAGATCCAGTACGCGGGCGATGCCGAGTCCTTCGCGTGGGTGCTGCCCGTCGCGGGGAGCCCCGAGGTGAACGTCAGCTCGAACCTCGCGTTCACGCGCCTCCAAGCGGCGACCAACCCGCAGTACACGCTGACGACGCGCATCGAGGGCAGCTGTCGCGACGATGGCTTCTCGCGCGGCGGGCCGAGCGCCAACGCGGGAAGCGTCTCCAGCGACGCCGGCGCCGCCAGCTTGGACGGAGGCTCTCCTGTCACCGTCGTGAACTCGGGCTCCGTCGGCCCCTACGACTTCGTCGTGATCTCGGTCGATCCGAGCACGCCGAGCCCCACGGACACGGCGGTCGATTGGCTCCACGACAACGACTACCAGATCGACGAGAGCGGCGCGGCGCTGCTCGAGCCCTACCTCGCGGGCGGCATGAACCTGCTCGCATTCCGCCTCACCAAGGGCAACTCCACGGGCTCGATCCGTCCGGTGCAGATCGTGTTCGGGCCGGGCCAGGCCTCGATCCCGATCCGGCCGACGGCCGTCGCCGCGGTGGCCGACATGGGCGTGATGGTCTGGGTGCTCGGGCCGCACCGCGCCGTGCCGGTGAATTACTTCTCGCTCGAGCTCAACGAGTCGCTGATCAACTGGCTCAACCCGTTCTCCAACTACAACGCTGTGGTGACCGAGGCCGCGAACCAGGCGGGCGGTCAGGGCTTCGTCACCGAGATGTCGGGCGCGGCCGAGCCGCTCGCGGACACGATCTTCCAGCCGTCGGAGCGCGCCGGGTGGGAGTCGTTCCGCACGACGGACTGGACCGGTCGTGAGGGGGAGATGCTCGCCTCGGTGGTGGGCAACTACGCCGCCTACGACGGCATGCTCGACGTGATCGAGGCCTCCGTGCCGCTGCCCGTGGACGAGCCCGGCGTCACCTACGAGCAGCTGCTCTCGTGCATCAGCTGTTACTACGGCTGGGAGGACTCCGACGTCGTGGGCCTCACGCCCGCGACGTTCCTCGCCGCGGTGCAGACGATGGTGATCGACCCGATGTCGCGCACGCGCGAGCTCTTCTTGGAGAGCGATCACGTGACGCGCTTCTACACGACGATGTCGGCGTCGGAGATGACCCGCGATCCCGCGTTCGACTTCCACGCGTCGCTCCCCGACGTGTCGAACGTCCACAACGCCGAGCGCATCATCGAGTGCTCGCCGAGCCTCTCGCAGTTCGAGGCCCCGTGGCGCGTGGAGATCCCCGGCTCACCGACGGTGCGCGGCTTCGGCTCGAGCTGGCCGTTCTCCGACCCCACCACGAGCTCGATGCCCGCGAACGCGCGCATCGTGCGCTACGAGACCGAGGGCCCCGCGGTCGTGTCGACCGACAACACCGAGGTGATCGCCACCGCGCTCGCCGCGCACAACGCGGCGATCGTGACGCGCGGTCCTGGTGTCGTGGTCGGTGGCGGCGCGAGCAGCCTGTGCAGCGTCTCCGTCGCGGGCGATCCCTCGAGCGCACGTGGCTTCGGCGTGCTCGCGATCGCAGGCCTGGCGCTCGTCCTCCGTCGTCGGCGCCGCAGCGCATGAACGCGGACGCGCACCCTCGGCGATGCGATGCGCGCGTGATCGTGCGCATGGTCGCGTGCGCGATGGTCGCGCTCGCAGGATGTGCCGCTGCGTCGGCGGATCCGCAGCCGACGGAGGCCGAGCTCGAGCTGGGCACCGGCACCGCGCGTTTCGTCCCGCTCGCCGATGGAGACGAGGTCGCGATGGTGCACGGCGCGCAAGGAGGCTGGCACCTCTGGATCTCCGCGCGCGCGACGGGCATGGCGAGCGCGATGGGCAGCCTCGAGATCGCGCACGGTCCTGCCGATGGATCGACGCCGCTCGAGGTCACCCGCGCCGGCGTGACCTTCGATCCGGCCGATGCGGAAGGACGACGCACGAGCCTCGGGTGGCAGGCGATCCTGCCTGATCCGCCGTGCTCGGTCGGGCGTCTGCACCGGGTGCGCATCACGGTCACCACGTCGAGCGGCGATCGGGTGAGCGCCGAGCGCGACGTGATGCCCACGGCGGGCGACCATCCGCCGGCCGCCTGCGTGGAGTGATCGACGCACGCGAGCGCGGCCGACCTGCGTTGGCTCGCAGCCATCCGAGGACTCAGGGACCGAGAAAATCGGGGGCGCCCTGCGGCGGGGGAGCGCAGCTCCCCCTGGAGCAGGAGTCGAGTCGAGGAGCGAAGCGACGAGGCGAGCGACGGGGAGCTCGAGGGGCCAGAGGTCCCTCGACCTAGCCAACTCAAGCCGGCAGCGCGCGGATCTGGCCGAAGCGCTGCGCGATGGCCTTGCCGTCGTCGACGTTCTTCGGGATCTCCAGGAAGCCGCCGCTCACGCCGAGCGAGAGGTCCACGGGGCCGCTCGAGCCCTGCGCCTTCACGCGCATCTTCTTCTTCGCGAACATCCCGCTCATCTTCACCTCGCTGATCGAGCTCCAGGGGAGCGCGTCCACGCTCTCCATGCGATCGCCGGTGAGGAAGCCCTTCTTGTGGCGCACGAGGACGAGGCGCTGGCTCGTGGCGAGCACGAGGTACTGGCTGCCGAACATCGGGATCCCCATCGACCACCACGGCGCGTGGCTCGCGCTCACGCGGTGCAGCACCTGCTCACCCGGCTGAAGAAGTCCCTTGGCCACGGTGTCGACGTAGAGATCACTGAAGAAGAGCGACATGGTTCGGTTCCTTTCGTGCTCGTCGCGTCCATCGCGACTGCTCGATAGGAATGACCGACCCTCGCCTCAACGGTCGTCAAAGCCGCATCAAAGAGCGTCAAACGGAGCTGTCGCCTTGCCCGACACGAGGTCGGGGACGAGCTCTTTCCGACGTCGCTTGCTCGCGAGGAGCATCGTCTGGAACGCGTTGTCGTCGCGCCACACGTCGCCCGCCAAGATCGACGTGAGGCCCTTCTTCCACTCGAGGTTCGGCTCGGGGCTGAAGAAGAGCGTGTGCAAGAGGGTCGTGTGGTACCAGCTGTTCACGAGCGTCGCGAACGTCGTGTACGCGTGCATCATCTTGAGCGCGTGCGGATCCATGAGATCATCGCGCCCCTCGTCGTTCGTCGCGAGCGCCTCGATCAGCGTGTCGGCGACGTCGGCCGCCCCGACCATCCCGAGCGACACGCCGCTCGAGAACACGGGATCGATGAAGCAGGCCGAGTCGCCCGTGCACGTCCAGCGCGCGCCGTGCTGCTTGGCGTTGTGGAAGCTCCAGCTCGCGAGCACGGTGGGCTTGCGCACACGCTCGGCGCCCATCGTGACGCGCGTGAGGAACGGCGAGGCGGCGATCGCCTGATCGAGCCACTCGCCCTTGATGCCGCGGCGTCGTGACACGAGGCCGATCGAGATCTTCCGACCCCCGAGCGGGATCGCCCACACCCAGCCGTCGTCCACGAACAGCACCTTGATCGTGCCGCGCGCGGTCACGCAGAGCTCGTGATCGATCGCGGGATCGAGCTGCTCGAAGTGGGTGAACGCGGCGCCGAGACCGAAGTCCTCGAGCGGGCGCGTCGTCTTCTCGCGCCGGCCGATCACGGCGTCCTGTCCCGTGGCGTCGACGACGTAGCGCGCGCGGTAGCTCGCGTCCGCGATGCGCTCCCGCTCGGTCGCGTGCGTGGCCGTGGTGCGGACCGTGACGCCGCTCGGGTCGCCGCCGTTCTCGGGCGTGAGCACCTCGATGACGCGCTCGCCTTCACGCACCGTCGCGCCGAGCTGCCTCGAGCGCGTGAGCAGCCAGTGGTCGAAGGTCGCCCGATCGACCTGGTACGCGTGGTCCGGCGTGCCCGGCAGCGCGTCTGCGAATTCGTAGACGGTGTGACCTCCGACACGCTCGTCGAGGAACTCGGCGCCCGCCTTGAAGAGGAAGCCGGCTTGGCCGGGGTCGAGCCCGAGGCGGTCGAAGATCGGCAGATCGCACGGCAGGAGCGACTCGCCGATGTGGAAGCGCGGGAAGTGGTCCTTCTCCAGCACGAGGACCGAGACGCCCTTCTGCGCGAGCAAGCTCGCGACCGTCGAGCCCGCAGGTCCACCGCCGATGACGATCACGTCGAAGTCTTGGCTCACGAGTCCTCCAGGGGCGCACCGTCTGCGCGTCCCGACAGACTGTGCCCGGCGCGCGCGAGTCACCAGCCCCGCGCGTGAGTTGTGGCACCCGTGGGCGTGAGATCGGCGTGCGAGGCGAGCGCGGCGCGCGGACCGTAGCCTCTGGAATGCCCAGCTCGTCTCCTCTCGTCGCGCTCCTCGTCGCGGTCGTCTTCTCGAGTGGCTGCTACGTCCGCGCGAGCGGTCCCGTGGTCCGCACGCCCGCCTCGCATCGCGGCACCGTCGTCGTGCGACAGCCCGCGCGACCGCGCACAGTGGTGGTCCAGCCCGCCCGCCCCGCGACCGTGGTGGTGCGACCGCCCCGCGCGACGACGGTCATCGTGAGCCCGCGCTGACCCTTCTCATGGGGAGGGGTCGCGGTCATCCTTCTCCTCGATGAGCACGGCAACGAAGCTCGCGACGTACGAGGCGCTCCTCACGCTCCCCGAGGGAGAGCGGGCCGAGGTGATCTCGGGCGTGCTGCAGTCGCTGCCGGCCCCGCGGCCGCGCCACTCGAAGGTGCAGCGCGTTCTCGGCAGCGTGATCGGCGCGCCGTTCGACGACGACGACGGCGTCGGAGGTCCTGGCGGCTGGTGGATCTTCCTCGAGGTCGACGTCGAGCTCACGCGTCACGACGTCGTGCGGCCCGACGTGTCGGGCTGGCATCGCGAGCGTCTTGCCGATGCCGACCAGCGACCGTTCACCACCGTGCCTGACTGGGTGTGTGAGATCACCTCGCCCTCGACGGTGCAGCACGACCGCGTCACGAAGCGTCGCCTGTATGCGCAGCACGGGGTGCGCCACTACTGGCTGGTCGATCCCGAGACGCGCCTCCTCGAAGCGCTCGAGCTCCGCGACGGTCAGTGGGTCGAGCTCGGCGTCTACGACGACACAGCCGTGGTGAGGATCGCGCCGTTCGAGGCCGTCGAGCTCGCCATCGGTCGTCTGTTCCTCCCGAAGAAGGAAGTGCCCGTCGAGCCGTGATCGTGTGGTCAGCGTCGACGACGCTCGCCGCGATCCTTGGTCGTCACCTTGCGCATGACCTCGCCTGCGTGGCCGCCTCGTTGCTCGCCTGCGAACTCCGCGATGGCCGCGAGCACGGCCTTGAGCACGGGGCTCGCGCGACGCTCGGGCAGGTAGAGCGCGAAGAGATCGGTCGCCTCGCCCACGAGCGTGGGCAGCACGCGCACGAGCGTGCCCGCACCGAGCTCGGGCAGCGCGACGTGGATCGGCAGGAGCGCGATGCCCATGCCGACGACCGCGGCCTCACGCAGCACCGTGAGGTCGTTGGTGACGAGGCACGGTCGCACGGGAAAGTCGCCGCCCCGCAGGCGCGGCCACTGCGCGGTGCTGCCGGGATGCGCGAAGCCGAGCAATCGGTGATCGCGAAGCATCGCGATCGTCGTCGGGGTGCCCGCTTGCGCGAGGTAGTGCGGGCTCGCGACGGCGAGGAGCTCCGTCTCGCTCAGGCGTCGACGTAGCCAGCCCGAGGGCTCGGGCGTGCCCATGACGAGGATCAAGTCGAAGCCCTCTTCGAGCCGCAGCGCGGGCCGATCGGTGACGGTGAGCTCGATGTCGATCAGCGGATGCCGCGCGTGGAGGAACGCGAAGAACACGCCGACGAACGCGCCGCTCACGCCCGCGGGCATCGCGACGCGGAGCACACCCTTCACCTCGCCGCCGATCGCGCGCGCCTGCTCGTGCGCGGTCTCGAGCTTCGCGAGCGCCTCGACGGCGCCATCGACGAGCCGACGTCCCGCGCCCGTGAGCACGAAGCGTTGATTGCTGCGCTCCGCGACCTTCACGCCCACGGCGCCCTCGATGCGCGTGAGGCGTCGGCCCACCGTGCTGCGCGGCACACCGAGCAACCGCGCGCTCTGGCTGACCGAGCCCGTGCGCGCGAGCGTCACGAGCGTCGGCAGGAGCGGCAGGAGCTCGTTCATCTCGCCTGTGTACCACCGGGTCATGGAGCGTTCGTGCACCACGGTAGCGCACCGACGATGCATTCACGATGCACCCCCTCGCGCCCACGCTCCGCGGCATGGACAACACGTTCTTCGGTCCGACGCTCCGTCTCGAGAAGAGCGAGAGCCTCCTCGGTGACTACCGGCGCTGGCTCGAGGCCCGGAACGGTCCGGGCTTCGCCACGCGCGAGGCGCGCATGCGATCGGAGTTCGACGCCTCGCGCTCGCCGACCTCCGTCGCCGTCGACGGCGCGCGCGTGAACCGCAACTACGCCGACTTCCGCGAGAAGGACGTCGCGGCCGAGGAGCTCGCGCTGCTCGCGTTCGCGAAGATCAACGCCGGCGAGGCGTGGGGCGTCGAGCAGCTCACGAAGGTGCGCGAGAAGGCGCGCGCGCAGCCAGGCATCGCCGCCGAGGTCGAGACGATCGTGACGGGCGAGGAGACGTTCCACACGCGCCTGCTCGTGGGCGCGGCGGGTCACTTCCACGACACGCGGGGCGAGAGGCTCGCCATCACCGGCGCGTGGACACCACCGGCGCCGCTGCGCGTGTTGATCGGCGGGCTCGCGGTCGCGCCGCGCGCTGTCTTTCATCCGCTCCTCCTCGCGTCGGAGGTGAGCGGCGTGTTCGCGTTCGACTGGCTCCTCCGGCGCCTCTCGACGCTCTTCCCGAGCGCGCCCGCGGTGCGCGAGTCGATGGAGGCGCGCCTGACGGAGGTGCTGATCGACGAGGTCGGCCACATCACGTTCAACCGCTTGCTCGTCGGCCGCGCGGGCCGCGCGATCGCCCGCGCGCTCAGCCCCAACATCGTGTGGATGCAGCGCCTGATGACCCCCGAGCTCGTCGCGCTCGGCCTCGATCGTCACCAGATCGCGCGCCTCTCGGGCTTCTCGCTCACCTCACTGCCCGAAGAGGTCCGCCGCCGCGCGTTCTACGCTTGAGCGCTCACGGCGTGTAGTCCAGGACGACGGGGCGCAGGGCATCCAAGGACGTGCCGTCACCGAGACGGCCGTCGGCATTGCTGCCCCAGCACGCGATCGATCGGTCCAGCCCCTCGCGACAACCGTGTCTTCGTGCGAGCCAGACACGCCCGACATCGGTCTCGGCGGATGTCGGGGCAAACCGATCGACGCGCGAGCCGTCCCCGAGCTGCGCTCCATCGTTGGCGCCCCAGCACCAGCGCTCTCCGCTCGTCGTGAGGATGCAGGTGGCATCACCCGCCGCGACGCAGCTCGTCGCGGGAGGAGCGGCGCTGACGAGGCGCGGCGTGGTCGCGCGAACGGTGCCGACGCCGACGCCGAGCTGGCCACGCGCATTCGAGCCCCAGCACCACACCGATGCGTCGCTCAGGACCGCACACGCGTGCGCATCACCCGTCGCCATCGCGATGGCCGACGTCGGGAGGAGGGCCTCGACGGGCATCATCACGTCGACGGTGAGGCCGTTGCCCAGTGCGCCGTCGTAGCCGCTTCCCCAGCACCACACGCGGCCCGCCGCGAGCGTGCACGCGAAGCGGCCGCCCACACCGATGGCCGACGCGCCTTCGATCCCCGACACGCGCACGGGTGGGCTCGACATCGGATGGAGCGCTCCATCACCGAGCTCCCCACGGGGACCTTCGCCCCAGCACCACACACGTCCTTCGTCGTCGCGCGCGCAGGCGAACCGGCTGGCGCTCGCGACTTCCGCGACGCCCGCGATGCTCACGGTGTCGAACGAGCCGTCGCAGCTGACGCGATCGTCGCTCCACACGTAGCAGACGCGCTCGCCGCCCCCGATGACGCGCGCGGCGAGGAAGCGATGGTCATCCCCGAGTCGCGCGCCGATGCGCTCGATCCAGAGTGGTTGGTCCGCGACGAGGGCGACGCTGCGGGCGCTCGAGAGGGCGAGCTGCGCGAGCGACACGCACCCTCGGTCGACACAGGCGGCCGAGGCGCAGACGACGCCGCACGCACCGCAGTGCCGCTCGTCGAGATCCAGGCGCGTCGTGCAGTGATCCACGTCGTCGCAGCGTCCCCAGACCGTGCCGCATGCGAGGTCGCGACAGACCCCCGCGCGGCACTCCGTGACGCTGCCGTGGCTCACGCAGAGCGCGTCCGTCGGATCGACGACTCCGTCGCAGTCGTCGTCGATCGTGTTGCACACCTCGATCGCGCCGGGCCGCGTCGCGAATCGCGCGTCGTCACAGTCGTCGCGCGGCAACGGACCTCCGACGCACGGCGCCGTGAGCGCGAGGTGTCCATCCCCATCACGATCTTCCACCGTGCCATCACAGTCCGTGTCGATGCCGTCGCACGCCTCGGGAGCGCCCGGATAGGCCCCCGCGTAGTCGTCGCGACAGTCCATCGTGCCGTCGCACGCGAACGCAACGAAGCCGTCACCGTCGAGGTCCTGCCTCGTGTGATCGACCGATCCGTCACAGTCGTCGTCGAGCCCATCGCACGCCTCTTCGATGGGCTTCGGGTGGACGTCCGGAGCGAGATCGTCGCAGTCGCCGTCGATCCGAGACCACCAACCGGCCTCGCACACAGAGGGCGGCTTCGATCCCGGAGGTTGGCAGTCCATCGTTCCGTGCGCGGCGTCGCCGAAGCCGTCGACGTCGCAGTCCGCGACGAAGCGCTCGACCGCGAAGCCTTCGTCGACACGGCCGTCGCAGTCGTCATCGAGCGTGTTGCACTCCTCGGGTGCGCCTGGGTACACCGCGGCCGACGTCTCGTCGCAGTCGGGCTCTTCGGTGCAGCCGGGCTCGGGCACTCCGTCGTTGTCGCGATCTTCGCAGCACCGCTGTGTGAGCTCGTCGCACGCGTGTCGGCACGGCGAGCCGTCGGACAGACACGGTCCCACGCAGCGCTCGGCGCCGTTGCAGAAGATGCCGTCGTCGCAGTCTTCGTCGGTTGTGCACGCAGCATCCTCGAATCCCCACGCATCGACCGGGCGCGTGTCCGTCGCATCGGCGCGACCACCATCGCGACCGGCGGCGGCGTCGGTCTCGTCTGCATCCGCGGGTGATCGCGTGCTGGCGCAGGAGCAGAGGACCACCCACATCACGACGCAGAGCCGACGCACGTCGGCAGCGTAGCGCGTTGAGAGCGACGGGCTCACGTGCGACGGTGAGGCGTGCGCCACATCGTGTGGGGACGCGTGTTCGTCGTCGGCAGTCTCGTGCTCGGGTGTGAGTCACCTGGAGGACTCGCGGAGCCGTGCCGCCCAGACGAATCGTGTGCTGCGGACCTCGAGTGCCTCGAGGGTGTGTGTGTATTGGCGGCGCTCGATGCTGGCGTCGAAGACGCCGACCCACCCGCGCAGGACGTGCTCGACGCGCGAGGGGGACCCGACGTCGGGAGCGCGCTCGACGCATGGACGACCGATGCCGCGACGATGTCGACGGGCCCACGTCTTCCACCGCCAGCCGATCGCGTGATCCGCACGGTCCCCGGGTTTTCCGGAGCAGCGCTCGACTGGGAGCGCCATCGTCTCTTCCTCACGCAGGGGTCATCGGGGACCGTGGAGGTCGTCGACCTCCTCTCGGGAGCGCGAGGTCCGGTTGCGGTCGGTCACGACACGGCCGCGATCGCGTTCGACCCGTTCCAGGATCTCTTGGTCGTCGCCGTGCGGAACCGCGATCGGTATGCGAACGGCTGGTTGGCATCCCTCGATCCCGCTTCGCTCGCCGTGGGGTCGCTGATCGAGCTTCCGACCGTGCCGTACGACGTGATCCTCGATGGTCGAGGGCGGGCGATCGTGTCGGGGGACGAGCTCCGCGGCGCCACGGTCCAGTTGGCGACCGGCGAAGTTGTCGGGGCGCCTGTCGCGTCGGGCTTGTTCCTCGCGATGCATCCGGGCAGCGACCGCGTCTACGGAGCCTCGCCGTTCGCGCCGCGGGCCGTCGCCCGCTTCGCCAACGACGACGCCCTCACCTTCCAGACGTACTCGGGCTCCGACGTGCTCGTGCGCGGGCCGATCCGCGTCGATCCACTCGGAGAGCTCGTCTTTGCGGCGTCGGGCAACGTGCTCTCCTCGAGACCCGAGATCGTGGGGGACCTGAGGCCGAACGGTGATCCGCTCAGCGCGTGGGAGGATCTCGCCTTCGACCCCGACGGGAGGCACGCGTTCTCCCTCCGCGCGGGCGTGGTGGACGTGATCGATCTGTCGACCCGCAGGCGTGTCCGGACAGAGACGAGCATCGGCTACGTGCAGCGTGTCTTCACGACGCCCGACTACTGGGTGAGCGTCTCGCTCGAGCGCTCTGGTGCCCCGACGACCGCGATTGAGGTGAGGTCGTATGCGAGTCCCTGAGATCGCCGTCCTCGTGTGGCTCGTCGTGGGCTGCACGTCGGAGCGTTCCGCGGGGAGCGCGTGCGCCGACGGCGTCTGCGCCGAGGGTCTCGCGTGCGAGCGCGGCGTGTGCCGCGTGCCGAGCGATGCGAGCACGACTCCCGACGCGAGACTCGCGGACGACGCGTCCCGTCGAGACCCGGACGACGCGGCGATGTCGAGCGAGGCGTCAGCCGACGCGCCCGAACCGCGCGATGCCCACATTCCTTGGGACGTTCGGCTCGCGCCGCCGCCCGACGATCCCCCGCCGGACGACTCGGGACCCATCGACCCGTCGCCCTCACCACGCACGTGCGTCCTCGACGGTGCTGCGAGCGACGTCGCCTTCGACTGGGAGCGGCATCGGGTGGTCTCGGTGCACGCCGATGCGGGACGCGTCACGTGGGTCGAGCTCGCCGACTGCACGCAGACCCAGGTCGTTCTCGAGGGTCGGCCTTCCGCCTCGTTCTTCGACGCGTTCCGCGACGAGGTGCTCGTGGGCGCCGCGATACCGGCGACCGATCCGAGCTCGGGTCGACTCGACGTGGTCGACGCGCGGAGCCGCGAG
This sequence comes from Deltaproteobacteria bacterium, assembly GCA_017303575.1. GTDB lineage: Bacteria > Myxococcota_A > Polyangia > Polyangiales > Sandaracinaceae > JAFLCL01. The sequence goes on from JAFLCL010000022.1 coordinate 27,198, forward strand.
GTGCTGACGACGCACTCCATCGCGTTCGCGCCGCGGAGCGTGGTCGCAGACGGTCGAGGGCACGCATGGGTCGGCGCGCGCGATGTCCTCTACTGGATGGACCTCACGACCGGCGACACGACGCCGGTCGCGCGGGTCGAGTCGACGGACCTCTCGCTCCATCCCGCGCGGGACCGCGTCTACTTCGAGTACGCGGAACAGATCGCGCGCGTGGGCGAGAGCGAGGGCAGCTACCGCGCGGTTCGGACCGGTGCGCGATGCAGGATCCGAGCGCACCCGAGCGGCACGAGCATCGTCTCGACGTGCGGTGTGTTCCTCGCGAGCAACTCCTCGCTCGACCTCGTGCGGATCGGCTCGTTCGATCTGCCGTGGATCGATCTGGCGTTCGAGCGATCGGGAGCGCGCATGTTCTCGCTCGACGGACGCGATGAGCTCGCCGTGCACGACGCCACGACCTTCGCGCTCCTCGCCTCCGTCCCACTGAGTCGCACGCCCCGTCGCGTGTTCGTCGGGCCCGACTACGTCGTGCTCCTCTACGACGAGACCGCGCCCGCCCGCACCACGCTCGAGGTGCGAGCGCTCGCGACGCTGTGACGACTCAGCGGGCGAAGAAGCTCCTGATCGTCGCGAGGCGCGAGCGGATCAGCAGCGGGATGCGCCACGCGGAGGTGAGGTTCTTCATGCGCTGCGCGTCGGCGAGCAGGTGGCCGAGCTGCCACAGGTTCTTGTCGTACGGCATCCAGTAGAGCTCGGGCGCTTCGTTGCCGTCGATGAGCACGGTGCGCGGTCGCGTGAAGAGCGCGAGCGAGGCGACACCGTTCGCGATGCCGGTGCCCGTGTCGCGCGTGCCGCTCCATGGCAGCGAAGGCATGCCGCCCGTGAGCGCGTGGTTGTTGATCGTCACCACGCCCACCGACAGCTCGGCGGCGAGGCGCTCCGCGCGCGCGACGTCCTTCGTCCAGATCGAGCAGGTGAGCCCGTAGCGGCCCGCGTGGATCTGACGAAGGGCCTCGGCCGCGCCGTCGACGCGCACGATCGCGAGCACGGGGCCGAAGGTCTCGTCGCGCACGACCTCCATGTCGGCGTGGCAGTGATCGATCAGCGTCGGCTCGTAGAAGAGACCGATCGGGCCCGTGCCGTGATCGACGCGCTTGCCGCCCGTGACGACGCTCGCGCCGCGCTTCTTCGCATCCGCGACGTGCTGCTCGACGAGCGCGAGCTGTCGTCCGTTGCACATCGGCGAGAGGTCCACGTCCCCCGGCGCGCCCGGCCCGACCTTGAGGCGCCGCCACGCGTCCGCGAGCCGCTGCACGAGCTGATCGGCGATGCGTCGATCGACGTAGGCGATCTCGATCGCGCCACACGCCTGGCCGACGTTGTGGAGCGCCCAGTGCGTGAGGCCCGCGATCGTTCGGTCGAGGTCGCAGTCGTCGAGCACGATCGCCGCATCCTTGCCGCCGAGCTCGGCGGAGAACGGGATGAGCTTGCTCGCGCAGCGTGCGCCCACGTCCTTGCCCGCGTTCACCGAGCCGGTGAAGACGCACGCGTCGATGCCCGCGTCGATGAGCGCCACACCCACTTCGCGCCCGCCGATCACGGTCATCAGCAGATCGGGCGGCAGCACCTCGGACAGACGTTCGGCCATCCAGGACTCGACGCGCGTCGCGTGCTCGCTCGGCTTGAGCACCACGGCGTTGCCGGTGAGCAGCGCAGGGAACACGGAGCGGAAGAGCGTGGCGACGGGGTAGTTCCACGGCGCGATGACGCCGACCACACCGCGCGGCACGTGATCGATGTAGGCGCGCTTCTTCGGGAACGCGATCGGGTTGAGCGAGGCCTTCTCGCGTTTGGTGCCCTCGCGCACCACGGCCGCCCAGGCGTTCACCTGATCGAGCGGGCCGATCACCTCGCTCATCAGCGCGTCGACCTCGAGCTTGCCGACCTCGTCGCGCATGAGCTCGATCACCTCGTTGCGTCGCTCGAGGATCGTGTGGGCCGCGCGCGTCAGCTCCTTCACGCGATCGTCGAACGTGCGGCGAGCCCAGCCCGCCTGCGCGATGCGCGCACGATCGACTGCCTTCTTCACGTCCTCTTCGCTGCTCGTCGCGATCGTCGGCAGCGGCCGGAGATCGAGCGGCGAGAGCGTGTGGATCGCGCCACCTCGCACGACGGGCTCGAGCGGCAGCGCCGCGACCGCATCGACGTTGGCGCCGTGCGAGGCGCCATCCACCTTGCTCACCTGGCTCATGCCGCGCCGGTCTAGCAGGGGAGCCCCGTCCCGCCACGGCACCGCGCCGCGTACCCTGGGCCCTCTCACGAGGAGGCGTCCCATGGCGGCGGCACAATGACATTGGTGATCGATCTGGGGCTCGAGCGGTTCGCCACCGACCGAGCGCACCGAGAGGTCGCCCAGGCCGTGCTCGGCGCGATGGTCGACGGCCGCCTCACGACGCTCGTGCGCGAGATCCTCGGCTCGATCGACGACGTGCGCTCCGAGCGACCCCTCGAGGTCCTCGAGGCCGTTCGCGCCCCACGGACCGAGCCGATCGTGCGGCTCGCGGCGCCCGAGGTGGCCACAGAGGTGCTGAAGGATGTGCGCGCGCTCTATCGCGAGCTCACCCACGTCGCCTTCGCGTGGGACGAGCTCGAGACGTTGCGCATCGCGGACCTCGACGAGCTCTTCCTCGTGCTCGACGGGCCCGCCGGCTCGCGCCGGAAGATCGAGCTGCCTCTCCTCGGAGCACGCGCCGTCGCCAACTTCCTCGACTTCGACCAGCGCTGGCCGCGCCGCAACGACGAGCGCCTCTGGGCAGCGCGACGCCTGCGCGCGATCGCCGAGCGGCACCGCCTGATCCTCGCCGCGGGCTGAACCGTGCTCCTCGGCGCTCGAGGGTGATCAGAGGCCGAGCGCGCGCTCGAGCTGCGCCGCCGGCATCGCGCCGCTGATGCGCGCGGTCTCGCTGCCAGCGTCGAAGCGCACGAACGTCGGGATGCTCTGCACGGCGTGCTGTGCGCCGAGCGCTGGCAGCGCCTGCGTGTCGACTTTCACCACGAGCACGTCACCGCTGCGCTTCTTCGCGAGCTTCTCGAGCTCGGGCGCGACGACGCGACACGGACCGCACCACGGGGCCCAGAAGTCGACGAGCACGGGCACCGGGCTCTCGCGCACGAGCGCGGCGAATTCCTCGGCGCTGCCGATGACGACGGGAGCGTCGGCAGCGATCGAGGTCTTGCAGCGTCCACAGCGCGGGCGATCGCGCAGGCGGGACGCGGGCACGCGGTTGCCAGCACCGCAGCTCGGGCAGGTGAGGATCATGGGCTGTCCGTAAGGCGCAGCGCGGGGGGATCAACGTGGGCGCACGCGTGCCCCGGCCGAACGAGCGGGAGCGCGCGCTCGGGCGACGCCTCGGCGATCTCTCGCCATGACGCCCCGGATCGCGCTACGGTCCGCAACGATGCTGGATCGAGAGCTCGTCGAGGCCGTGAAGCTCGCGCGCGAAGCGGGGGCGATCCTCCTCGACGTGTACGGCACGGACTTCAGCGTCCGCATGAAGGGTCATGAAGACCCGGTGACCGAGGCGGACACGCGGGTGAACTCGTTCCTCGTCGGTCGCATCCGCGAGACCTTCCCCGCCGACAGCATCATCGCGGAAGAGACCGCGAGCTCGAACAGCCGCGCCACCTCGAACCGCTGCTGGTACGTCGATCCGCTCGATGGCACGAAGGAATTCATCGCGAAGAACGGCGAGTTCAGCGTGATGATCGGCCTCGCGATCGATGGTGAGGCGCGCCTCGGCGTCGTCTACCAGCCCACCGAGGGCAAGCTCTACCGCGGCGTCATCGGCGACGGCGCGTTCTACGAGCAGGGCGACAAGACATGGGTCCTCAAGGTCTCCGACGTGAAGGAGCCCAAGGACATGCGCCTCGTCGTGAGCCGCTCGCATCGCTCGGAGACCACGAGCAAGCTCGTCGAGAAGCTCGGCATCACGCAGGAGTTCCCGAGCGGCTCGGTGGGCCTCAAGGTGGGTCTGCTCGCGGAGCGCAAGGCCGACCTCTACGTGCACCTCTCGGACAAGACGAGCGCCTGGGACGCCTGCGCGCCCGACGCGATCCTCCGCGCTGCGGGAGGCACGTTCGTGGATCTCGCAGGCCGCGCGCTCGAGTACTCCGGCACCGAGCTCAAGAACAAGCGCGGCATCCTCGCGTGCAATCGGAAGGGCTTCGAGGCGGTCGCGCCCACGGTCCTCGAGATCGCGAAGGAAGCCGGTCTCGTCACGGACTGATCCTCGTGGGTCGTCACAAGGCGGGCTGGGGCAGCCTCGGACATCGGCATCACGGCCGTTTCGGCAGCGGCTACCGGCGCGGGTACTCGGGCCGAGGCGGCGGTGGTGGTCTCGGGATCGTGGGCGTCCTCGTGGCGCTGATCGCGCTCGGCTCGATGTCGGCTGTCTCGTGGGTCGAGGCACACCCGAGCCGCCTCCTCTGGGCGGCGTTGGCGCTGGCCGTCCTCGGGGGCAGCGGGTTCATCGTGTTCCGCTCGCTGCCCGCGTCGGGTCCTCCGCCACCATCGCCGACGCCGAACCGCACGTGGGACGTGACCGGCATGCGCCTCGCGATCGACGCGAGCGTGGCGCCTCGCGTGATCGCTGCGCTCGAGAAGGCCGTTGGGGAGCCGGTGCCCACGCGGCTCGCGCGCATCGCCTCGGTGTTGCTCGACAGTCGCGATCAGTGGCGCCTCGCTGCGCTCGACGCGACCAAGCCGCTTCCCGAGCCCAAGGCCGACAAGCTCTTCGAGAGCTGGGCCGCGGACGTGCGCAAGCGCTTCGCGCCCACGGGGCGACCGAGCCTCGAAGACGCATACCGATCGAGCGGCCTCCTCGTCGTGTGCCTTCACGTGCAGACGAGCGAAGAGATCCCTGACGCGGAGCCGTCGGGCGCAGACGCAGTCGCGCGCACGCTCGGGCACCTGCAGACGATGCGCACCGACATCCGCCAGGTCGATCTCTGGTCCTCGAGCGAGCCCCTCTCCTCCGGCGAGCTCGCCGATCTCGACCGCACCCTCGTCCACGCAGACCCACCCTCGATCACATCCGACGGCATCCGCTACTGAGCTGCCTCGCGCGCCTCACGCTCGTGCGCCGCACGCCAGGCGAGGTGATCGGAGAGCACACGTGCGATCGACTCGACGGCAGCATCGGGACGCGGCGAGAGGAGCCACATGTCCGATTCATTGCGCACCTGAAGCAGCGGCGGAGGTCTTGCGCCATGCACCGCGCGGACCTCCATCACGTCGCGGATCTCGATGCGGCGCCACCACCAACGCGCGACCAGTTGCTGACCGTCTGAACGGAGCGCGAGTGGAGCTCCCCGCACCATCAGCCACAGCATGACCGCGAAGGGCGGAGCTGAGAGGACGTACCCCACGGTGCTGCCCATCAGCCACATCGTCAGGAAGAGCCACGCGAAGCAGCCCATCGAGAACGCGATCAGAACGAAGAGATCCTCTCCTTGCACGCGGATCGTGACCGCCGGAACGCTCGAGGCCTTCGGGGCCGCGCGGTACGCCACGTCGGGCGGCGCCTGGGCATCGACGACCAAAGCGCCCGGGACGAGCACGTTCAGCGCGGCCACGCTCGCGTAGAAGCGCGCACGCGCCGCGCGTTCGGAGACGACCTCACTCGATGCCTCGACGAACGCCGTCTCGGGCTCTCGCTCCACGGACCCGAGGATGCCTTCGTCGTCGGTCGAACGTCGGACCGATCGCTCTCTCGATGGCGGCCGCGCCGCATCGACCATTTCCTTCCGAATCGCCCGACCGAACACGGGCGACGCAACCTCTCACGCCGCTTCGTGATTCCGTTCGTCCATCGCGCGCGCCATCGCGGCGATCAGCTCCGGCACGCTCTCGGCGAGCGCCGTGTCGGCGGCGACGTCGAGCGTGATCGCCCCTGACCTCGAGGACGCGAGCACGAGCATCTTCGTGCGCTCCGACCACTTGCACACGAAGCCCGCATCACCGACACGCGCGCGCCACTCGCGTCCCAAGGTGCGTGGCACCCGGACCTCGTCGCCCTCGACGACGAGGTGCGCGTCGCTCGTAGCCACTCCCGTGCTCACGAGCCGAACGGCGATCACCGCGAGTCCGATCAGCAATGGGGGAAAGGCGGCGACGCCGAGGGCCGCGAGGGGCATCGCGAGCGCGACGAGGACGAGCGGTGTGTGGGCGCGAACGACGGGCAGCACGACAGTCACCTTGCGGACAGGCCCCTCCGAGGCCGCGCGGTAGCCGTGGTCGCGCGGCTCGGTGATCGTCATGACGACACGATCCGCGTGCTGGGCGCGGAGCACGGCGACGAGGCGATCGACCTCGGCCCATCCCGTCGCGACCGTCGCGTCCTCCATCGTTCGACTCTGACACGCTCTCGCACGAGCGAGTGCGTACACCTCGGGCTACCGGGACCGCGAGCTCTCACGTTGCTCCACGAAGAGACCGCAGAGCTCCACCACCGCGAGCGCGCCTCGGTCCGAGGGGGAGATGGAGAGGAACGCGTCCGCTCCTCGAAAGCGCTCGGGCTCGGCGGTGAAGAGCGCCCGCTGCACCTCTTTCGAGCGCCACGGGCCATCGACCCAACGGAGCCGACGCGGCAGGGTGCGATCGCGGCGCCACGGCACGGAGAGCGTGAGCTCGTCGCCTTCGAGCCTGATCTCGTGTGGCCAACGCACCGCGGGCAACACGAGACCCAGCGTCGTGACGAGGAGTGCGACGAGACCCAGCCACGGCGCAGCGAGCGCTGAGGCGATCGGCAGTGCCACATAGAACGACGCAGCGGGCACGAGGACCTCAGCGAGCGTCGGGACCAGGTAGGCACGAAAGCGTGCTCGCACGGTCGTCGACGTCTCCTCGGCCGCAGGGTCGCGGTAGCCATGCGCCGCCGAAGCGCGTGTCGACTCTCGCACCTCGAGCCCGGGGCGGTCGTGTTCGGGCAGGGACGCGAGCCACGCGAGCCGCTGCTCGATGCACGCCCGAATCTCTCGGCGCGACCGACGCTGTGACGAGGCGCTCGCGAGGATCTCGTCGAGCTCGCTCAGCGCATCCGTCGCTCGATCTCGCGCGGTCTCGCCCATGAGCGCCTGCGGACCAACCGCTTCGTCGACGTCGGCATTCCGATGCGCGCTCTGGCCTCGCCTCGGGGCTGATCACGATCGTTCTCGACCTCACGCGACGGCGTCGAGCGCTGCGCGGTAGGCCGCCCACACGCGCGGCAGATCGACCGCGCGGCTCGCGGGGAGCATGCCCTCGAGCAACGTCCGCGGACCGTCGTCGGTGAGCGCGACGAGCTGCACGCGCGAGCCCACGTCCTCGAGCGCGAGCGCGCGCACGCTCCTCGTGGGGAGGCGCAGCGGCGCGAGCATCGGGAGCAGACGCGGCGGATGCACGACCAGCTCGTCGGGGCCCATCACCACGCGACGACGACGCGCGAGCTCCGCGGGCAGCCACAGCACGAGCGCGGCGATCACGATCGCGCCTCCCAGCACGTACCGGTCGAGGATCGACATCGAGAGCGCGTACGCGACGCCGAGCACGAGGCCCATCACCGCGAGTCCCGCCGTGATCAGGATCGCACCGAGCCGAGGCGCGACGCCGGCCGTGAGATCGAGCTCGATCGACGCGAACGGTCGGCGAGCCGCGCCGTCGCGGTACGTGCCCGTCGAAGACGCCAACGACTCGACGCGACGTGCGCGGACGCCGAAGGCGGCGAGGCGACCGAGCCGCGCGAGCTCGGCCTCGAGCGCGGTCGCCTCGCGGCTCGACCCGCTCAGATGTCGAGCTCCTTCACGTCGAGCGCGTGCGTCTCGATGAACTCGCGGCGCGGCTCGACCTCGTCGCCCATGAGCAGCGAGAAGAGCTGGTCGGTCTCCATCACGTCGTCGATCTTCACCTGGAGGAGCACGCGGGCCTCGGGGTTCATCGTCGTCTCCCAGAGCTGCTCGGCGTTCATCTCGCCCAGACCCTTGTAGCGCTGGATCGCGAGGCCCTTCCGGCCGCGCGCGTCGACGAACGCGACGAGCGCGTCGATCGGTCCGATCTCCTCGGTCGAGGCCTCGGAGCCATCGTCGTTCTGCTCGATCGCGACGAACGGGGGCTGACCGAGCGCGGCGATGCCCGCGTGGATCGCGCGCAGCTGCGTCACGTCCGCGCCCTCGAGGAGATCGCGATCGATCGTGGTGACCTTCGTGGACACGCCCGCGCGCGTCTTGACCTTGATGCGGTGGGTCGAGTGCTCGGTGTCCTCTTCGATCGCGAACACGAGCGGCAGGAGGTCGGGCGTCTTGTGGCCCACGTACGCCTCGATGCGCTTGGTCGCTTCGTCGATCTTCGCGCGGTCCGAGAGCGCAGCCTGGTCGAGCCCGCTCACACGCACGAGCGCCTCGACGACGCTCGGCTCGGTGCGTCGCTCGAGCGAGCGCAGGAGCTTTCGCCACTTGGTCATGTCGTCGAGCAGGTTGCGCAGCGGCGCGCCGGAGAGCGGCACCTGACCCGTCTTGGTGCGCACGATGAGGCCGTCGATGCCGGCCTCGGTCACGTAGTGCGCGAGCGCGTCCTCGTCCTTGAGGAACTGCTCCTTCTTCTTCTTCGTGACCTTGAAGAGCGGAGGCTGTGCGATGTAGACGTAGCCCTGACGGATGGCCTCGGGGATCTGTCGATAGAAGAACGTGAGCAGGAGCGTTCGGATGTGGCTCCCGTCCACGTCGGCGTCCGTCATGATCACGATCTTGTGGTAGCGGAGCTTCGTGATCTCGAAGGTGCCGTTCTGATCGAGGCCGATGCCCAGCGCGGTGATCAGCGTGCCCACCTGATCGTTGCCCAGCATCTTGTCGAAGCGCGCGCGCTCGACGTTCAGGATCTTGCCGCGTAGCGGGAGGATCGCCTGCGTGCGGCGATCGCGCCCTTGCTTGGCCGAGCCTCCGGCCGAGTCACCCTCGACGATGTAGATCTCGCTCTTGGCAGGATCCTTCTCCTGACAGTCCGCGAGCTTGCCGGGGAGGTTCGACGGGTCGAGCACGCCCTTGCGCTGCACGCTCTCGCGCGCCTTGCGCGCCGCTTCACGCGCGCGCGCGGCGAGCACGCACTTCTCGACGATCTTCTTCGCCTCGACCGGGTGCTCCTCGAGGAACGTCCCGAGCTTGTCGTTCACGACACCCTCGACGATGCCCTTCACCTCGCTCGAGACGAGCTTGTCCTTCGTCTGCGAGCTGAAGCTGGGATCGGGATGCTTGATCGAGACGATCGCCGTGAGGCCCTCACGGATGTCTTCGCCGCTGAGCGTCTCGCCCTTGCCGAGGTCCTTCAGCAGGTTGTGCTCGCTCGCGTACTGATTGAGCGTCTTGGTGAGCGCGCCGCGCAAGCCCGTGAGGTGCGTGCCGCCGTCCTTGTTGTGGACGTTGTTCGTGTAGCAGGTGACGTGCTCCTGGAACGCCTCGCTCCACTGCATCGCGAGGTCGACCTGCACACGCTCGCGCTCGTCGGAGATCGAGATCACCTCGGCGTGCAGCGGCGTGCGCGGCTCGTTGAGCAGGCGCACGAACTCCTCGATGCCGCCCTCGAAGTGGTAGTGCTGCTTGCGGCCCTCGCCGGTCTCGTCGGCGAGATCGATGTGGAGGCCTGCGTTGAGGAACGCGATCTCTCGCAAGCGATTGTGCAGCGTCGACCACTGCATCTCGCGCACGGAGAAGATGCCCGGGTCGGGCTTGAACGTGACCTTGGTGCCGGTCTTGTCGGTGGTGCCGACGGCCTCGATCGGCGCTTGCGGCACGCCCTGCCGATAGAGCTGCTGCCAGACCCTTCCTTCGCGTCGGATTTCGAGCTTCAGCCACTCGCTCACCGCGTTGACGGCAGACACGCCCACGCCGTGGAGGCCCGCGGAGACCTTGTAGGAGTCGTTGTTGAACTTGCCGCCGGCGTGGAGGATCGTCATCACGACCTCGGCCGCGCTGACGCCTCGCTCGTGCATGCCGACGGGGATGCCGCGGCCGTCGTCCGTCACGGTGACCGACTGATCGGAGTGCACCGTGACGGTGATCTCGTGGCAGTGACCCGCGAGGTGCTCGTCGACGGCGTTGTCGACGACCTCCCACACGAGGTGGTGAAGGCCCGTGCCGTCGTGCACGTCGCCGATGTACATGCCCGGTCGCTTGCGAACGGCCTCGAGGCCCTCGAGCACTTGGATGCTGCTCGATCCGTACTCTGCCGGGTTGGCCGGGGCTGCGTTGGCCGGGACCGGGCTGGCAGAGCCGGGCGTGGCGGGGGCGACGGCCTTCGTCTCGTTCTCGTTCATGGGGGCGGCGATGATAGCCTGTTCAGGGGGTGCCAGCAATGTTGCTAGTCGCCCACAATCCCCCGTTTTGATTGAAGAAACTGGCGCTCGCAGGATGCCGTCCCGGGCTATTCGTCGTCGTCGCCGAGCTGGTAGGCCTGGAGCCTGCCGGTGCCCGTGACGCCGCCCGTTCCGAGCGTGAGGCTCTGGTGGGCTTCGATGAGCGTGGGGCCGACGTCGGGGCAGTAGATGGTGCGGGTGGTGAGGCCCGACTCGCCGCCGTCCTCGCGGATCTCCACGCAGTGATCGAAGTGACCGGTCGGCACGTCGACCGACACGTCGATGTCGCTCACCCGCGCCGTGCGACCGTTGATGGACGGCCACTCCGCGCCGACGGCGATCGGTGATCGCAGCAGATAGACGGATGACTCGACCCAGAAGATGCCGTCCTCGCGGAGCTCGTACGTGCGCGAGTTGCCGTTCGCGAGGCTCTCGAGGCGCGCGCTGCGACCGTCGTAGGCCGTCACGCGCAGCACCGATGTCTGTCGCGGGAGGCCGCCACCGGGATCGTTGTCGTGGGCCCACGAGTAGTTGGCGCCCATCGGGAAGAGACGTCGCGGCTCGAGGCGCGTCGGATCGTCGGCCCCGCTGCGCGGCGTCGCGCCGCCGCACGCGCCCAGGCCTGCGACGCTCACGGCGAGGGCCACACGGACGAGCTGCGTGATCGGATCGAAGAGCGTGCGCGTCATGGCGCGAGTCTGAGCGATGGCGTGCGTGCATGCGAGGACGCGCGCGCTCGGCCGCACGTTTCGGGTGGTCGCGGCTCTCGTGCTAGCGTCCGCGCCATGCGTACTCGGCTTTCGTGCTCGCTCGCATGTCTCGTTCTCCTGGGGATCGCACAGCCTGCCGCCGCGCAGATCGTGCAGGAAGGAGCGGCGCAAGAGGGAGAGGCCGTGCCGCCTCCGCCCGAGGGCGCACAGGGCCTGGGACCGCCGGTCCAGACGCAGGTGCAGGTCCAGGTGCAGGAGCCCATCCAGGCCCAGCCCGTCCAGACGCAGCCGGTCCAGAACCAGCCCGCGCAGGGCGCCTCGGCCTACGGCGGGCAGCCCGTCTACCAGGCGGCGCCGCAGGCGTACCCGACGCCCGAGCCGCTCGTGCCTGCGCAGCGCCGCGGTGATCGGCTGGAGGACACCGCGAACGCGGGCGAGATCGTCGACCTCATGATCACGACGGGCGCGTACGGCGTGCTCCTCGGCAACTCGATCGTCACGTGGGCCGACCTCGATCAGACCTTCGATCCGGCGACGGGAATGATGATTCGCTCGAGCGATGACGTGGTGCGCATCCGCTTCGTCTCGACCTTCCTCGGCGCCGCGCTGAGCCTGACCGGTCTGCTCGCGAGCGACGCGCCGCGCGGCGTGCCCACGACGATGGCGATGGGCCTGCGCTTCGGCCTCGCGTTCTCGGCGTTCGGCGCGGGCGCCGCGTCGAGCTCCGGCTCGGCCGACGATCTCCTCGCGGTGATGGCGATCGGCGGCGTGGTGGGCATGGGCCTCGGCGCAGGCCTGGGCTTCGGGCTGCGTCCGCATCCCTCGCGCTCACGCTTCGTCGAGTCGGGCTTCCTCTGGGGCACGGCGCTCGGCGGCATGCTCGGCGGTTGGTTCGGCGACAATGGCCAGGCCGTGCTCGGCGGCATGCTCGCGGGCAGCCTCGGCGCGATGGTCGCCCACTCGATCGTCGCGGCGCTCGTGCCCGTCCACATCGGACGCGGCTGGCTGATGAACGGCGCGTTCGCCGTCGGCTGCGGCCTCGCCGCCTTCCTCACGTGGGGCTTCGGCGGCGGCTCGGTGAGCGGCGACACCTACCTCGCCACGATGAGCGCGACAGGCTTCGTGGCGCTCGCCGTCGTCTTCGCGCTGACGGACTTCATCCAGGACGCGGGCTGGGACGAGAGCCTCCCCGAGGTCGTGCGGAACATGAACATCGACGTGGCGCCCACGCAGGGCGGCGCGATCGGCAACGTTCGCCTGACCTTCTGATTTGAGTCAGCGGAGCTCGACGCTCCAGCGTGGCTGGGTGTCGAGCTGCTCGGCGGTGACGATCACGCGCTGCGTGACGAGCGAGCCGAGCTGCAGCGAGCCGAGCCCGGGCAAGGTGAGCGTCGCGTCCGCGGTGCCCTCGATCGTGCCGTGCGAACGATCGGCCTCCACCGACACGTCACGCAGACGAGGGACGGCCGAGACCCCGAGCGGACCGTCCCCCGCAGCGAGCGTCAGGCCCTCGATCGCGATCCGCACGGGCGCGCCTGCCTCGCGCGCGGGGCACTCGATGCGCTCGAGCTCGAGCTCGTGCTCGTGCTCCTGGCCTCCCTCGCGGATCACCACGAGCCGCGCGACGTGCAGCGCGGGGCTGTCGATCTCCGAGAGGCGCGACGCGAAGTGCACCACGCCGCCGACACGCGCGGGTGCCTGCATCCAGACACCGAGCGCCGTTCCGACGGCGTCGGGCGCTTCGTCCTCGCCGGCTCGACGTGTGACCTCGAGGGTCTCCACCTCGAGCGACGCCATCGTGCTGCCCTCGAGGTGCGCGCGCATCGGCGCGTCCCATGCGAGGCCTGCGATCACACCCTCACGCACCGTGCAGCGCGTGGGGGCGATCACGAGGTCGCCGATCGTCGCGCTCGCCTCGACCTCGAACGGCTCGCAGGACACGCCTCGCGTCGCGAGGTTGCGACGGATCATCGCTGTGACGATCGCGCTGCGGAGGAGCCAGAGCCCCATCGCGAGCAGCACGCTCGCGGCCAGCAACATCAGCGCGATCGCGCGCCACCGGGCCGCGGATGGCGCGGGCGTGACGGGCGGCGGTGGGCTCGCGGCCGTGCTCACGGCAGGCGCCTCGGCGTGGCGGGGCGCCTGCGATCGTCGGGACGCGCGTCGTCGTCGCCGCCCTCGCCCAGCTGCTCCATGCGACGACGCAGCTCGGCCTCGTCGATCTCCTGCCCGTCGCCGAACATCTCACCCAGCTCGGGCGGCAGACCGCCACCTGCGCCGCCCAGACCTCCGCCACCGGGGCCTCCGCTGCCCATGCCACCGAGCAGCTGGCCCATCATCTGTTGGAGCAGCGGCCCCGTGGTCGGATCGTCGAGCGCCGCGGCGAGCTCGGGCGGCATCATCGAGCGCATGACGCGCGCCGGATCGCTCGGTCCGAGATCCTCGTCGCCGTGTCGCTCGTGGAGCCAGCGGCGCGCGAGGCGTCGCACCTCGGAGGCGTGCGGACCGCTCTCGCTCGCGAGCGCGTCGATCACGGCGTCCGGGCTCGCCTCGCGGAACCGGTGCTCGCGCACGTAGCGTGAGAGGCCCGCGAAGAACGCGGCGTCTCCCACGCGCTCTCGCACCGCGCGGTAGAAGAACGGTCCCTTGCCGTACACGAGGCCCGCGTACGCGATGGGCGAGGCGAAGGCCGACGCGGGACGATCGACGACGTCGTCCGCGAGGCCCTGGATCCGCATCATGCGGTAGTTCATCGCGACCTGACGCTCGCCCTCTTCGGTCGCGCGCGCAGCGCCGTGACGCTCCTCCACGTAGAGCATCGCGGAGTACTGCGCGAGCGACTCGTCCACCCACGGATGCGCGCGCGAGTCGCTGCCGACGAGGCCGTGCCACCACTGGTGCGCGACCTCGTGCGCCGTCACGAACTCGCGCATCGAGCTCGTCATCTGCTCGAGACCGTCGAGGCCTGCGCCCGCCTGCCCGCCGCCGCTCGGGTCGGCACCCCCCCCCAGCGCACCCAGCGCGCCGAGCATACCGAGCGCGCCGCCACCGCCGTCGAGCGCGCCTCGGTAGAACATCAGCGCGACGGTCACGAGGCCCGAGAACTCCACGCCGCCCGCGCCACCCACGAGCGGCGCCTCGACGACGTCGAGCTCGGTGTAGGGGTAGCTGCCGAAGCGATGCGTGAAGACGCGGAACGACTCGCAGGCGACCTCACCGACGTGACGACCCGCATCGCCGTCGCGCATGAGGAAGAACGAGCGCACCCGCGTGCCCTCGACCTCGCACTCGCGCACGACGAAGCGCGGGCTGACGAGGATCGCGAGCTCGCGCACGGCCGCGGCGTGGATCGTGATCTCCTTGCGCGGTGCGCGGCCTGGCGCGTCCGCCACGTTCGCGACGCCGACCTCGACGCCGCTCGATGCCACCACCGCATCCTCCGGCACGACGACGCGCGCGCGCACGTGATGCGGCGCGTCGGTCGAGAGATCGCCCATCGTGCCGCCGTCGTCGGTGACCCACGCGGTGCCGCGGCGACGCGCGAGCACCGGATAGAACGCGGCGAGCGAGCCGATGCCCGCGCCGTGGGCGACGAGGCCGTAGTCACCAGACGTCGAGGACGAGCCGCCCTCCATCGCGGCGAGGCTCTCGAGGCCTTGCCCCATCATCGTGAGGCGGTCGTCCTCGATCTCCGGCATCACGCCCTGGAGATCGAGCTCGAAGCGGAGGCGCGCGCCCGGCGCGAGCGGGCTCGTGGGGCGCACGACGATCACGCTGGGAGATGGTTGCTCGAATTGGCAACTGACTCCGCCGAGGCAGCGGCCCTCGAGGAAGTGGACGAGCGGGCGCGCGCCTGGCGCGACCGTCGCGTTCACGAACACGCGCATCGTCACGTCGCGCCAGGGCCGCGCCTCGGTGTTCGTGACGACCACCTGCTCGCGCAGCCCGAAGCCGCGCAGCTCGTCGTCGATCGACACGTGGAGGTCGTAGAGCGGCAGCGTATCGAGCGAGGGGACGCCGAGCGCCGATGCGAGCCCCGCGCGCTCGCTCGGCCGCACGTGATCGAGCAGCACGCTCGCGTCGTAGCCCGGGACGTCCTGCGCCCGCGCGCTCGGGCCGCTCGCAGCGGTGGCCATCACCACCGACGTCGCGAGCCAACCTGTGTGGGAGCGCTTCACGCGGTGATCCTACGAGGCGGGGCTCTCCTGCGTCTCGGTCTTGCTGCGCTTGCTCTTGGGGCGCACGCCGGTGCCCGCGCGTCGCGACGGATCGAGCTCTGCCGAGCACACGCTGCACGTCGGCTTCTCGTGCGCGAAGCGGTAGATGGGACCTCCCGCGACGATGATGCCCATCATCGTGGGGATCATGCAGAAGTAGTCCGACCCCATGACGGGCGACACGATCGTGATGACGACGATCATGCCGCACCACGCCCACCACACCTTGCTCCAGTGGGGCCACGGCATGACGGGACGGATCACGTCGTCGCAGCGCCAGCAGTACATCGTGGGCGTGGGTGCCTGCGGTCCATCCTCGGAAGACGACATCCACGCCTCCACCGACTCGCAGCGCGTCTGCCGCGGTCGCTCGGCGATCGCCTACGCCCGCGGCCGCCCGTGCGCAAGGATGTCGTCGCGATCGACGGGGCCTGCGCGCAGTCCTAAGGTCCGCGGCCCATGGCCCGCGCGCGCTCTTCGCCTTCGTCGTCCTCGCGAGCGGCCCTCGATCCGCACGTCGCGGAGCTGCTCGGCGCGACCGACACCTTCCTCGCGGGCCGCACGCGCTGGCAGACGCTCGCGCCACGCGGCGGTGCGCCGCGATCGCTCGTCGCGCTGGCCGAGCTGCTCCTGCCGACGCGCGACGACCGGCCCGCGCTCCACGATCAGCAGGCGATCGCGTGGGCGATGGCGCTCTCGGATCTCGCGCGCGCGATCGCCCGCGAGTTTCCCGAGAACCTCTTCGCCGATCTCGATCACGTCGCCTCCGAGCTCCGACGTGTGGTCGCGACGCGCGGCCACGTCGCGCTCGAGCGCACGATCGATCCGCTCGTCCGCATCCACAGGAGCTACGGCAAGAGCTCGCGCATCCGCTTCCGCTACGTGCACGACTTCCTCTACGGCTTCGACTGGGCGCGGTGGGTCGCGCGTGATCCCCAGGCTCGACGCACGATCGGCAACTACGACCTGCCCTTCCTCGCCCACGTCGAGAAGCGGGCGCTCGAGCTCGATGCGCTCGTCGAGGCGAACGACCCGAGCTATCCGCCGCTCGCGCCGGGCGAGTTCCGCAACCCGTTTCCTTTCGATCGCGAGCCCGCCGCGGAGAGCGAGCTCTTCCGTTCGCTCGCAGAGGCCGATCTCCTGCCGATCCGCGCGTTCGACGCAGACCGTCCGCAGCCCTCCGCCGACCGACCGTTCACTTCGCTGCGCGAGCAGCGCGCCCAGGCGATGGGCCTGTCGGGACAGCGGTCTCGATAGCGTCTGCCCCCACGACGGGCAGACGGGTATGCTCGCGGCCGCGCATGGATCGCATCACCCAGACGCCCGCCGAGGCCTTCGTCGGACGAACCATCGCGAACCGCTACCGCTTGATCGAGAAGGTCGGCGAGGGCGCGATGGGCGCCGTCTACAAGGCGACCGACGCGAACGGCGCGCCCTGCGCGGTGAAGATGATGCACGCGCAGGCGGTCGCCGATCCCGCGCTTCGCACACGCTTCGAGCGCGAGGCCAAGGCGCTCTTCGCGCTGCGTCACCCCAACGTGCTCGAGGTGCGCGACTACGGCGTCGAGAGCGGCCTTCCGTTCCTCGTGATGGAGCTGCTCTCGGGCAAGACGCTCGAAGAGATGGTCGTCGATCACACGCCCGATCCGCAGACCGGCGTGGAGCTCGGCAAGCAGACGCTGCGCGGCCTCGCGTACGCGCACGCCCAGGGCGTGCTCCATCGCGACATCAAGAGCGAGAACGTCTTCGTCACGTGGGACGGCCAGTCCTACCGCTGCATCCTCCTCGACTTCGGCCTCGTGAAGCTCGACGACTCGATCCACGGCCCGTCGCAGAAGCTGACGATGGCCGGCTCCATCATGGGCAGCCCCGCGTACATGTCGCCGGAGCAGGGCACTGGTGACGTGGTGGACGCGCGCAGCGACGTCTACGCGATGGGCGTGGTCCTCTACGAGCTCGTCACCGGCGAGTGGCCGTTCGCGGCCGAGAGCCAGGTCGAGATGTTCCGCATGCACCTGCTCGAGCCGCCGCCGCCGATGGCGAGCAAGCGCGAGCACCTCGTGGTGTTGCCCGAGCTCGAGGCGATCATCCAGAAGGCGCTCGCGAAGAAGAAGGCCGATCGGTGGGCCGATGCGGGCGCGATGCTCGCCGCGATCGAGGCGCTGCCTGCGAAGTCTGCGTGGATCGATGCGAGCGGTCGCTCGCGCCCGAGCGCGGTGACGATGCCGACGCCCCCGGTCGCGCCGCCGACGCCGCTCGCGGCTCCGACGCCGATGGCGCAGCCGGTCAGCGCTCCCTCGAGCGGGCCGAGCGTGGCACTGATCGCCGGCTTGATCGGCGTGTTCCTGCTCGCGATGCTGATCGGCGCAGGCGTGCTGTTCTTCTTGCTGCGTTGAGCTGCGTCAGCGCGGCGCGGTGACTGTCGCCGTGGCGGCCGCACCGGGCGGCGGATCGACGATGAACGGCGGGCGCCTCGGACCTCGGAAGAGGAAGCGCTCGCGGCGCTCCTGCACCTCGATGTCGGCGGCCTGCAGCTCGAACCGCGTCCCGCGCTCGGACACGTCGTTCGCGTTGCGCAGCGTCAGCTGGATGCGGCCGTCCTGCTGCGCCTGCGTGATCAGCGCACCCTGCGGGAACGTCACCTGCAGCGTGACGCTCGTGGTCTGACCGAGGCGGTAGCCGCGGCGACCTTCTTCCGTCTCCTCTTCGTGTAGCGCACGGCCGACGGCGAGGATCGTCACGTTCTCGAGCAACAGCGCGTTGCGCCAACCCGAGGCGCGCATCGGATCGCCGATCGTGAGGATCACGTCGACGTGATCGCCGGGGCGCAAGAGCCCGTTGAACGACGAGGTCTGCGTCGCGAGGATCGTGAGCGCGCGGCTGCCTTGCGGGATCTCTCCCGAGAGGGTGCGCTGCTGATCGGAGAGCGGCGACAGATCCGTCCGCATGATGGCCTCGCCCGCGCGCACGGACTGCGCGAGCGGGAGACCGATGAGGTCGCGGATGCGGGTCGCGAGGATGTGTCGATCCTCGACGTAGTCCGAGGGCAGCGAGCGGGTCGCGAGCCACTCCGCGCGCACCGGCTCACCGAAGGGGATGTCCTGCGCCGCCATCACGACGTCGACGGGACGACCTCCTGCGCGCTCCAGGCGGTACTGCTCCTGGTAGAGGTACATCACGACGACGCCCGCGAGGATGAGGGCCACGCTGGCCATGAGGGGCGTCCGTTTCATCGGGCTGCTGGACGAATTGGTCGCAGGAGATGGCCCCGCGGGTCAAGCGACGTGGTCGCGCGCCTGATCCGTCGACGGGCCGGTGCGCACCTCCGGCGGGCAGTGCCGATCGAGGAACGCGAAGCTGTCGCGCCAACAGCGCTGCGCCTCGGGACGAAAGACGAACGCGTGGAACGCGTGGACCTCGCCCGGGTAGTACTCGTCCTGGCACTCGACGCCGCGCTTGCGCAGCGCGACGGCGAGGCGCCGGGTGTCGTCGAGCAACGGATCGGCCGTGCCGCAGGGCGCGAAGAACGGCGGCAAGGTGCGCTGCGTCGTGCGCTCGCTCTCGAGCAGCACCAACGGATCGGCGAGATCGAGCGCCTCGCCGCCGTGACGCGACGGATGGTCGAGCGCGCCGAGGTAGGCAGCGCCCACCTCCTCGATGCGCTCCGCGATGACCCGCGACAGGCGGGCCTTGCGACGCGAGAAGCGTGCTGTGTCCGAGACCTGCAGGATCCCGCACGCGGGCAGCACGGCGCGCGGCACCACGTTCGTGGCGAAGATGCGGCGCGCGTGTGGCTCGCTGCGCTCGAAGCAGGCGGCGGCGGTCAACGAGGTCACGAGGTTCGCCCCCGCACTCTCGCCCGCCAGCACGAGCCGTGACGCATCACCGCCCCACCGCGCAGCGTTCTCGACCACCCACGCGTAGGCCTCGGCACAGTCTTCGAGCGCGGCGGGGAACGGGTGCTCGGGTGCGAGCCGGTAGTTGATGGAGAAGACGACGTAGCCGCGCCGAGCGAACGCGAGGCCCATCACCCAGTGCGTGTCCTTCGAGAGGATGCGGAAGCCTCCGCCGTGCACGTAGAGCACCACCGGACGTCGCTCGCTGGGGCGGTGCCCGATCGGTCGGTAGACGTCGAGGAGGTGCGCGCTCGAGCTGCCGGAGGCGTAACGAACGTCGCGGATCACCTCGACGCCGTGGTGCGACGGACGCGCTCGCGGGTGCATGCGGCCGAGGCGCGAGGCGCCGCGGAAGAACGTGTCGACGACCAGCGATCCGGCTCGACGACGCACCTGATCTCGAAGGCCCATCCGCGCATCGTGCGCGACCGTATTCACGGGTGGCTTGTTTCGCGTGCGTTTTCTCAGCACTCTCTTGGTCATGCGCGCGATCCTCCGACCTCGTCTCACGGTCGTGGCGACGGCCCTGGCGTTGGGGCCTCTGACCAGCCTCGTCGGCTGCGTCGGTGACCTCGACTCCGGTCCGGCGTCGCCGCGGGGCTTCGAGTGCACGACTGGGTGCACCGAGCTCGCCGCGTCCACCTCGCGATTCCCGCGTCTCTCTCACGATCAGTGGGAAGAGACCGTGCGTGATCTCCTCCGCCTGCCGGCCACGAGCGATCTGTCCTCGACGTTCCCTCCCGACGCGCCGCGCGGCCTCTTCGACAACGACGGCGCCGAGCTCTCGGTCTCGGGCGATCTGCGCACCGAGTACCAGCGCGCCGCCGAGCGCCTCGCCGAGCAGGTCGCCACCGACCCGGCCGCCCTGATGCGCATCCTCCCGAGCGATCTGCCCGCGAGCCCCGACGCGGCGCGTGCGCGCGGATTCCTCGAGGGCTTCGGCGAGCGCGCGTACCGAAGGCCGCTGAGCAGCGCCGAGCTCGACACCTACGCGGCGCTCTTCGCGCGAGGCCCCGAGCTCTACCCGGACGACGATCCGTTCGTCGCCGGCGTGCGCCTGAGCCTCGAGGCGATGCTCCAGTCGCCTCACTTCGTCTACCGCGCCGAGCTCGGCGCCGCGTCGGGGAACGAGCCGATCGCGCTCACGCGCCACGAGCTCGCGTCGCGCCTCTCGTACGCGCTGTGGGGCACGATGCCCGACGACGATCTCTTCGAAGCGGTCGCGTCGGGCGCGCTCGATGACGCGGAAGGTCTCGACGTCGAGGTCTCCCGCATGCTCGACGACGCGCGCGCGGAGGCGATGCTCGTCCGCTACCACGAGCAGCTGCTCTCGGTCGGTCGCTACGAGGACGTCACCCGCTCGGCCACGTTGTTCCCCGAGTTCACGAGCGCGGTGCCCGCGGCGATGGCCGACGAGGTGCGCCTCTTCGTGCGCGAGGTCTATGCCGAGGACGGCGGTGTGCGTGATCTCTTCACCTCGCGCTTCACCTATGCCAACGCGCCGCTCGCAGCGATCTACGACCTCCCCGGCGTGAGCGGCGACGCGATGCAGCGCGTCTCGCTCGAGGGCACCGATCGCGCGGGCCTCCTCACGATGGCGGGCTTCCTCTCGATCAACGCGAGCTCGACCGACAGCGATCCGATCCACCGCGGTGTCTTCGTGAACCACCGCATCCTCTGCGCCCCGCTGCCCGCGCCGCCGATGATGGTGCCCCCGCTGCCGCCGGAGGACATGTCGATGCCGCGCACGCTGCGCGAGCGCATCACGCTGCACACCGGCGCCGGCACCTGCGGCGCGTCCTGTCACGGCACGATGATCAACCCCGTCGGCTTCGCGTTCGAGCACTTCGACGCTGTCGGCAGCTCCCGCGACCGCGAGCGCAACGGCCTCGCGATCGACGCTGCCGACGCCTACTCGTTCCAGGGCCAGTCGCGCAGCTACGACGGAGCGGTCGAGCTGTCGGCGATCGTCGCCGAGCAGCGCATGACGCACGCCTGTTACGCCGATCACCTGCTCCAGTTCGTGCACGGCCGCGCGAGCGTCGAGAGCGACGAGGGACTGCTCCACCACGTCACGACTGCGTCGCTGCGCGAGCGAGCGTCCTTGCGCGAGCTGGTGCGCATCCTCGTGACCAGCTCGGCCTTCGCGCAGCGTTCCGCCACCGAGCTCGACGAGCTCCCTGGCCTGGAGATGGAGTGACCATGCGGACCCGCTTCGATCGTCGTCGCTTCCTCCTCGGCGTCGGTGGCGTCGCCGTCGCGCTGCCCTTCCTCGAGAGCCTGCACGTGCCGCGCGCGAGCGCGGGCCCCGATCGGTTCCGGTACGCGTTCTTCGTGCGCGCTGGCAACGGCGTGGCGCAGCAGCAGCGGGGCTGGGTCGACGGCATGGAGCAGGAGATCGAGCCCGAGCAGTTCTGGCCTCGCAACCTCGGCGCGCTCACCTCCGCGCGCATGACGGGAGAAGACGCCGATCGCGCCACGAGCGAGCTGGCTGCCTTCGCGAGCCGCCTCTCGCTCGTGCGCGGCGTGAATCGTCCGTTCAACACGCCCTCGTGCGGCCACTCCGACTCGATCGTGCAGCTGCTCACCAGCGCCCAGATCGTCTCAGGCTCCGCCAACGACGCCGCCGCGCTCGACAAGTCGATCGACTGGCGCATCGCCGAGCAGCTCAACGCGCCCGGCCGCGATCCCATGACGCTGATGGCCGGCCCCACCGACGCGTACATCCGCGAGAACCTCTCGTGGCGAGGCGCGCGCGAGCGCACGCCAGCCGAGCGATCACCGCTCAACCAGTACATGCGGATGATGGGCATCACCTCGGCGCCGCCCGAGATCCAGGAGCGCATCATCACGCGACAGAACAGCGTGAACGACCTCGTGCGCGACGAGCTCGAGGCGCTGCTGTCGCGTCGCGATCTCGGCGCCCTCGATCGTCGCCGCCTCACGCAGCACATGGAGGCCATCCGCGACACCGAGCTCTCGCTGCTCTCGTGCGAGTCGATGGATCCCGCGTTCATGTCGCGCCTGGGTGAGATCTCGAACGTCGAGAGCAACGACGTGCGCGTCGAGGTCGCCGAGCGGCACATGGAGGTCCTCGCGCTCGCCGCGGCCTGCAACTACACGCACGCCGGCACGCTCCAGGTGGGCGAGGGCAACGATCAGACGCAGTACGAGTTCGAGGGCTCGCGCCTGCCTCGCTTCCACTGGATCTCGCACCGCATCTACTCGGACGGCGCCGAGGGCGAGACGATCCCGGACGCGATCACGCTCCACCACCAGGTGGATCGCATCCACATGCGCTTGTTCCGTCACCTGCTCGAGCGCCTCGACAGCTACGACTCCGCGTACGGCGGCTCGGTGCTCGACGATGGCGTGGCCGTGTGGATGAACGACCTCTCGAACGGTCCGCCCCACGGCGGAACGAACGTTCCTTGGCTCCTCGCAGGTGGTGCTGGCGGACGGCTCCGCACTGGCCAGTACGTCGACGCGGGCGGCGTTCATTACAACCGCATCCTCAACACCATCGGCGCTGCGGTGGGCTGCACGACCGACGACGGTTCGCCCCTCGATGACTTCGGGGACAGCTCCCTCGAAGGCGGCCGGATCGACTCTCTCGTCGTGACTTGAGCCGACCAGATCGAGGGACCGCGCTGCTCGACCGCCCCGACGGCTCGTCCGTTCGGGGCGGATCTGCTTTCTGGCGGTCGCGATCCTGCCCCGATACTATCCGGACGGCTCGAAGCCTCTCGCTTGGGGATCGATCGTCGATCTGTCCGGGCGCGAAGCTGTGGATGCACCGTGGACGGCGGATCTCGTCCCCGGCGCGTCTCGTTCCTCGACCTTCGTCCCCAGCCCTGGCCCCCGTCGTTTTCCGGCTGTTCTCGGACACTTCCCGAGATCGTTCCGGATCTCACAGCCCTGAAGATGAAGATGATCTTTTAAAGATCTCTTCTCTTCTTTCTCAGACAGCTCGGTTCGCCGACTCGATCGGCGCGGAGAGACGCCCTCATGGAGCTCGTCATCAGCAAGAGGAACTTCCTTCGCGGTCTCGCGCGCACGCACGGCGTCGCGGACCGGAAGAGCTCCATGCCGATCCTGTCGAACATCCTCCTCACGACCGACAGCACGTCCTCGCTCCGCTTCGCGGCCACCGACCTCTACCTCGGTGTGGCGGCCACAGCGCCTGCCGAGGTCAAGAAGGGCGGCTCGATCGCCGTCTCGGCGCGCACGCTCTTCGACATCGTGAAGAACCTGCCCGAGGGCGACGTGCACTGGACCGTGGGCCCCAACCACGCGGCCGAGATCCGCTCGGGCAAGGTGCGCTTCCGCATCCCGGGCATGCCGGGCGACGACTTCCCCGCGCTGCCGTCCGCGGGCAGCTCCGACTTCTTCTCGGTCGAGGCCGACGTGCTCGGTGATCTCATCACCAAGACGCAGTACTCGATGTCGACCGACGACACGCGCCCGCACCTCGCAGGCGCGCTCTTCGAGGGTGAAGGCAAGCTCGTCCGCATGGTCACGACCGACGGCCACCGCCTCTCGAAGATCGATCACAAGCTCGACGACTCCGCGCCGATGTTGAGCTTCTCGATGCTCGTGCCGAACAAGGGCATCACCGAGCTCAAGCGCCTCATCGACGACGCGAAGGCTGACGCCAAGGGCACCAAGGACGAGGGTCGTCCGCAGATCGCCGTGGCGACTTCGGGCGGGAGCGCGTTCTTCAAGCGCGAAGGGATCGTGCTCTCGGTGAAGCTCGCCGACGAGCAGTTCCCGCCGTATGCGCGCGTCATCCCGCAGCAGCAGAAGAAGCGCGTCGTCATCGGCCGCGCGGGCCTGGTCGAGGCGCTCAAGCGCATGAGCCTCGTCTCGAGCGACACGAGCGGCGGCGTGCGCTTCATGGTGAGCGCGGGCTCGCTGCGCATCGTCAGCGAGAACCCCGACGTGGGTGAGGGCAGCGAAGAGCTCGACGTCGACTACGCGGGCGAGGCCATCACGATCGGCTTCAACGCGAAGTACATCCTCGACGTGCTGGGCTCGCTCACGGACGACGAGGTCGCGCTCGAGCTCTCGGGAGAGCTCGACCCGGGTGTCCTTCGACCCGCGAGCGACACGATGTTCGTCGGCGTCGTGATGCCGATGCGCATCTGAAGCGACCGTGGCGGACGTCGACCGCGCGCTGTCGATCCGAGACGCGGCCAGGGAGCACCCCGGTCGCGTCTTTCTCGTCGACGACGCAGGTGCCCTGACGTTCGCCCAGGCGGCCGCCGCGCTCCCGGACGACCCAACCCCCGGTCCGAGGTCGCTCGTGGCCTCTCCGAGCCGCGAGACGGTCCTGGCGATGCTCGACGCGTTCGAGCGACGCGTGCCGCTCGTGCCGCTCCATCCGCGGTGGACCGAAGCCGAGCGCGCGCGGGCGCTGTCGCAGGTGGCGGCGTCCTCGAAGCTCGAGGCGTCGCACCTCGCCGTGCTGTTCACGTCGGGCACCTCTGGCACGCCGAAGGGCGCGCTCCTCTCGCGTCGTGCGTTCGTGCGTGCCGCGGAGGCCAGCGCCGAGCGGCTCGGCTGGCGCGACGAGGACCGCTGGCTCCTCGCGATGCCGCTCGCGCACGTCGGCGGCCTGTCGGTGCTCGTGCGGGTGCTGGTCGCGCGTCGCGCGCTCGTGATCGCGCCGCCTGGCGCGTTCGATCCGCACACGACGATCGACACCATCACGAAGCAGAGCGTGACGCTCGTCTCGCTGGTGCCCACGCAGCTCGCGCAGCTCGCGCTGACGGGACGTCCTGCGCCCCCGAGCGTGCGCGCCGTGTTGCTCGGAGGTGCTGCGTGTCCACCCCGCATCCTCGCGCGCGCGGCCTCGCTCGGTTGGCGACTGCACACGACGTACGGGCTCACCGAGATGTGCGCGCAGGTCTCGACGTCGCGCGCGCCCGTGCGCTCTCCGCACGACGGTGTGGGGGAGCCGCTCGAGGGCATCGACGTCGAGATCCGCGAGGGACGCATCCACGTGCGCTCTCCCTCGCGCATGGATGGCTGGCTCGATGCGTCGCTGCCCGATCCGTTCGATGCGGAGGGCTTCTACGACACCGGCGATCTCGGCGAGATCGATCCGCACGGTCGACTGTTCGTGCACGTGCGACGCGACGATCTCATCGTGACCGGCGGCGAGAACGTGTACCCCGCAGAGGTCGAGCAGGCGCTCCTGCGCATCGACGGAATCGAGGCGGCCTGCGTGGTGGGCCTGCCTGACGACACGTGGGGTCAGCGCGTCGCGGCGATCGTCGTGTCGAGCGCGCCGATCGACGAGCCCGCGATGATCGAGCGGCTCCGCGGTGATCTCTCGGCGTTCAAGATCCCGCGCACGATCGAGAGGGTCGATGCGCTGCCGACGAACGCGGTGGGCAAGATCGATCGCGCGAAGGTGCGCGCGATCCTCGCCTCGCTCGAGGGCCGCTCAGACGAGACCGAGCCCCGCTGAGGAGGGGCGCAGCACGCGACACGCCCCGAGGTAGTAGGGCAGCGCGAGCGGTTCCTCGTCACCGCCTTCCACGACGAAACGCTCGCAGCCAGTCCACGGCGCGAGGCCCTGCGCGCCCCACAACGCGCGGTGAGAAGACGCGCTCGCCGCGAGCGCGAGGTGTGCGATCGCCGCGAGCCCCACGGGACCTTCGAGCGTGTGCGAGAGCACGACCTTGAGGCCACGAGCGCGGGCGCGCGCGGCGATCGCGAGCGTGTCCTCGAGGCCACCGAGCAGCGTGGGCTTGAGCACGAGGAACGGCGCGCCGAGCGAGCGCGCGCGCGCGATCGCGTCGTGCGGATCGGCCGCCACGCTCGCATCGAGCGCCATCGGCACACCGACCCAGTGCGGGCCGTCGATCGGTCCCGGATCCTCGACGTACTCGACGCGAGCCCGCGCGAGGGCAGGTGCGATCACGTCCACGGCGGCGAGCGTTCCATTGGCGTCCGCGCGGATCACGACGTCTCGCCCCAGCGCGCGCACGGCCTCGAGCAACGAGGCCTCGTCGCTCGCGCGGCCCTCGCGGCCGATCTTCACCTTGAACGTTCTCGCGCCGCGACCGTGGGCATCTCTGGCGCGCGCCTCGGCCGACTCGAGATCGTCGAGCAGCACCTGGAGCTCGAGCTGCTCGGGCACCCGCGCGACGTACGCTTCGTCGCCGAGCAGGGCGACGAACGCCGGACGATCCGCCGATCGCAGATCGAGCAGCGCGGACTCGATCGCGAAGCGAAGTGAGGGGGGCAGCGCGCGCACGTCGATCTCCGTCGGCTCGAAGCTCGAGCCCAGCGTCGCGAGCGCGGCGAGCACGTCGTCGATCGTCTCGCGCGAGAGCCCCGGCAGCGGCGCCGCTTCACCACGTCCCTTGCGTCCGCCTTCGTCCTCGAGCGTGACGAGCACCGATCGGCGTGACCTCCACTGCGCGTGCGCGTTGCCCACGGGACGATCGAGCCTCGCCGACACGACGACGTGCGAGACCGAGAGCACCGGCTGCATCGACGCGATCACGCGCGCGAGGATACCGAATCGCCGAAACGAAAACGGGCCCCCGAAGGAGCCCGCTCGCGTTCGCGTGTCCGGCAGTCAGATCACGGGAAGATTCCGCGCTCTTCGTACGCGAGCTTCAGGTTCTCGAGCGACACCGCGTAGGCCGCGATGCGCGTCGGGATCTTTCGCTCGTTCGCGTACGTCATGACCTTCGCGTACTGACGCACCATGCGCTTCTCGAGACGGGCCTCGACCTCGTCGAGCTCCCAGAACTCGCTGCGCTTGTTCTGGATCCACTCGAAGTAGCTGACGGTCACGCCGCCCGCGTTCGCGAGGATGTCGGGCGCGACGACGATGCCCTTCTCCTCGAGGACCTTGTCACCCTCGGGGTTGGTCGGGCCGTTGGCGCCCTCGGAGATCATCTTCACGTCGAGCCACTGGGCCTCTTGGGCGCCGATCTGGTTCTCGAGCGCGGCCGGGATGAAGATGTCGGCCTTCGTCTTGAAGAACTCCTCGCGCGTGATGACGTCGGCGCCGTCGAAGCCCTTGATCGAGCCGTTCTTGCGCGCGTAGGCGAAGAGCGCGGTGACGTCGATGCCCTTGTCGTTCCGGATGTAACAAGTGTGATCGCCGGTCGCGAGGAGCTTCACGCCGAGCTGATCGAGGAAGCGGCTCGCGAAGCTGCCCACGTTGCCGAAGCCCTGGACGATCGCGGTCTTGCCCTTGAGGTCGAGGTTCTGAGCCTTGGCCCACTCGCGTACGCACACGACGGCGCCCTGCCCCGTCGCCTGCTCACGACCCTGCGAGCCGCCCGCGTTGATCGTCTTGCCGGTCACGATGCCGCGCTGCGCGTTCTTCGCGAGGTCGTCCGAGCGGTTCATGTAGCTGTCCATCATCCAGACCATCATCTGGGCGGTGGTGCCGACGTCGGGCGCGGGGATGTCGTACTCGGGGCCGATGTTCGAGCCCAGCGCGTGCGTGAAGCGACGCGTGATGCGCATCAGCTCGTCCTTGCTGTGCTTGTGCGGGTCGACCTTCACGCCGCCCTTGGCGCCGCCGTACGGGATGTCCATCAGCGAGCACTTCCACGTCATCATCGACGCGAGCGCCTTCACGTCGTCGAGGTGGACGTCCTGGTGGTAGCGGATACCGCCCTTGTACGGGCCGCGGATGTTGTTGTGCTGGATGCGATAGCCCTTGAAGAGGCGCATCGTCCCGTCGTCCATGCGGACCGGGAAGTTCACGATCAGCTCGTTCTTCGGCTGCGAGAGAATGTCGGCGACGTGCTGCGGCAGCTCGACCACCTTCGCGGCGATCTCGAGGTGTTTCTGGACGACCTTGAAGAACTCGTAGGCCATGAACGGGCTTCCTCTCCTCCGGCGCAGCAGCTCGACGTTCGCCGTCGATCGCGCGCTCGCGGTGCGCCGCTCCTACCAACGCCCAAGAATTCGCGCAACGACGCAGCGCGTCGCATCCGCGGCGATCTCGTGACGCAGCTCAGCGGACGATGAGGCAGTACAGCAGGCACGCCGTCGCCGTGAACATCAGCGCGTCGATGCGA
Source organism: Deltaproteobacteria bacterium (assembly GCA_017303575.1). GTDB lineage: Bacteria > Myxococcota_A > Polyangia > Polyangiales > Sandaracinaceae > JAFLCL01. Next base: position 55,456 of record JAFLCL010000022.1, read on the forward strand.
TCGAGCAGGCCGCCGTGGCCGGGCAAGATCGAGCCGCTGTCCTTCACGCCAGTCGAGCGCTTGATGAGCGACTCGACGAGATCCCCGCTCTGCCCGAGCACGTTGGCGATCATCGCGAGCACCACCGCGTGCCAGAGCGGCAGCTCGTCGTGGAGCCACACGACTTGCCAGATCACGGCGACGAGGATGCTCGCGGCCATGCCGCCGATCGCGCCCTCCACGGTCTTGGCGGGCGAGACGCGCGGCGCCAGCTTGTGCTTGCCGAAGAAACGACCGGCGAAGTAGGCGCCGGTGTCGGAGCCCCACGCGATGCCCATCGCGAGCACGACCCACGTACCGTGCGTCACGAGGAACAGGCCGGGCACCGCCGTCAGCAGGATGCCGACGTACATCGGGCCCGCGACGAGCCACGCGAGCCGCACGCCCGCCTTGTCGTTGGGCTCCGGGTAGACGAGCGGCAAGAGCACCGAGACGGCGGTGATCACGATCGTCGTCGCGAGCGCGAGCATCGCGATCGTGTAGGGCGCGGTGAGCCCGATCGTGCGCAGAGGCTCGACGCGCTCGGGCTCGTTGGTGCCCGCGAGGATCGCCGCGAGGTACGACGTCGAGAGCACGACGGACGCCGTGATGCCCCAGCCGTAGAGGATCGGCGTGCCGACCATCGTCATGCGGAAGAGCTCGTGCCCCGCGCGCATCATCGCGAGCAGACAGAACGCCGGGAACACCCACCACGGCGCGTAGAACAGCATCCACAAGAGGATCGGGATGCCCACCGCCGCTGTCGCGAAGCGCGCGAGCGTGTTCTTGAGGAACGCGTCGCGTGCGCCCTTGGCGTCGGGCTTCTTCGTCTCGGACTCGGGTGCTTGAGGATCGGCCATCGGCGCGGGCGATCGTGGCGCGATCACAACGCCCACGCACGAAAACGGCGCGCGCGCGTGGTGTCAGGCGTGGACGGCGGTGGCGAGCTCGCTTGGCGTGGGATCGGGCGCCAACGCGTCGGGTGACAGCGCGGAGACCTTGCCGAAGCGCCGATCGCGGCCCTGGTACTCCGCGATCGCGTCGTAGAGATCCTCGACCTCGAACTCGGGCCACAGCCGCTCGGAGAACACGAGCTCCGCGTAGGCTGCGTTCCAGAGCAGGAAGTTCGAGATGCGCTGCTCGCCGCCGGTGCGGATCAGGAGATCGACGGTGCCTTGCGCCATCGAGGGCATCGCGTGATCGATGCTCGACTCGTCCACGCTGCTCGGCGCGAGCTCTCCACGGGCGACCTGCGCCGCGAGCGCTCGCATGGTGTCGGCGAGCTCCTCACGGCCGCCGTAGCTGAGCGCGAGGCACAGGGTCATGCCGGTGTTGTTCGCGCTCTCGGCCTCGAGCGGGCGCAGCACCTCGAGCACACGCGAAGGCAGGCGCTCGGTGCGGCCGATGCTCGTGAGGCGGATGCCGTTCTCGAGGATCTCTTCGCGCTCGGTCACGAGGAACTCGCGCAAGAGCTCCATCAGCGCGTCGACCTCGAAGCTCGGGCGCTGCCAGTTCTGTTCGCTGAACGCGTAGAGCGTCAGCGCGCGGAGACCGAGGCGCCGCGACGCGCGCACGATCTGACGCACCGTCTGGCTGCCCTCGCGGTGGCCCGTCGGACGCAGCGCGCCACGGTGCTGCGCCCAGCGGCCGTTGCCGTCCATGATGATCGCGACGTGCGCGGGGATGCGCCTCAGGTCGATCAGCGTGCTCACGAGGCGGAGTTGCCACGAGGCGTCGTGCGCGTCGAGAGGCGAGCCGCGACCGGTCGAGATCCTCGTGCGAGAGGTCTCGATCCGCGGCTGGCCCGCCCGCTATTCGTGACGCGGATCGCGGCCGTCGCTCGGCACGCACGCCGTGTCGTGTGGAGCACACGCGAAGCGGACGTGCATGTGATCCGCATGGCTCGGCACGTGACGGATGATCCCGTAGCGGACGTCGGCGGCGCGAGGCCACTGGAACCACTGAGAGAGCTCGTTGCGTGTGGCGCCTGCTCGTCGGGCCGCCTCGTAGAGCGGCTCCTGCAGGGCGTGGTCGATGAAGATGTACTCGACCGATCCGTCGCGGAGCCAACGCTCGATCAGGCGCCACTGACGATCCGCGTCGAGGTCGGCCGGTGCGATGCGGTGGTGGCCGCAGGTCTCGCGACAGCGCCGGTAGAAGTAGTCGATGTCGACGTCGCGCCCGCTCTGGTGGCTGCGGTGTTGATCGAGGCGGCCGCCTCGCTGGCGGCTCGCGTCGCCGATCTGCACGCGGGGCGCGTCCTCGTCGGCATCGCGCAGCGCGTCGAAGGCGCGCATCAAGTGCTCGGCCGCGTCGACGGTGAGGAACGTGCGCTCGCGGTGACGCACGACGAAGCCTGGGTGCGTGGGCAGCGCGACGCCGTTCACGAGCGATCCCTGGTCCACCTCTCCCACGGACTCCGACGGCGGCTCGGCGCGATCGGAGTAGATCGCGATCTCCTGGCCACGCGAGAGGCGCGCGGGCCGCAACCCCGGGTTCCAGCGCTGGAGCTCGGCGATCGTCACGCGGTAGCGGCCCGCGATGTCCGAGAGGGCCTCGCCCGCGTGCACCTGGTGCACGTGACGATGACCGCGGCCCACGACGATCGTCTGCCCGACGCGCAGGCGCTCGAGCGAGCGGTCGGCGTTGAGCGCCTGGAGCTCGGCGTAGGTGAGGCCGAAGCGACGCGCGACGCGACGTCCCGTGTCACCGCGGACGACCGTGTACGGGATGTCGACGAGCTCGGCGCGCGCGCCGGAAGGAGTGACCACGAGCGCGATCACCAGGGCCAGGACGGTCAGGGCTCGCCAGAGGGCCGACATGACCTCCGGATAACCCGAGTGCCGCGCGCGGCGCGAGAAAGTGGCGCGCACGCCGCGTAAGTACCCTGAAACACTACGAATGTGCAGGTCGTGGCGCGCCTGCTACGGTCGCCCCGTGTCACCGCCGCCGCGTGAGATGGATCCGGAGCGCAAGCACGCCATCGAGGTGCGCTTCCTCGGGCGCATGCACTGGACGCTGCTTGGCCTGGCGATCGTGGTGGGCTGGGGCGTGCCCCACGGGACGCTGCGCGGCGTGTTCCTCGCGGCGGTCGTCTGCATCGCGCTCGCGCTCAACGTGCCTGCGGTGCGTGTGGTGCGGCGGGCCTCGCGGGAGGGCGCGCCCAAGCATCTCGTGAACGCGCTGTGGGTGCCGCTGGTGCTGCGAGGTCTCGCGACGACGCTGGTGATCGCGATGCTCTTGGCGTGATCAGCGCTGCGGTAGCAAGCGCTCGATCCAGGGGTCGACGAGGGCCGCGAGCGCATCGTCGTCGTCTTGCCCCGAGGGCATCACGAGCACGGGTGCGGACACGCGTCGTCGGAGGATCTCCGCGTTGGTCTCGACCGAGACGTCTCCTCTGGACCATGGCCCGCGGGTGAGCACGACGGCCCTCACCTCGAGGCCGCGTCGCTCGGCAGACTCGATCGCCGTCAGCACGTGAGACAGCGTGCCGAGCGCGTCTCGAGCCACGAGGACCGTGGGCAGGCCGAGGCTGGCGGCGAGCTCGGCGATCGTCGCGTTCGCGTCGAGCGGGACGAGGAGCCCACCCGCTCCCTCGACGAGCGTGACGTCGTGACCTGCGGCGCGCCGTCGGAGGGCGTCGGCCAGCGCGTCGACCGAAGGCGGGAGGAGCCCGGACGCTGTCGCTGCCGCGAACGGGCTGGTGGGAGGACCGAGGCGGACGAACGCGTCGTCGTGGGCGAGGTGCGCGTTCCCGGCGGCGCGCGCCAGGGCGAGGGCGTCGCGCGGACCGTCGGGACCCACGCCCGTCTCGAGCGGCTTGAGCGCGGCGACGCTCAGGCCGCGGACGCGGAGCGCGCGCACGAGGCCACGGCTGAACCACGTCTTGCCGCAGTCCGTGCCCGTCGCAGTGACGAAGAGCCCGTGCATCAGCGCCCGAGGTCCTCGAGGGCCGCATCGTCACGGCTCAGCGCGTCGGAGAGCGCTGCGGCAGCAGCGGCGATGTCGGCTTCGTCGTGGGTGGCGATGGGCACGAGCCGAAGGCGCGCGGTGCCAACGGGGACCGTGGGTGGCCGGATGGCCTGGACGAAGAAGCCGCGACGTCGGAGCGCGTGGGAGACGGCCAGCGCGCGGGCAGGCTCTCCGAGGACGATGGGAAGCACGGGAACCGACGGGTCGGAGGACGCGAGGCGTCCGCGGGGCAACGCGTCCGCGAGGACGGCGCGGTGTGCACGCACACGGGCGCGCGCATCGTCGGCGGCCTCGACCAGGCGGACGGAGTCGGGGACGGCCGCGGCGAGCGCCGCGTGCACGCCAGTCGAGAAGACGTAGGAGCGCGC
>JAFLCL010000220.1 GCA_017303575.1 Deltaproteobacteria bacterium
ACCGTGCGTTTCGAGACGCGCACCTGCACCGTCGGGGCCGCGACGGGCGGCGGCGGCTCGCTGGCCGCCGGTGGCGGGACGCTCGGCAAGAGCGTGGGCTCGAGCTTGTAGCGCTTGCGCGTCACGGCATCGACGAGCGTCACGATGCCGTCCGCCGTCACGCTGCACATGGCGCCGGGCGGAACGCCGCCGCGCTCGCCGATCCGGCCGCGGCCCATCGTCAGGGCCGTCATCCAGTCCGGCGCCTCGACGACCACGTCGTGCATCGAGGCCTCCGAGCCCAGCTCGGCCACGAGCAATCTCCAACGTTTCTGGGCCAAAACGCTCTCTCTCCCGGGGGTGGGAGATGAACGCACGCCCACCCTCGCCGGTCAAGGGTGTTGGCGCCCTCGCGAGCCCTCCACACGGGTCGGGTCGGCGGGTCGATCGAAGCGCCCGGGGGCGCTATCAGCGGGCGCGTGTGGATCCTCGTCGTCGGTAGCCCGCAGCTCGCCGAGCGCCCGGAGGGTGGCGCCGCCACGCTGCGTGATCTGGGCTGTCGTGTGCGAGTGGCCGACCTCTGGGAGCCGCTCGAGAGCGACGCCAGCGTCCACGACACGCCGCCCGCGGCCGTCCTCGTCGAGGCGCTCGATCTCGTGGAGGTGGGGCGCGCCGCGCTCGCGCGGCTGCGCGCCGTGCCCGCCCTCCGTGAGGTGCCCGTGCTCCTCGCCGTCACTGTGAATGCGCTGCAGCGCCTCTCGGTCGAGGATGCGTTCGACGACGTGGTGCTGGTCCCCTACGTGCCCGTCGAGCTCTACGTCCGCATCCGACGTCAGGAGCATCGAAAGAGCGCCTTCGCCGACGACGAGCGCGTGAAGCTGGGGGCGCTCGTGATCGACATCGCCGCGCACGAGGCGCAGCTCGAGGGTGCGCGTGTCGATCTCACCCACCAGGAGTTCGCCTTGCTCGCGTTCCTCGCGCGTCACCCCGGCCGCGTCTTCACGCGACAGCAGCTGCTCGAGCGCGTGTGGGGCGTGGACTACTACGGCGGCTCGCGCACCGTGGACATCCACGTGCGGCGCGTCCGCATGAAGCTCGGCACGCTCGATCCGATCGAGACGGTGCGTGGCGTCGGCTACAAGGTGCGCTCGTGAGCACGCGACTCCGTCTCGCCATCTCCGCCGGTGATCCCGCGGGCGTCGGCCCCGAGGTCGCCGTGCGCGCGCTGGCGTCACTGCCGAACGACGCACCGGCCGCGCTTCTCTTCGGCGACGCAGACGACCTCGCCGCGCGTCTCGCGGCCCTCGGCCTCTCGCACCGCGCCGAGCTGCGCGACGTGGGCCGCTGCGATCCCGACGTCGTCGCTGCGCACCGCGATCACGCGCGCGCCGGGGAGGTCGCGCTCGCGGCGCTCGATGGCGCCATCGATGCGGTCCTCTCGGGCGAGGCGAGCGCCGTCGTCACCGCGCCGGTGTCCAAGGCCGCGATCACGATGGCCGGTCACGCGTTCGTCGGGCAGACCGAGCACCTCGCGCGTCGCAGCGAGCTCGCGGACGACGACGTCACGATGATGTTCCTCGGCCCGCGTCTGTCGGTGTCGCTCGTCACCACGCACCTCTCCGTGCGCGACGTGCCCGAGGCGATCACCGCGCCGCGCGTGATGCGCGCGACGCGTCACCTCGCCCGGGCTTTGCTCGCGCTCGACGTGAAGCACGGCGCCTCGATCACGGTGAGCGGCCTCAACCCGCACGCGGGAGAGCGCGGGCTCTTCGGGGACGAGGAGATCCGCGCCGTCGCTCCCGCGATCGAAGCGCTGCGACGCGAGCCACCGTTTCTCGACGGTCGCCTCGTGCTCGTGGGCCCGCAGCCCGCGGAGGCCGCGTTCCGACAAGCGCAGTCGGCGGTGCACGCGGGCGTCGTCGCGATGTTCCACGACCAGGCCACCATCGCGAGCAAGCTCCTCGACTGGGGCAGCGCGGTGAACGTGACGTGGGGCCTGCCCTTCGTGCGCACGAGCGTCGATCACGGAGTCGCGTTCGACGCAGCGCGCACGGGCCGCGTCGATCCCGAGGGCATGATCGCGGCGGTCGTGCTCGCCTACCGCTTCCTCGGCGGTCGTCGCGAAGGAGGCCGCGCGTGATCCGCGTCCGCGGTGCGCGCGAGCACAACCTCAAGAACGTCGACGTCGCGTTCCCGCGCGGCGCGATCTCCGTGGTCACCGGGCCGAGCGGCTCGGGCAAGAGCTCGCTCGTCTTCGACACGCTCTACGCCGAGAGCCAGCGCCGCTACGTGGAGTCGCTCGGGACGCACGCGCGGCAGTACCTCGAGATCCTCGCGCGTCCGGACGTCGACGCGATCGACGGCCTCTCGCCTGCGATCGCGGTGAGACAGGAGCCGCCGCACAAGAGCCCGCGCTCGACGGTCGGCACCGTCACCGAGGTGCACGACTTCCTCCGCGTGCTCTTCGCGCGTGTGGGTCATCCGCACTGTCCGACCTGCGGTCGCGAGGTGCGCGGCTGGACGGTGCAGCAGATCGTCGATCGCGCCGAGCGTACGCAGGGGGCGCGCGTGGTGATCCGCGCACCGATCGTGCGCGGCAAGGTCGGCGAGATCGCGCCCGAGCTCGCGCGCCTGCGCAAGGAAGGCTTCGTGCGCGTGGTGCTCGACGGCGAGACGCGCGACCTCGGCGAGGCGATCACGGTGGACTCGCGCAAGGTGCACGACCTCGACGTGGTCGTCGATCGCCTCGTCATCAAGCCCGACGTGCGTACGCGCCTCACCGACGCTGTCGAGCTCGCGAGGAAAGCGAGCAGCGGCCTCGTGCGACTGGCGATCGAAGGTGAAGAGCCCGAGCTCCTCTCCGAGCGCCCGATGTGCCCGAGCTGCGATCGCACGCTGCCGGTCGTCACCCCGCGCTCGTTCTCGTGGAACACCCCGGAAGGCGCGTGTCCGCGTTGTGAGGGGCTCGGTCTGGTGCCTGCCTCGTCGATCACACCCGAGGAGGCGCAGGCGCCCACGGCCTCGAAGAAGGTCAAGAAGCCTTCTCCCGCCGCCGCGAAGCCTTCGCCGGCCCCCGCGAAGCCCTCCGAAGCCCCGAGGAAGCCTTCGCGAGGCGCCAAGAAGGCTTCGCGCAGCGAGCCCGTGGACGGGGAAGAAGAGCCCGAGCGCGAGGGCGCCGACGACGCGGTCACGTGCCCGCTCTGCCGCGGCCATCGCCTCCGGGAAGAGTCGCTCGCCGTGCGCGTGCTCGATCGCAGCATCGCCTCGTTCTCGTCGTTGCCCGTCACCGAGCTCGCGGTGCTGCTTCGCGATCCCGCGCTGCGCGCGACGCACTGGACCGATCGGGAGCGCGAGGTCGGCGCGCCGCTCCTCAGCGAGATCGACGCACGGCTGCGCTTCCTCGACGAGGTCGGGGTGGGCTACCTCGCGCTCGGTCGCTCGGCGACGACGCTGAGCTCCGGCGAGGCGCAGCGCATCCGCCTGGGCACGCGCCTCGGTGGCGCGCTCGTCGGCGTGCTCTACGTGCTCGACGAGCCTTCGCTCGGTCTTCATCCGCGCGACACGTCACGGCTGATCGCGACGCTCGAGCGGCTGCGCGATCAGGGCAACACCGTGGTCGTCGTCGAGCACGACCTCGACATCATCCGCGCGGCCAGTCACGTCGTGGACATCGGTCCGGGCGCGGGCGTGCACGGTGGACGCCTCTTGTTCGAGGGCGACGCGAAGGACCTCTCGGGCAAGAAGGACACGGCGACGGGGCCGTGGCTCGCGGGCAAGCAGCTGCCGCCGCGTCGCCTCGCGCGACCGAGCGGCGCGCTGCGGATGACGAACGTGACGCTCCACAACCTCGTCGACGTGAGCGTCACGATCCCGCTCGGGCAGCTCGTCGCGGTCACGGGCGTGTCGGGCAGCGGCAAGAGCTCGCTCGTGGTCTCGGCGCTCCTTCCCAGCGTGCGCGCCGAGCTCGCGCGGAAGCGGCCGCAGTTCGACCTGCGCGGGCACGAGTCCATCGGTCGCGTGATCTCCGTGGATCAGAGCCCGATCGGTCGCACGCCACGCTCCACACCCGCGACGTACGTGGGCCTCATGACGCCGCTGCGCGAGCTCTACGCCACGCTGCCCGAGGCCCGCGCGCGCGGCTACGACGCGGCGCGCTTCAGCTCCAACGTGAAGGGCGGCCGGTGCGAGGCGTGCGAGGGCGAGGGCGTCGTGCGCGTCGAGATGCAGCTCTTGTCGGACGTCTACGTGCGCTGCTCGAGCTGCGGGGGCGCTCGCTACAACCGCGACACGCTCGAGGTGCGCTACCGAGGCCTCTCGATCGCCGACGCGCTCGCGCTGCCCGTCGAAGAGGCGGCCGACATGTTCACGGTGATCCCCGCGCTGCGCGATCGACTCGCGACGCTCCGATCGCTGGGCCTGGGCTACCTCACGCTCGGCCAGAGCGGCACGACGCTCTCGGGCGGAGAGGCGCAGCGGCTCAAGCTCGGCAAGGAGCTCTCGCGCAAGAGCGACGTGCCGACGCTCTACGTGCTCGACGAGCCGACGACGGGCCTTCATCCGAGCGACGTCGAGGCGCTCCTCGAGGTGCTCGATCAGCTCGTCCAGCAAGGGCACACCGTGATCATCATCGAGCACGCGATGGAGCTCGTCGCGCGGGCCGACCACGTGATCGATCTCGGACCGGAGGGAGGCGCAGCAGGCGGCCGCATCGTGGCCGAGGGCACCCCGGCTCAGGTCGCGAAGACCGACACACACACGGGCCGTGCCCTCGCCGCGCTCGGTGCGCGCACGAAGCCGAAGGCGTCCTGATCAGCCGATCGTGATCCTCATCGCGTCGAGCGTGGCGCGATCCGCGAGGAGCTCGATGCTCACGATGCGACCGTCGCGGACGACGATCTCGAAGGCCGTGCGCAGCGTGCCGTCGACGATCCACGCCGCGCCCGGCAGGGCGTCCATCGTGATCGCCTGCGCCCCCTGCGCGCGACCGAGGAACGTGCCGACGACGGCCTCTGCCCCGCGCAGCTCACGCGGCGCGCCCATCGCGATCGCGGCCTCGTCCGAGCGCACGACGATGTCGGGATCGAGCACGCGCAGGAGGCCCGCGAGGTCGCCGGTGCGCGCGGCGATCAGGTACGCCGCGATCACCTCCGCTTGGGCGCTGGCGCCGCTCGAGGTCGTCCCCTGCACGCGACGACGCGCACGGCTCGCGAGCTGCCGCGTCGCGAGCACGGTGCGGTCGACGATCGGCGCGATCTGATCGAACGGCAGGCCGAGCACGTCGTGCAGCACGAAGGCGACGCGCTCGAGCGGATCGAGCATGTCGAGCACCACGTGCATCGCCTCTCCGACGGCGGCCGCGAGCATCACGCCGCGATCGGGCGAGGCGCCGGCATCGACGCGGTCGGGCGCCTCGTGTGAATCTTCACCGCGCTGCCGACGCACCCGCAGCTGATCGAGACAGAGGCGCGCGACGACCGTGGTGAGCCAGCCTCCGAGGTTGTCGATCGTCGCGAGGTCGGTGCGCTCGAGGCGGATCCACGCCTCTTGGATCACGTCGTCCGCCTCGGCGCGCGAGCCCAGCATGCGGTCCGCGACGCCAATCAGCCGGCTCCGCTCCGCCTCGAACGCCCGTGCTGCACGATCTCGATCGGTCTTCGTCACGTTCTCCTCCTGGCCTTCGTCAGGGAGATGACGAGCCGCGCCGCACGAGTGTGACGGCGTCCGCGCTCGCACGGAGATCCACGATGCAAGCAAGGATGAAGAACCCCGCGATGGTCCACCCCGACGTGATGGCGGCGCTCGGCGCGCTGGCGGGCGTGGTGGAGAAGGGGCCGCTACCCGACACCACGCGTGACCTCGTTCACCTGCGTGTCAGTCAGATCAACGGCTGCGGAGTGTGCGTCGACCTGCACGCGCACGGCCTGCGCAAGACGAAGGAGCCGCTCGAGCGCCTCTTGTCGATCGCTGCGTGGCGCGACGTGCCGTACTTCACGCCGCCCGAGCGCGCGGCCCTCGCGCTCGCCGAGTCGATCACGCGCCTCGCGGACGCGAGCGATCCGGTGCCCGACGCGATCTGGAACGAAGCGAGCAAGCACTACGACGAGGCCGCGCTCGCGCAGCTCGTGCTCTTGTGCGCGCTTGCGAACTTCTGGAACCGCCTCAACGTCCCCACGCGACAGGTCGCAGGCGCGCAGCGTTGGTGAGGGCGTTGGTGATCAGTCCATCAGGCGCGGGAAGAACCGACCACCCTCGCGCACGCGCGTCTCGCCCTCGGGCACGTCGTTCGGCCACACCTCGAGGTGCGCCTCGCCGACCATCTGGCGTCGCGGATGGATCCACTCGTTGCGCTCGGCCACCCACGCCGCGATCGCCTCGCGCATCGCGGCGTTGATCTCGCGACGGTCGTTCTGCGTCGAGAGCCCCTCGTCGATCTCGTAGCGGACCGACATCGGTCGGTTGGGATCGGCGTTGGGATCCTCGACGGGCTCGGCCTCCATCTTCGCGAGCGCGTCGGCGTAGGCCTCGGCGGCTGCGGCGCTGCGTGCTGCGTCGTACTTGCGCTTGAGCGCGAGCTCGCCCTCGTCGTACGGGCGCATCGCCTTCTCCAAGCGCTCGCGATCGAGGCCCGACATCGTGCTCAGCACGGTGAGGATCTCGAGGTTCTTCGGGCGCTCCGAGAGCCACCGCACGCACGCGTCGACGTCCGGCATGCCAGCGACGAGCGTCTCGCCCGTCTCGAGGTTGCGCACCTTCACTTCGAAGTCGGCCATGCGCGCACCATCTCAAAGGCGCGTCCTGGCCACAAGGCGCGAGACCTTCCCACGCGCGATCAGATGCCCGCGGGTCGCTCCGCGGCGGGCGCTCCGTCGAGGATGAACGGGTAGTGGACCGTGACCTCGCCATTCTCCGGCGGCGGGAAGGTCATGCGCGAGGTGACGCCCGCGAAGCAGCGCGTGACCGTCTCGTTCTCGAGGCCGTCCTCCATCACGCGCGCCTCGCGCACGGTTCCGTCCTCGGCGATCACGAACGCCATGGTGAGGCGCCCGGTGAGCTCGGGATGACGGTTCAGCTCCCACTCGAAGCAGAACCGGAAGTAGCCCGCGTTCTCCCGCACCACGTCGCGGATGGCAGCGGGCGAGAGCGTGCCGCGCGTCGTTTCGGCAGCGGGTGGTTGGCTCGCACCCGCGCCGGGACGCGGTGCCGAACCCGGACCCGGACCTGGACCCGGACCCGGAACCGGACCCGGAACCGGAACCGGACCCGGAACCGGAACCGGAACCGGACCTGGATCCGGAACCGGACCCGGAACCGGAACCGGAACCGGACCCGGACCCGGATCCGGTTCCGGATCCGGATCCGGACTCGAGCGCGGAATCGATTCCCGATCGCCCGGAGCCGCGCGGTGCTCGCTCCTCGAAGTTGCTCGCTCGTCTGCGTCGCGCACCTCTCGCGTCACGAGGAGCGAGACGGCGATCACCAAGACACCGAGCGAGGCAGCCGCGATCACGCGTCGATCCATCGGTCACCTCCGGTGCTCGCGCGTGCGGACGGAACGAAACGAGCCCGGACACGACGTGTGTCCAGGCTCTCACCGACCACGGTCCCCGCGGAAGGTTCCGCGAGCAGGCCAGCTCAGCGATCGTTGCGCTTGCGCTCTTCGATGAACTCGTCGACCGCTTCCTTCGACGGCCGGCTCCAGTGCACGTGGCCGCCCGCGATCTCGCGGAGCGCCGTGACCGCCGGGCGGTTCTTGGAGTCCACGAGCGCCGGGGCGCCCTTCATGATCTGACGCGTCCGCGCTGCGGCCAGGACGACGAGCGCGAAACGGTTCTCGTCGTGCTCGAGACAATCTTCGACGGTGACGCGTGCCATGGAGCTCCTCGAAAAAGGGGCCGAAAGGTAACGGGGCCCACCCGGCGCGTCAAACCGAGCACCTGCGCGCCATCCGGCTCGTTCGCCCTCCGGACCCCGCCAGGTCGTGTGGGATCGAAGGCTCGATCATCGAAGGCGGTTCATAGCCCGCGGAAACGGACGGGATTGACCGCCTCGCGAGGCTCGGACAAAAAGGCGCGCCATGACGTCCACCAAGGCCGAGATCGACCTCTCCTACAGCGTCTCCAACGATTTCTTCGAGCTGTGGCTCGACGAGAACATGCACTACACGTCGGCGAGCTACCTCACCGGCCAGGAGACGCTCGAAGAGGCCCAGTGGAACAAGTGCCGCATCCTCTACGAGTACGCGGAGATGAGCCCCGAGAAGCTCGTGCTCGACATCGGGTGCGGCTGGGGCTCGAACCTCGCGTACCACGCGATGCGTGGCACCAAGCGCGCGCACGGCATCACGCTCTCCACCGCGCAGGCCGAGTATGCCAACGCCAAGAAGCACGCGGGCGTGACCGTGAAGATGCAGGACTTCTGGGAGTACCAGCCCACCGAGCTCTACGACGCCCTGCAGTCGATCGAGATGGTCGATCACGTCGTGTCGCCGCAGCAGGCGAACGAGGGCAAGGCCGTCGAGCTCTACCGCAACTACTTCAAGCGCTGCGCCGAGCTGTGTAAGCCGGGCAGCTGGTTCGGCTTCCAGGCGATCCTCCGCGACCGCGTGCCGCGCACGAAGAAGGACCTCGAGGACCTCAAGTTCACGGCCGACGTGATCTTCCCGGGCGGCCTCAACCCGCGCCTCGAAGAGCTGATCATGGCGGTGCGCCCGCACTGGGAGTGCGTCGAGATGCGCACGCAGCGCACGAGCTACGGCAAGACCACGGGCGAGTGGCTCCGCAAGCTCCGCCTCCACGAGAAGACCATCCGCGCCAAGTGGGGCGATCAGGTCTTCACGGACTACGAGCGCTACCTCGACACCTGCGTGCGCGCGTTCGACCAGCACTGGTCGAGCGACGTGCAGATGAAGCTCCGTCGCGTCTGACCTCGCTGGACACGCGAGCCTCTGGCCTGGCTCGGTCGCTCCGCTCCCTGGCGTGGGTGCGGTCAGCGGAGCTCGACGATCGAGTCGGCGGTGCACGGCGGGAAGCAGTCGCCGTCTCCGCTGATCGCGACCTCGCGGTAGGTGAGCGTGAGGTCGTCGCCCGACGCGTCGCCCTCCAAGCGCTGGCTCGTCTGCCAGCGGCAGCCATCGACGTAGTCGAACTCCGTGCGGATGCAGAGGGCGACCTGATCGCGCACGCGCTGTCCGCGGTACACGCGCGCGCCGAAGCGCGCCTCGGCGCGGAAGGCGTCGCACTCCCACGCGAGCTCGCCCGCGCCTTGCGCCGCGACGTCGACGAAGCCGCCGGGGCACGACAGCGTGGGCTCGCGACCGAAGAGCGGTCGCGTACAGATGGGCTCGGCGAGCGGGGCCGGGCCGATCTCGCAAGGGTCGCCCGCGTCGACGAAGAGGACGTCGGGCTCGGTGAACGCGTCGGTGGGCGTGATCACGTCGGGACGCTCGAACGCATCGAGCGGGGTGAGGACATCGGGGCTGCGCGTCGCGTCGAGCCCGACGGTGAGACGTGCATCGACGCCTGCGTCCCGAGGCAGCGAGGCGTCGATGCCCGAGGTGACCTCGAGCCCAGTCCGCGCGCCGCAGCCAGCGAGCACGAGGAGGGCGATGGGGGCCACGCGGGTCACCACGCGAGCGTAGCCGCCAGTCGGCGTTCTGACCGCCCGAGCGCGCGAGCGGTGGATCGGGTTGGATCGAGCGCGCGGGCAATCGCGTCGGACATCGCCTGAAAACCCGCAGGGCCCGTCACGTGTTGGCTCCTCCCGGAGGTAGTCTCGTGCCCATGCGGATCTTCGTGCGTGTCGCCTCGATCGCGTCGCTCTCGCTCCTCGTGCTCGCTTGCTGCTTCGGTGGCTCGGGCGCCGCCTCGAACACGACACGGCTCGATCCGTGGGGCGTGGAGCTCGATCACGGCAGCTTCGTCGGTGGCGCGCTGCCAGACGGCTCGTACCTCTTCACGAGCTCGGACGGCTCGAGCACGTTGACGGTGTCGGCGGCTCTCCCTGGAACGCCCGCCGCGTCGCGACAGCCCACGGACCTCCTCGGCCACGCGGCGAACGTGCAGTGGACGCGTCCGCGCACGTACGCCGGCATGAGCGGCATCGAGTCGCGGGTGAACGATCCGCTGCAAGGACAGGTGCACTGGATCGGCGCGTTCGATGCGCCGACCGGCGCTGTCGTCGTGCTGCGCCTCTCGACCTCGACGCAGTGGATCGACACGCCGACGCGCGGCGATCCGGGCTGGGAGACGCTCGCGCTCGGCGTCCGTCGCGGGAGCTGAGAGAGCGAGAGAGAATCCCCCGCTTCGAGTCGGGCCGCGGCGGAGGGGGGTCCGATGCTCAGACATCCTCGGCCTTGGGCCTGCGGAACTCGCCCTGGACCCCCCACCACCGCGTCCCTTCAGGTCGTGAGTCGATTGCTTCTCGGCCTCTGAGAGCTTCACTCCTCGAGGCGGCAGCCCGAGAGCTCGAACACTGCGAGCTGCGGCGCCCTGCCGCGCACGTCGTTCGACACGGCCATCACGAAGAGGCGCTCGCCGTGCGCGTGCGCGAGCACTGTCGGCGCGACGATCCCCTGCGGCATCCGTGCGACCTCGGTAGGCTCGACGATGTCGCAGCGATCGAACGGCGTGTCGGGCACGACGCTCACCACGGTGTCGCGCAGCGAGCCTGGCGCGAGCGACGACCACGCGAGCACCAAGCGATCGCGAGGATCGTGCGCGAGCGAGGCTGCGAGCGCGCCGAGCGGTCCCGTCGAGACGCGGATCACCTCGAGCGGCTCGCCTGGTCGCAGCCGCTGCACGTGGAACGACGACGCCGTGCTGCGCACGTGGCGCGCGACCGCGAGGCTGCGTCCCGAGAGCAGGATCGGCGGGAGGTCGCCGTCGGTGCCATCGAGCGGGAGCGTCGATCGATCGGGCGCATAGAGGAACGCGGCGCGCGGCTCCGACAGATCCGCGGTGCCACCGCCGGCGATCCAGTGCTCTCCTTCCCAGATCACGCTGGCGTGAGGCCATGGCGTGTCGGCGCCATCGCCCACCGGCCCCAGCGTCGTCCAGGGCCCGGCGCGCAGCGTGCTGAACGGAACTTCTGCGGCCTGCAGCGCGCCGCCGGGCGCGTACGTCACGAGGGCGTGTGTGTCGTCGAACGCGATGCCTGCCTCGCAGCCACCCACACACGCGGGCACGTCCTCGATGGCTCGCGAGATCGTGATGTCGTCGCGGATCGAGCCGTCGAAGGCCCACGTGACCCGCTGCAGAATGACGGCCTGGGTGCCGGTCGGGGTGCTGCCCATGAACCTCGCGCGGCCGACGGCGGTGAGCACGGTGGTCGTCGCGTCGTCGGCGCGGACGATGCGCGCGCCGCGGTGATGCACCGAGAAGGGCGCCGCGCCCGTCCACGGCGCGCTCGCGCGCACCTCGCCGGTCGTGGTGTCGACGTAGAGGAGGCGATGCGTGGGCTGCGCGTAGCCGGCGAATCGCGCATTCGCCAGGACGACGACGTGCTCGCCGACGCTCACCGCGTGGGTGAGCTCATAGCTCTGCGAGTCTGACGGGAGCGCGGGCAGATCGAACAGCGCGTGGAGGGTGGGTGGTGCGCAGCTCGCGCGGCAGCCGGGCGGAGGCGCAGCGTCCATGCCCACGTCGCTCGAGCTCGACGCGTCCTCGACGATCGATGCATCCGAGAAGAGCGTGGCGTCGATCGACGCGTCCTCCGTGGCGCGCTCGTGCGAGCAGTAGCAGCCGGTCGTCGTCGCGAGGCAGAGCGAGAGCAGCGTGCGGGTGATCGCGAGGGTCATGGCGCCTCGCAGACGCGCTCGACGTCGATGCGATCATCGAAGTGCACCACGTCGACGCGACCATCCTCGTGCACGACGAGCTCGGGCTCGTAGACGGCGAGCGCGCGCCCGATCGGGCTGAGCGACGACACGGCGCCGGGCGCTGTCGCGCGGCCGTGGAAGACCGTCGCGGGCCCGAAGCGATCGCTCGGCGAGTCGGGGAGGGTGACGACGATCTCTTGGCTGGGGAACGCACCCGCGACGCGGAACGAGCCGACGACGACGGTCTCGATCGCCCAGCGCGCGGTGACGTCGAACGTCTCGTCGAGCCACGCGAGCCGCAGCGTCGCGGTCTCGCCCGTCGGCACGACGAGTTCGCCCATCACGAGCCCCGAGGGCGTGTCGAAGAGGCGCGCCTCGACGCCACCGGTGCGCGGGTACTCGCCCGCGATCACGTGGAACGCCGTGTCCTCTGGCACACCCAGCGGATCGATCGAGAGCGGCGCGATCCGTGGGGGGCGACCGAGCACGGCGTCGTGCTCGAACAAGAGCACGCGCGGAGGGTGCGCGCGGACGACCACCTGACGCGCCGTGCGATCGGGGTCCGCCAGGCGCAGGTGCTCGTCCGAGCCATCCGCCTCGAGCCGCGAGATCCACGTCGGGAGCACACGATCGTCGCCGACGATCTCGCGCGAGAGGACCACGAAGTCCTCGCCCGCCTCGAAGACCTCGCGGGTCTCGAGCTGCGGGGTACCGGGTCCTCGGTGCTCGGTCGCCTCGATCGCGCCCTCGTCCGTGACGCGCAGCCAGATCGCGAGCCCCTCGTGCGAGAAGACGTCGACGACCACGTCCCACGCACCGTCGCGAAAGCGCGCGGCCTGCACGAGCCCGACGTTGCGGTCGAACGTGTGCTCTCCGATCAGCGTGAGCTCGCCCCCCAGGACGCCGCCGTAGAAGCGCAGCATCGTGTTGTACGGCGGGGGTGGATTGTTGGGCCGCGAGATGACGAGGAGGCGGTCGCCGTGGAGGCGGACGAGCCTCTGGCCCTCGTCGAGCGTCGGCAGCGGGCTCGATCGATGCTCGATGTCGGTGCACGCAGGGCCCACGACCTCGCCGGCGTCGGGCACGAGGAACGGATTGCCGGCGTCGAGGGGCGGCGGAGTGTCGCGCACGGGCGACGCGTCCTCGGAGGTGCCGGCGTCGTCGGCGGACGTCGGGGGCTCGCAGCCGCAGCCCGGCAGGGCCGTCGCGACGAGGAGCAGCCAGAGGATCCCTTCGGTCCAGCGACGCATCGCCGCATCATGACCGCGCGCCTCCGCCGCGTCAGCTCGCCGGGGGCGCGTGAGTGGGTCCAGGCACGCCGGTGTGGGCGCATCGTGTCCGGGGGGGTCGCGTCGCATCGAGGTCCGCGCGTACGCTCGGAGCGCATGCAGATCGTCGGCCGCGAGTGCTCGACATGCAGGGAGCGCCTCAAGAGCGAGGTGGGTGCGATCGGCTGTGAGCGCTGTGAGGTCGCGTTCCATACGGCGTGTCTCAGGGCGGGTGTCCCCACGACGTACCGCGACGCCACTGCGAAGAAGCCCAAGGGCGCTCCGCTGCTCTGCCCGACGTGCAACGACGATCTCCGTGCGCTGAAGAGCAAGCGCGACGCCGAGCGTGATGCGCTGCACGCGGAGGGCGAGGCTCGCCGGGCCTTCGACGAAGAGCGGCGCGCACGGAGCACGCGCATCACGCGCGGCGTGTTGATGATCCTGATGTCGATCGCGCTCATGGCGCTCCGCGTGTGGCTGCGGACGCGCTGAGTCGATGGGATCAGTCGACGATGCCCTGGAGGAACCAGCGCTCGAGGAGCACGTCGCGAAAGATCCACAAGAGCCCTCCGTCTTCGCGCTCCGCGTAGAAGTAATCGCGCGTGACGAGGCCGTCGTGCTTGGTGTCCGTTCGCTCGCGCGCCCACCAGCCCGACTGCAAGCGGTAGGGGCCGTTCATGCAGCGGAGCGGTGGATCGAAGCGTGGGCCACCGCCTGGCCCGGGCGCGAGCGGCTCGGGGGGCGTGAGGATCCGGCGCACGAGCGAGGGCGACCAGAAGCGCGCGCTCGCGGCGTCGTGCGTGATCTCGTCGATCGCCTGCGCGCGAGGTCGATCGATCGACGGCATGCGCTCGATCGGCTCCCATCGGAACGAGCGCTCGGGCACCCAGCTGTCGGCGAGCCGCGGCACGGTGACGGCATCGTCACCGAAGGCCGCACGCAGCCGCGCGATCCCGCGCGTGAGCGCCTCGGGATCGCGCGAGCGACGCGCGTCCTGATCGGAGCCCGTCAGGACCAGCTGGGTGGTGTCGAGCGGAGCGGGCTCCGCGGTGAGGACGATGCGCGCGATGCGACCCACACGATCGGCTGCGATCGAGGTGCGCACGGCCTCGCGTGCTTCACGCGCTCGACCGCGGTCGAGCGGTCCTCGCGCGGCGGTCTGCGTGCCGCCGATGCGACCGTCGGCGACGAGCGCGCCCAGGCGCAGGCGCAAGAGCTCGGTCACCGACGCGACGTCGCGGCTCGCACGCGCAGGCCGAAGCGTCTCTTCGTGCACAGTGCCGGGCTGGAGCTGGAGGCCGCGCTCGCTCTCGAGCCGCACGCGGAGCGCGCCGAGCGCGAGCCGACGCTCGGCCAGCGAGGCCATGATCACGTGCAGCGCGCCGCGCATGCAGAAGAGCAGACGGA
>JAFLCL010000221.1 GCA_017303575.1 Deltaproteobacteria bacterium
ACCGCCGCTGCAGCAGGCGCGATCACGGGCGACGCGGCTGCGATCGGCGCGGTGGTGGCGGCGCGGGTCGGCGGGGTCGAAGCGAGCGACGCACCGGGCTCGGGCGTCATCGTCGCCGCCATCGCCAGCGACAGATCGTTCGCGCCCGTCAGCGTGGGCACCGACTCGCTCGGTGAGAGCGCGCGGAGCGCCGTCGCCATCTCGGTCGCGGTCGCGAACCGATGGCCGGGGCTCTTCTCCATCGCGCGCGCGACGATCGCGGCGAGGGCGGGCGTGACCTCGGGGCGAAGCTCGATCATCGGTCGCGGGACGTCGGTCATCAGCGCGAGGAGGAGCGCCGAGTACGAGCCGCCGGTGAACGGTGGGCGCAGCGTGAGGGCCTCGTAGAGCAGCGCGCCGAGCGAGTAGAGATCGGAGCGCGCATCGATCTCACCGCCGCGCGCCTGCTCGGGCGACATGTAGAGCGGCGTGCCCACGAGCGCGCCCGTCGCGGTGAGCTTGCCGGACTGATCGGCGTCGAGAAGCTTCGCGATCCCGAAGTCGAGCACCTTCACGCTCGCGCCGATGCCCGCGACGCTCGCGAGGAAGATGTTGTCGGGCTTGAGATCGCGATGGACGAGGCTGGCGCCATGCGCTGCCTCGAGCGCCGACAGCGTCTCGAGCGCCACGCGCACCACCTCGGCCTCGGACATCGGACCGGCGGCGATGCGCGACGCGAGCGACTGACCGGCGAGCAGCTCCATCGCGATCCACGCCGAGCCATCCGCTTCGCGCCCGAAGTCGAGGATCTGCACGATGTGCGGGTGCGCGAGCCTGCCCGCGCGCTCGGCCTCGGCGCGGAAGCGCGCGATCGCGTCCACGTGCTGCGCGAGCCCGGGCTGGAGCACCTTGATCGCGACGGGTCGATCGAGGCTCACTTGCGTCGCGCTGTAGACGACGCCCATCCCGCCTTGGCCGAGGATCGTCCCGAGGCGATAGCGGTCACCGAGCACCTGATCGGTCAGCGGCCCGCGCGCCCGCTCCCTCTCGTTCGACATGGCGCGAGCGTGACACGAACCCACGATCGCGCGCAGCGCGCGCCCTGCGGCACCCTCGCGGCGAGACGCGTATCCTGCACCGATGCTTGTGGATCTTCGCGGAGCGCGCGTGCTCACGATGCTCGGGCTCGCGCTCGCCTCGCTCTCGTCGTGCGGAGGTGAAGAAGAGGCGCCCGTCATGGCCGCGCCGATGCCACCACCGCCGAGCACACCGGTCGTGCCCGAGCCGCCGCCCACGCCGCCGCCTCCGCCCGTGCCCATCGTGCCGGGCTGCGAGGTGGCCGAGGCGAGCGCGCTCCGCACCGACAACCTCGTGGGCATCGCGAGCCTCTTGTCGGAGCAGATCGTGGAAGGGACGGGCGACGTGCCGCCGATGCCCACGGCGTTCGACGCGCGCACCGCGCTGTGCCCCGAGGGCTGCGACTCCACGCAGCCCTTCGTCACGCGCTTCACGACTTCGGACGAGGCGCAGGTGCACCTCGTGGTGCCGCACCGCGGCGGAGGCTTCTTCGTCCTGCCCACGCTCGCGCGAGGCACGGGCATCGCGAGCCGCTGCACCGACGAGCTGCGACCGACGCTGCGCACCGATGGCGATCTCGTACGCCTCCACCTGACCACGCTCGTCAACGAGTTCATCGAGTGCGATCGCGACGGCGATGGCGTCGCCGATCCGATCGGGGATCCCGGCCCCGAGGAGCCCGAGTGCTTGTCGGGCTGCGTGTTCCGCGATCGCACCGATCGAGAGCTCCTCATCTCGCCGCTCTCGGGCCGCTACGTGATCGTCACGCGACAGCTCGCGGTCGGGGCGGGCGAGGTCGAGGGCGTCGATCGCCTCGCGGACGTGCCGATCCGCGTGGAGGGCGCTGTCGTGTCGATCGCGGGCTGTGGTGACCCTCGGCGTATCGATCTCGCCGCGTCCGTCCCGGTCGTCGCGCCGGCCGAGCCCGTCGAGGCACCGCCGCAATGACAAAGGTGTGAGCCGTGCAGCGTGCGATGCCCGCGCGCTGTCGCGGGACCGTGTGCCAAGCTCCGCGCCCCCATGCCGCCGCGTCGCACCTCGACCCGCTACCAACGTCCTCACCGTCCGCTCGCGCTCCGTGCGCTCAACGCGAGCTTGTCCATCGGCGAGCGCTTGCTCGGCTCGCGCGGCCGCCTCGAGGTCTCGCTCGAGGAGTCCTCGCTGCTCGAGGCTGCGGAGCAACGCACAGGCTTGCTCGACTTCGGTGAGCCCTCGTTCCGCGCGCCGCTCGCCAAGCTCCTCAAGTCGATCGAGAGTGAAGCGCGCCTGCACCCGATCGGTCGCTTCATCACGCGCGAGCGCTTGGTCGGCACGCTCGCGAACCGCATGCGCGTGACCGAAGCGCTGCGCCAGGAGCCCGAGATCCGCGAGCGAGACGTGTCGCGTCCGATCGTGATCGTGGGCCTGCCGCGCACCGGCACCACGCTGCTCCATCGTTTGCTCGCCTCCGATCGACGCCTGCGATCGCTCTCTTCGTGGGAGGCGCTGAGCCCGGCACGGCTGCCGAACGACGACGACGACGTGCAGCGCATCCGCACGGCCGAGACGAGCGAGCGCGCGCTCGCGTTCATGGCGCCCGACTTCTTCGCGGTTCACCCGATCGACGCGCACGCACCCGAAGAAGACGTGCTGCTGCTCGATCTGTCGCTGCGCTCGACCGTCGCGGAGTCGACGCTGCGCGTGCCCACGTTCTCGCGCTGGCTCGAGGGCGAGGATCAGCGTCCCGCGTACCGCACGCTCGAGGACACGCTGAAGATCCTCGCGCACCAGCGCGGACGTTCCTCGCGCTGGGTGCTCAAGACGCCGCACCACCTCGAGTGGCTCGACGTGCTGCTCGAGGTCTTCCCGGACGCGACGCTCGTGTGGACGCACCGCGACCTCGGCGAGGTGGTGCCCTCGTTCTGCTCGATGCTCGCGCACGCCCGCGGCGTGTTCTCGGATCACGTCGATCCGCGCGAGATCGGGAGGCAGTGGGGCCTGGGCAAGGGCGTGCGCATGGTCGAGAACGCGCTCGCGACGCGCCAGAAGCACCCCGAGCGCTTCGTCGACGTGCGCTACGAGGATCTCGTGCGCGATCCGATGAAGGTGCTGGCGCGCATCGGCGAGCACGCGGGCCTGCCGTTCACGCAAGAGGCCCAGCAATCTGCGCGCGACCGACTGCGCGCCGAGCGGAAGGATCGGCACGGCGCGCACGTGTACCGCATGGCCGACTTCGGCCTCGAGAAGGGCGAGCTGGACCGCGCGTACGCCGCGTACCGCGAGCTCACCCCTCCGTCAGCGCGCTGATCACCTCTTCGTCCCGATCTCTTGATCGGCGAGCCGATTCGCGGGATGTCACGGCCCTCCGCCTGTCGGCGGGCTCCCTCGGAGGGGATCGCATGCGTCTTCTTCTCGCTTCGTGCGCGGTGCTCGCGCTCTCTCTCGGCAGTGCGCTCGCCGCGCCCGCGCGCGCGGCCGCGCAGGAGATCACGCTCGAGCAAGCCACCGCGTTGCTCGACTCCTCGAGCGCCGACGAGGTCCGCATGGGCATCGAGTCGATGGGTCTGCTCGGCAGCCCCGCGGCGGTCGAGCCGCTCGCGGCGCGCATCCGTCGGGGCCTGCCGCCCGAGCTGCTCGTCACGGCGATCGACACGCTGGGCATCCTCGGCCGCAACGAGGCAGGGCCCATCCTCTTCGAGCTCGTGACGCACCGTCGCCCCGACGTGCGCCTGCGCGCGGTCCAGGCGATCGCGACGTGCCGTCCTCGCGGCGCCGACGTCGCGCTCGTCACCGCGCTCTCCGACTCGAGCGCGCCGGTCCGCAACGCCGCCGCGCAGACGCTCGGTGAGCTGCGTGCCTCGTCCGCGCTCGAGAGCCTCTTCCTCGCGTTCGATCACGACGTGATGGAGGCGGGCCCCGCGATCGCCGAGGTCGCGCGCCCCGAGGACGTCTCGCGGGTGCTCGCGTACGTCGGACGTCACCCGTTCACCACGCTGCGCCCGATGCTCGTGACGCTGATGACGCGCACCGATCTGCCGGCCGCGCGCCGCATGGAGGCCGTGGCCCGCGTGAGCGAGCTCGCGACCGCCGAGGCCCGCGCCCTCCTCGAGGAGGTCCTCGGACAGCTCGCGGCCAACGATCCGATCCGTCGCGGCGCGACCGACGCGATGAACCGCATTTCCCTCTGAGGCTCGGATCACCATGACCTCCTCTCTTCGACTCCTCTCGCTCACGCTCGGCCTCTGTCTCGCGCTCACCGGCTGCGGCGGCGGCGGCTCGGCCTTCGGCGACACCTTCCCCGACAACCACGGCGAGCACATCGCGCTCGTCTTGAATCGCCTCGAGGCCAACCGCGCGCGGGCGACCTCGGTGCGTCGTGAGTCTGCGATCGCGCTCACCGTCAGCGCATCGCCGTCACGCCTCTCGGCGTTCGATCTCGCGGCCAGCCGCAGCCTCTGGGAGAGCGCGGTCGAGCTGCGCTCGGTGCCGCAGCTCGCAGGCCGATCGGTCGTCACGCACGAGGGCAGCGAGGTGGTCGTGCGCGACCTGCGCACGGGTCGCGTCACGGCGCGCATCGACGATCGATCACTCAACCTCGTGGGCGCGGCGGGCGAAGGTGGCGATGGCGTGATCGTGCTCTCGACCGGCGGCGGCGTCGGCGCGTTCTCCGTGGTGCAGGGCCTGCACGACGGCACCCCCACGTTCAGCGCGCAGATGAACCAAGCCTTCGGCGCGCCCGCCGTGAGCGCAGGCATGGCCTTCGTGCCGTGGGGTCATCAGAACCTCTCGGTCCTCGATCTCTCGAGCGGCAGCGAGATCGCGCGCCTGCGATCGGGTGACGGCGTGATCGCGAGCGCGTCGGCGCTCGATGGCAACGTGTTCTTCGGGCAGTCCGGCGTCGCGCTGCTCTCGGCCGAGACGAGCCCCGCGTTCGCTGTGCTCGAGCAGGACATGCCCGCGAACCCGCAGCTCCTTCGCGACGCGTACCAGCCGCCGCAGGGCGCCAACAGCGCGCAGAACCGCGTGCGTCTCGCCTACCGTCCCGTCGCCGAGGCGGGGCAAGCGGGCTTCTCGGACGGCACCGTCTACCTCGTCTTCTACCGCCTGGTGTTCGCGCTCACCGAAGACGGTCGCCTCGCGAGCTGGGTCGCGCAGATCCCGCGCGACGCTGTGGGCGCTCAGGTCGTCGACGGTGGCGTGCTCGTCATCGACGAGGGCGGCGGCGCGCACCTGCTCTCGACCGACGATGGTCGCGAGGTGTGGAGCGCGGAGCTCGGCGCGGGCCTCGTGTTCGCGTCGATCGCGGCCGAGGGGCTCACCGGCGGCGCGCCGCGTGGTGAGGCGATGCCGCTGCGCGATCAGCTTCTCTCGGCGGCGCAGAACACCGATGGCCGCTTGGTGCCGCTGCGCGAGCTCGCCGTGCGCCTGCTCGCGGCGATGCCCGAGGCCGACGTGACGGCGAACGTGATCGCGCTCTGCGAGGATCGAACTGTCACGGCGTCGGTGCGCAACGCCGCGTGTGATGCGCTCGCGACGCGCACGCTCGGCAACGATCACGTGATCGCCGCGCTCGATCGGCACGCGACGTTTCTCCGCGGTGTGCGTCCGCCCCCCGTCGGTGCGCTCGCGCGCGCGGCGCTGGGCATGGGCGAGCGACGCGCGATCCCACTCCTCGTGGGGCACCTGCGCGATCCGGAGACAGCGGCGGCCGACATCGTGCCGCTCTCGGAGGCGCTCGCGAGCTTCGGCGACGGCAGCGCCGTGGGCCCGCTCGCGGACTTCATCCGCCTCTATCACGCGGAGTCGTCCGACTCGGGCCTCGAGCCCGGTCTCGCAGCGGCGCTCCAGGCGTATCGAACGCTCGCAGGACCGACCTCGCGCGAGCTCCTCACCGAGGTGGCAGACGACGCGATCGCGCTCGAGTCGGTGCGCAACGCAGCGCGCGCGCAGCTGGCCTCGCTCGACGCGCCCGCGCCGTCGGAGACGGGCACACCGACGACCGACCCAGGCACCGAGGGCGGCGCCGACATGACGATCACCGAGGCCGACGACACGCGCCCCGCGGCGCTCACGAACACGATGCTCGCCGAGCTCTACGAGCCGCACATGCCGCAGCTCGAGCGCTGCCTGGTGACGCCCGAGCGCGTCTTCCAGCACGCCCGCGTGGTGCTCGTGGTGGACCCGCAGGGTGAGGTCCTGATGGTCACCACGAACCCGCCCGCGCTCAACGCCTGCATCGAGCCGATCGTGCGCGGCGTGACGTACCCAGCCTCGCGCGCCCGCGGTCGTCAGCACCTCACGTACGAGATCCACCGCTGACGGCTCGCGAACGAGCGGACGACCGCGGCATCGTGGAAAAAGGGGACGGTCCTCGATAGTTCGATTCGCGATCGAACACCGCGAGGTGCGACGAGGCCGAGGCGTCCCGCGTGCGTCCTCGCGGCGAATCGTTCATGTCCGCGTCGGAGCGAGGCAGACGACAGACGCGACACGGCCGTGCCTCACGGACGCAGCGTCGCGGCACGCGTCGCGATCGTCGAGCCACGCGTGGCCTTTCTCGCGTCTCCTCCTCTGCCGCCTCTGCCGCCCTCAGCAGACGCGTCGCGTGCAGCAGTCCGTGGGTTGGAATCGAGCTCGACGCAGAAACGCCAGCCCTCGGCGATCGCGTGTCGCACCTCGACTCCGAGACGCCAACCCTCGGCGATCGGGCGTCGATCCTCAGCTCCGGGACGCCAACCGTTGGCGATCCCGAGTCGACCGATGGCTCCGAGATGCGAAGCGTTCGCGATCTGGAGTCGACTGAGGCTCCAGAACGCCAACCCTTCCGGGTTCCGTGTCGTACATCGACTCCGAAACGCCGAGGGTCGAGGTTTCGGCATCGACATCCATCCGGAACGCCGAAGGGCCTGGCGTCTCGGCGCCGACGTCGATCCCACCGCGCCGAGGATTGTGTTTCGGGCGTCGAACGGCGACGCGATGGGTCGGACCTCTGCGTTTCCGTGCGTGGCGCGAGCCCCGACGCGCGATCAGTCGTAGCGCTCGGTGTGGACGAAGCGTCGATCGACACCCAGCTCGTTCTTCAGCACGGCGCGTACGTCGTCGATCATCTTGCCGAGCCCGCACACGTAGAGGTGCGCGTCGCCGAGCTCGTGTCGCAGCGCCGGCAGATGCGTCTGCACGTAGCCTCGACGCCCCGTCCATGCGTCGCTCGCGCGCGAGAGCGTCGGCAGGTAGCGAAAGCGCGCGTGCCGCGCCGCGAGGGCCTCGAGCTCGCTTCGATAGAGGAGGTCGTCCTCGGTGCGGCATCCGAACAACAGCACCTGCGTCGTCGTCTCGTCGCGCTCGAGCTCCTCGTGCAGCATCGCGCGGATCGGCGCGAGGCCCGTGCCCGTCGCGACGTAGATCGCGGGCACGTCGCGGTGTCGATCCTCACGCACGAAGAGGCCATTCGGTCCGAGCGCCTCGAGCGTCGCGCCGGGCGTGAGCGCGAAGAGCGCAGCCGATCCCGCACCGCCTTCGACGCGCGTGATCGCGAGCTCGAACCGATCGCTGCCCGGCTCCCCGACGGGCACGGGCGCCGACGCGATGGAGTAGTCGCGATCGATCCCACCCGGCAGGTAGAGCTTCATCCACTGCCCCGCGAGGTAGTCGATCGGCGCGCCATCTGCGCTCTTGAGCACGAAGCTCCGCACCGAAGGCGAGAGCTCGGCGATCGCATCGAGCACGAGCGTCCGCCGCACGCTGGGGATCCGTCGAATCACGACGCGTGGATAGGGGCACTCTCGCTGCACCGCAAGTCGCCGGGGGAGTCGGCGCACAGGAATGTTCCCCGTCGCCGTGGTCAGTCCGGCATGCTTGCTTGCGAGGACAAGGTGAGGTCTCGGGCCGAGCTTCGAGGAGGGTGGACGCCACGGCTGGCTCGCGTGACGGCAACGCTGATCGCGACCTGGCTTGGTGCGTGTGCCGTGTCGAACCCGGTCACGGACGCAGCTGAGGTCGCAGCGTTCGACGCCCTCGTCGTCGATGTTGCTGCGCCCGATGTGCGCGAATCGGTCGACGCCACCCTCCCGAGGGACGACGCTCGTGAGACCGATGCCGGCCTCGACGCTTCCTTCCCATCCCCCGACGCTGACCTTCGTGAGCGCGAGGACTCGACGGGGTTCTGCCGACCCGATGGAACGTGTGTGTGCTTCGAGGAGGGCTGGGGCGCGTGTCCTGGCGCGGAGACGATCTGCATCGACCTCACGACCGACACGCACTGCGGGCGATGTGAGCGATACTGCACCGACACCACGTATTGCCGGTACGTGGGCGCCGGGTGCGTCTGCCGCGCTGGCTCCTGCGAGGCGTCCGAGCTCGTCGATTGGTGGCCGAGCTTCGGGTACTTCGCGGATGGGTTTCTCAAACAGTGGAACGCTCCTGACCGGTTCCCGGTGCGCCCGAGTGTGGTGGCGATGACGGCCTCCTTCGAGGCCAGGCGGGTGTACGTCGCCGACGGAGTGGCCCATCGATCTGTCGATCACTTGGAGGGGGAGGACTCCTTCGAGTGGGTGCCCGTTCCCACGGAGGATCGGATTCGCGCGGCCCACATCGCCTATGGTCACGGCTACATGATCGCCGAGAACGATCACGTCTACTTCACGGACAGTGCTCTGACGCCGGTCTGGCGAACTGACGATCTCGGGCCGGTGGCCGAGGTGTGTCTCGGAGCGTTCGACAACGCGATGGTCCTCCTTCGTGACGGGCGCGTGCTCGCGACGGGAAGCAACACCGAGCTGCTGGGCACGAATGGCGTGGTCCCGCCGGAACATGGGTTCCTCGAGGTCACGTACCCCCGGCCCGTCGTCTCGCTCGCCTGCACGGGGCAAGCGAGCATTGCGATTCTCGACGACGGGACTGCCTGGTTCACGGGACCTCCCAATCAACTGCCTGGCCCCCCGGAACCTGCTCAGCCCAGCGCCCCTGTTCCTCGATTGGCCGACCTGCGACTGACGAGACGGTTCGAGCGGGCCATCAGCACCTACTTCGATGGGTCGCAGGGGTTCTGTGTGGCGGGCAGCGAGATCGCGGGGGGCTACGCGTGTTGGACCGATCGCCGGTACGAGAGGCCGGCGATGGTGTGGAGCGCGCTGCCGCGTCTGCCAGTCGAGATTCGAGAGGGCGGCGACGGGATCTGCGGGCGGTTCGACGTGGGGTTCGGTCGGCAAGAGATTCGCTGCATCGCGGGCAGCGATCCCAGTCTCGTCGCGGTGCTGGTGTGGTCGACCGCTCGTATCGGAACCTGAACGAATCAGCGCGGCTTGTGCGCGCGCACGCCGAACATCAGCGGGAGGCGGGGTGTGCCTTCGGGGAAGCGGTAGCGGCGGTCATTCCCGAGGACCATGCACGCGGCGGGGCGTGATCCGTTCGAGTGGGGGTACTCCTCGAGGCGATCGATCACGAGGCCTGCCTGCGCGATGGCCGTCACGATCTGCCCCAGGCCGTGCTGCCACGAGGTCGCGGGGATCTCGTTCTTCACGCTCTCCCCCGGCGCGATCACGCCGAGCGCGGCGCCCGACTCGAGCACGTAGTCGCCCACCGGATCGAGGAACGGACGCGTCTCGAAGTAGTCGTCCTTCGTGAGCGCGAGCGTGTCGTCGAACGACCAACGCAGCGGATGAAACTCCAAGTAGACGAGCATCCCGCCGGGCGCGAGCACGCGGTGCACGCCGCGCGCCCAGCGATCGAGATCGGGCAGCCAGCCCGTGGTGCCGTAGCTCGAGAACGCGATCTCGAAGCGCTCCTCGGTGCTCTCGAGCCAGTCGCACACCTCGTGCTGCACGAAGCGCGCGTGGATGCCGCTCTCGCGCGACAGCTGCTGCGCGAAGGTGATCGCCTCGTCCGAGAGATCGACGCCGAGCACCTTCGCGCCGCGTCGCGCGAGGCACAGCGAGTCTTGTCCCGCGTTGCACTGGAGGTGCACGAGCGACTTGCCGGTCAGGTCGCCGAGCAGCGTGAGCTCTTCGTCGAAGAGGACCTCGTGGCCCTCGCGCAGGAGCTTGGCCTGATCACCCTTGTGCGCGTTGTGGTTCCGCGTGGCGTGGTTCCAGCTGCGCCTGAGCGAGTCCGTCGCGTCGTCCATCGACGCGAGACTACCTTCCTCGCGCGTCCTGACTCGCGCATCGCGGGCCCGAGCTACGCTGCCCTGCGATGGACGCGAACGCGGTGCGGCATGGTGTCGGCTGGGGGTGGCGTGCCCTCGCTGCGGTGTTCGCGGTCGTCCTGATCGGTGCCGGAGTTGCCTCGGGCCCGTCCACAGGCGCATGGGTCGCCATCGGCTGTGGGGTCCTCTCGGGTATGGCGTGTGTGTGGAGCGACGCGAGCATCGCGGTCCACGTGGATGCGTGCGGCATCTGGCCAGTCGATCCGCGCCGTGCGCCCATGGAGTGGCGCGCGATGCACGAGATCGTGCAGCGCTCGAACGGCATCGAGGTGCGAGACGAAGCGGGTCGGACGCTCTACGTCTCGACGTTGCTGCGCGGCGAGCCCGAGCTCGTGCAGCGCATGTTCCGCCACGCTGTCGAGAGCCAACGCCGAACGTCCCTTCTGCCTTTGCACATCCGCTCGGAGAACAAGGGTCCCGCGTACGTGTTCGCATGGCTCGCCGCGGGTCTCCTGACCATCGCGGGCGTCGGCCTCCTCCTCGCGCGCTACGACGTCGCGCTCCTGCTCGCGCTCTCGGGCGCGCTGAGCGCGCTGTGGGCACGCTCGTCGTGGGCGCGGCGTTTCGAGGAGACGACCATCGAGGAGGGGGGGATCTCCTTCCTAGCGGGAACGCGTCGATGGCATGTGCCGCACGGTGTCGCCATCGCTCTCGTCGCCAACGATCAGCGTCAGCACATCCTGCATGTGTGGGACGCCCAGGACCGAGTCGTTGCGTCGTTCGGTCCGAGCCAAGGTCTCGCACGGCTCGTGGCGCGCAGAAGCGGATCTACTTGGTCCGGGACGATCTCAACCTTCAGTTGGATCCGATCCTCGGTCCGATCGACGTACTCCACTTCCCGTACTCGCCGTCGATCGGCACCGAGCGCGTCGTGCCAGTTGGCACGGATCAGGACTGGGACTCGCTCCGTGTCTACGACATCGGCGCGTGCTCGCTTCACATCCCGTGGGGTGTGTTGCAAGCCCTACTCAATTCGGGCGTTGTCCGACAGCTCCAAATGAACGGAAACGTCGGGGGCCCGGTAGCGACGGGACCGACCGGCTCGGGAGTCCCGCTTAACGTCGGCCCCATCCTGGACTACGACGATGGCGAGACCGCGGACGAACTCCGGTACGACGCGTTCATCACCGCCGGCAGTTCGTTCGGTTGTCAGGACGTCATTATCGACTTCGAGACACGCTATCGCACAGGGTCAGTCGAAGTCACGACCCGGCCGGAGCGATGCGGCGGTGAGATCCTTCTGCCAAGCCCTCAGGTCG
Organism: Deltaproteobacteria bacterium; assembly: GCA_017303575.1. Lineage (GTDB taxonomy): Bacteria > Myxococcota_A > Polyangia > Polyangiales > Sandaracinaceae > JAFLCL01. The sequence continues at coordinate 11,497 of JAFLCL010000221.1, forward strand.
ACATCACTTTGACGTCGCTGGAAGCTCGTGCGGAAGTTCGCGACTTCTGCATCGTCGAGGACATGGTCGAGAACGGTCTCATCGACTCCCTGGAAAACGGCTTGCCCAGCGCCTTCGCGGGCGTGATGCGCGGTCTGAGTGAGGTTGACAGCGAAATCCTCGGTCTCGATACCGTCCCCTGCGCGTGCGACGCGGAGTGCCAAACGCCCGAGTCGCCGCGCGGCGCATGCTCAGTGCCGGAGGGAGCACAGACGGGTACGTGCCGCTTCGCGGCCGAGATCGACCGTGTGATGCTTATGCCGGAGGGCGTCACGTTCGTGTATTCAGAGAGCCTTGCGTCGGACCCGCAGGGAACGGTGCTGCTGAACGCGAACTTCGAAGAGGCGCTTCTCACGAACCTCGGTCCGCCGTTGCTGCTTCGCCTGCTCGGCGTGCAGTACGGGTGCGGGGCTGCACGCGCGCCGTTCGTTGCGCCTGGCGCGCAACCGAATCGACGCGACGTGAGAGCAGTGTTCGATGCCCCTTCGCTATAGGTGGAGGGCGAGGCCAGCGATTCTCGTCACTCTGCTCGGCGTGGCTGCTTGCGCGGCGTCGCACACGCGCGACGAGGATGCTGGAGCGGATGGCCGGGTCGACGGTCCGATCCCGCGTATCGACTCGGGCGCCGACGCGGTCGTGACCATCGACGTCGCGGCGGTAGACGTGGCTCCAATTGAGACTGACAGCGGTGATCCGTGCATCTCCAGCCTCGGGTGGAGACGCTGCACGCCCGAGTGTCGCACGTGCCCATCTGGTCACTGCTGCCCGACGGGATTTGAGTGCCACGCACCGTCCGGCACGTGCTTTCCCGGCAGGGGGTTTGATCCGTGCCGTTTGGCCAGATCCCCAACGCGAGACCGCGAGCCGAGTCCCCCGAGCTGTCCCGATGCGAAGGCGTGCTTCTTTCCGGGCAGCGAGCTTCCTGGCGTGGAGCAGTCGGGGCTGTGTGTCCCGGCTGAGCTGTGTTTGTTGTCGGAGCTGGAGGCGGGCCCGCACCGCTGCTTCTGGGGCGATGGAGAGGAAGTCATTCGGCTGCCCGACACCGGGTGCCCGGATGAGCCCGGGCGGTGCGGTCGCGGGTCTGGGTGCCCCTACTGTGCCGAGCCGTGCGCCGGGGTCTCCAACGAGCGCGGGTATGGGATCTGCGCTGCGACGATGACGAACACCTGCTCCGGCGACGGTGGCGAGATCGATCGAGCGCTCTGCGTCAACCTGTCGACCCCGCCCTGCAGTTGCTTGATGCCGCGAACCCCGTCGCCGACCACACTGGAACGATTCGGGTTCATCGTGCCGCGGTCGGACTGCGTGCAGTACGCGGCTACCTTCGGAGAGGAGATCGAATGCATCGACATCCCATGAAGCATCGTGATCCCCGCCACATCCTCGGCGTCGGGATCCGGTTCGTTGGACCCGTCCTCCTTCTCGCCTGCCTGCAGGCGTGTCAGCAGCCGGTGTCACCGCCTCCGAACGTCTGCCGCCATCCAGGAGACATGGGGACCGCTTCCGGCGTGGGTCGCTACTGCACGTGGGATGACCCGGCGTGCCCGGACGGCATGTACTGCCTCGCGCGCCTCTACCGCTACGACCCCTGGGGTGAAACCTTCTGGTTCTGCTCCCCCGAGTGCGGGGTCTCGTTCGGATGCGCTTCGGGCTTCACCTGCATGTCGAGCCCCAACGACTCGGCGGTGGCGCCGCGCTACTGCATCCCCGATGACTGTCTGGCGGGAGTATCCGACGCCGGCACCCGCGACGGCGGCGTCCCCTGATCGCCCACGGGCGGGCTCTCCGCCACGACGACACCAGCGCCTCGTGAGTGCTCGGCTGCCACCTCCTGGCCGCCCGTGCCTACGTGCTTTCCGTCGACCGCTCGGATGCCGGGTCCGAGCACGACGGGCGAGACGTCGATCGCTCGTAGCGCTGAGCGCGAGCACGACCTGACTCGCGCATCGTGCACCCGAACGTCGCGTCGCTCGCGCGTGCTTCATGAAGCACTTCGCGAGGACGCCGCTTTGTTGACGTGAGGACGCGGGTCCCGGACACGTCGGGGCATGAGCCCGATTCGTCTCTTCGTCGTCCTCGTGCTCGCGATGCTCGTGGTCTCTGCGCCTTCCCGCGCGAGCGCCGATCCGTCGCCCACCGACGATCACCCGCCTGCGCCGAGCGACGCGCCCGCGGCTGCGACGGAGACGGAGGCAGAGGACGCGATCGTGCGCGACGGTGCAGCGCGCGATCCGCTGCACGCGGCGGACGCCCACGCCGAGGACGACGGCGATCTCGTCGCCGCGCACGAGGACGACGAGGACGCCGCGGGCCCGCGCACGAGCGAGCGACGAAGGCGCACGTTCCGCTGGAGCGATGGACCACGTCGCGTGCCCACGCCGCGTGGCGTCTCGATGCAGCGCGCCGAAGCGCTCGGCCTCGGCACGCGCGAGTGCGCGTCGCGCTTGCTCCATGGTCGTCCCGACGAGGCGTGGACGCGCGCGGTCCGCGGTCGTGCGCCCGATCGCATCCTCTGGCCGATCGACGAAGGCCGCTGGGTGCGTGGCTTCGGCTACGTACGCACCACGCGGCCCGATCTGATCCACCGCGGCGTCGACATCTCCGCGCCCGTCGGCACGGTCGTGCGTGCCGTGGCCGATGGCATCGTCGCCTACAGCGACAACGGCGTGCGCGGGTACGGCAACGTCGTGATGATCGTGCACAGGAACGGCTGGATGTCCCTCTACGCGCACAACGCGCGCACGACGGTGCAGCCCGGCTACCGCGTGCGTCGCGGCGAGCGCATCGCGCTCGTGGGCATGACGGGCATCACGCACGGCCCGCACGTGCACTTCGAGCTCTGGCAGAACGGCCACGCCGTCGATCCGAGCGCGCTCTTCGACGGAGGCCCCACCTACGTCGAGCGCATCGGCCAGCGCGCGGCGCGTCG
>JAFLCL010000222.1 GCA_017303575.1 Deltaproteobacteria bacterium
GGATCGCGTCGCACGTTGTCGGGAACGCCCGCGCCGTAGAAGGTCGGGGGCGCGCCGCGGATGCGAGCCTCGAGCCGATGCACCTCGATGCCGTGATCCGTCGATGGCACACAGAGCGGATCGTCGGGCGCGACGACCTCGCACGTGTGACCGAGGCGCACGAGCTCGAGGCACAGCGCCCGCACGAAGATCCCCGCGGGATCGCCCGCGAAGCGCGGGTACGACGTCGTCGCCACGCCGATGCGCACGCTCAGTCTCCGCGCACGAGGGCACGCGCGATCACGTACGGGACGACGAGCAACGCGTGCCGTGCGCGCATGCCACCGCGCTTGCCCACGTACACGGGACGCACGGGCACGTCGCGCACGACGACGCCCGCGCGCGCGAGCCGCACGAGCACGTCGTTGGGGTACCCGTAGGACGACCACAACGGCGCCCCCGAGAGCGCGCGCCAGCTCTGGCGATCGATCGCGGTGTAGCCGCACTGCGAGTCGCGGACGCGCCGGCCCGTCGCCAGCGACGTGAGGCGCGACAGCACCGAGCCCGCGAGCCGACGCACGAGCGGCATGTCCCGGGTCGCGCGCGGATGATCGAGTCGGTTGCCCTTCGCGTAGCCGACCTCGCCCGACGCCACCGGCGCGATCAGCGACTCGAGGTCGTCGGGATCCATCTGGGCGTCACCCGCCATCACGACGACGACGTCGGCACCGTCGTCGAACGCACGCCGGTAGCCGCTCTCGATCGCAGCGCCCACACCGCGCCGCGCGCCGTGCGACACGATCACGAGCCGGGCATCCCCCACCGACTCGGCGCGGGCCACTGTCGCGTCGCGGCTACCGTCGTCCACGAGCACGATGCGCGCGACGCGCGCCGGCATCGTCCCGATCACACGGCCGACTCGTTCCTCCTCGTCGCAGGCGGGGACCACCACGGCGACGACACGTTCTCGCGAGCTCTCGACGCGCGCGCTCGCCGTCCAACCAAGCTCGAGCACGGCGTCGCTCACTCCACGGTCACCGTCTTGGCGAGGTTGCGGGGCTGGTCCACGTCCGTGCCCTTGAAGTCGGCGACGTAGTACGCGTAGAGCTGGAGCGGCAGCACGGTGAGGAAGGGCGTGAGCGCCTCGAGCACCGCGGGGATCTCGATCACGTCTTGCGTGAGGCGTTGCGCGGCCTCGTCACCCTCGGTCGCGATGCCGATGACCTGACCCTCGCGCGCCATCGCCTCCTGCAGGTTGGACAGGGTCTTGTCGTACCAGCGGTCCTTCGGCATCAGCACGATGACGGGCACGGCGGAGTCGATGAGGGCGATGGGACCGTGCTTCATCTCGCCCGCCGCGTAGCCCTCCGCGTGCACGTAGCTGATCTCCTTCAGCTTGAGCGCACCCTCGAGCGCGATCGGGAAGGAGAGCCCGCGGCCGAGGAACAGCACGTCGCGCGCGTCGCGGTAGCGCTTGGCGAGGTTGGCCACGAGCTGTCGGGTGCCGATCACGACGTCGCGCATCTGCACGGGGAGCTTCGCGAGCCCCTCGACGAGCTCGCGCGCGCCGTTCGTGTCGAGCGTGCCGCGACGACGACCGAGCCAGATCGACAGCATCAAGAGGTTGGCCAGCTGCGCGGAGAAACACTTCGTCGACGCGACGCCGATCTCGGGGCCTGCGTGTGTGTAGAACGCGGCGTCCGCGAGGCGCGGGATCGCGCTCCCGATCACGTTCGCGATCGCGAGGACCTTCGCGCCCTTCTCCTTCGCTTCGCGCGCGGCCATCAGCGTGTCGATCGTCTCGCCCGACTGGCTCACCGCGACGACCAGGTCGCCGGGCCCGATGATCGGATCGCGCCCGCGGAACTCGCTCGCGAGCTCGACGGTCGTCGGGATCTTCGCGATCTGCTCGAGGTAGTAGCGGCCCGTCATCGCCGCGTGATGGCTGGTGCCGCACGCGAGCAGGTAGACGCGCTGGATCGCCTTGGCGTCCGCGTCGCTGAGGCCGATCTCGTGGCCGTGCACGTCCGCGTTCTCGCGATCCAGGCGGCCGCGCAGCGTGTCCTCGATGGCGCGCGGCTGCTCGTGGATCTCCTTGAGCATGAAGTGCTTGAAGCCGGCCTTCTCGGCCATCACCGACGACCAGTCGATGTGCTTCTCCGCGCGCTCGACCTTCTCACCGGTGTCGATGCGCGTGACCGACGCGTCCTCACGCGTGAGCACGGCCATGTCGCCGTCCTCGAGGAAGACCATGCGGCGCGTGTAGGGAAGGAGCGCGGGGATGTCGGAGCCGCAGTACGTCGCGCCGTCGCCGAGCCCGAGCACGAGCGGGCTCGAGGACTTCGCGACGACGATGCGATCGGGCTCGTTCTTCGAGAGCACCGCGATCGCGTACGCGCCGTGGAGCTCGCGCAGCGCAGCCCGGACCGCGCTCTCGAGATCGAGGCCGTCCTTCACCTTGAAGTGAACGAGATGCGCGACGAGCTCGGTGTCGGTGTCGCTCGCGATCTTGGCGCCCCGCTCCTCGAGCCGCGCGCGCAGCGCGAGGTGGTTCTCGATGATGCCGTTGTGCACCACGACGATCGGCCCCGCGACGTGCGGGTGCGCGTTCACCTCGGACGGTCGCCCGTGTGTGGCCCAGCGCGTGTGACCGATGCCGACCGTGCCCGGGAGGGGCGAGGCGTTCAGCTGCGCCTCGAGGTTACGCAGCTTGCCGACCGCGCGGACCACCTTGAGCTCGCCGCCGTCCGTGTGGATCGCGACGCCCGCCGAGTCGTAGCCGCGGTACTCGAGGCGACGCAGGCCATCGAGGAGGATGGGTGCTGCCTGCTCGGATCCGACGTGCCCGACGATGCCACACATGCGCTGCCTCCAAGGAACGAACACCTGCTCCGATGCACGGAGAAGACGGGCCGTTTATCACGCACGAACGACGTCGGCCCGGATCTGCGAGACGTCGCGGATCCGGGCCGGCATTCCCTCTTCCCTTCGCGCGCTCGGGACTGCCCGCAAGCCGCGACGACGGCTCTACTGCTGCGCGGGTTGAGCCTGAGCGCGCACGGCGTCCATCGTCAGCGGCTCGCCATCGGTCGAGACCAAGGTGACGGTGCCCCAGCGCGCCAGCGGCTCGGCCACCACGTTGGCATCACCGACGACCACCACGATGCCGGAGTCGGGGCGGATGTGCGCCTGCGCGGCCCTCAGCGCCTCCGCCGGCGTGACCGCGCGGATCTGCGAGCGGTAGGTGTCCCAGTAGTCGTCGGGCAGATCGAAGAGGCGCAGGTACGCGACCATCCACGCGATGCGGCCGTAGGTGTCGATCTGGAGCGGGAACGAGTCGCTCAGGTAGCGCTCGGCGTCGAGCACCTCCTGCGCAGGCGCTTCCTCGTGCACGATGCGCTGGAGGTGCTCCATGAACGCGTCCATCGCGAGCGTGGTGCGCTGGTTGGGAACCGCCGCGCGGGCTCGGAACGGCGAGACGCCGCGCATCTCGTCCACGCCGCTGTACGCGCCGTAGGTGAGACTGCGTCGCTCGCGCAGATCCATGAAGAGGCGCGAGGCCGCCGAGCCGCCGAGGATCTGGTTGGCGACGTCGAGCGCGATGAAGTCGGGGTGCGCCCGGGGGATGGTGAGATTGCCGATCGCGATGAGGCTCTGCACCGAGCCCGGTCGGTGCACGAGGAGGATCTCGCGGCCCGTGCGCGCGGGGATCTCGGGAAAGGTCTGCGCAGGCACCGCGGCCCCGCGCCAGCTGCGGAACGCGCGCTCCACCGCGCGACGCGAGGCCTCGGGCGTGACAGCGCCGACGACGACCACGAAGGCGTTGCTGGGCACGAAGTGGGTGCGGTGCCACGCGACGAGATCCGCGCGCGTGATGCGCGCGAGCGAGTCGGTGGAGAGATCCACGTGCGCGTACGGATGCGCGCCGTACGCGAGGCGGAAGAACTCGCGACGCGCGAGCATCGAAGGATCCGAGTACGCGATCTGCAAACGATCCTGCTCGCGCGTCCGGAGGCGGCCGATCTCTTCGTCGGCGAACGCGGGGTGCATCGCGATGTCGGCCAAGATGGCGAGCATCGCGTCGAGCTGATCGGCTGTGCCGCGGATCTGGAGCGCCATCGAGTCGGCCTCCGCGACGACGTCGAGGCTCGCGCCGATGTGCTCGACAGCGTCGGCGATCTCGGCGCTGTCACGCGTCGTGGTGCCCTGCTCGAGCATGTCCGAGAGGAAGCCCGCGAGGCCCGGGAGGTTCTCGGGATCACGCGCGAGCCCGCTCTTGATCACGAGCCGCACGTAGACGACCGGCAGGCGATCGGCGGCGACGGTGTTCAGCTCGAGGCCGTTGCGGAGCGAGATGCGCGTGGGCGGCGGAAGATGCACGTCGCGCGGCGCCGCGGAGGCAGGAGGCGGCTGCCGTGGCGCGGGGGGCGTCTCTTCGACGGTCTCCGCGGGCGCCGCGACTGCCTCACCGCCCGTGCTCGCGGTCGAGCCCGTCGTGTCGGTGCCGCTGGACCCGCCGCACGCGCTCATGCAGAGCGCGAGCACGAGCGCTGTGAAGAGCCTGAGGCTCGTGGACGCGCTCATGGTGCACCTCCTCCAGCCGACGCACCGGCAGGCATGACGTCGAGCACCGACCGGTTGGTCTCCGCGAAGTAGCGTGCTGCGACGCGCTGCACGTCGGCGCGCGTCACGGCGAGGTACCGATCGAGCTCGCCGCGGATGAGGTTCGCGTCACCCCAGTACATCTCGAACTCCGCGAGCTGACGGGCGCGATCGAGGTTCGCCTGGAGCGAGAAGAGGAAGAACGAGCGCACCTGGTTGCGCACGCGCGTGAGCTCGCGCTCGGTGACGCCCTCGCGACCGATGCGCTCGAGGTGACCGAACACGAGCGGCTCGACCTCCGACGGCGTGTGCCCCTCGGCCACGAGGCCGAACACGGAGAACAGATCGGGGCCGCGACGATCGTCGGTGCCCGCGCTGATCTCGCTGACGAGCTGACGCTCGTGAACGAGGTCGCGGTAGAGGCGCGAGCTGTGCCCGTGCCCGAGGATCAACGAGAGCATCTCGAGCGCGTAGTGATCGGCCTCGCGGGCCGCGGGGATGTGCCAGTTCACGTGGAACGCAGGAAGATCCGCGAGCGGATCGACCATCGCGTCGCGACGCTCGGCCGTCTGGGGCTGGATCTGGGGCGGCGCGAACGCGGGCACCTGACGCGGCTGGATGTCGTCGAAGTGACGATGCACGAGGGCCATCGCCTCGTCGGCGTCGAAGTCACCCGAGATCGAGAGCACCGCGTTGTTCGGCGCGTAGTACTGCGTCCAGAACTCCTGCACTGCGGTGAGCGGCGCGTTCACCAGGTCCTGCATGTCGCCGATCGTCGAGTGCGCGTAGGGCCAGTAGTCGCCGTACGACAGCTCGTTCGCGCGGAGGAACGAGAGCGCGTACGGCTGGTTCTCGTAGCTCTGGCGGCGCTCGTCCATGACGACCTCGCGCTGGTTCTCGAAGTTCTCTTCGGTCACCGCGAGCGAGCGCATGCGATCGGCCTCGAGCCAGAGACCGAGCTCGAGCTCGTTCGACGGCAGCGTCTCGTAGTAGTTCGTGCGGTCGTCGCTCGTCGTGCCGTTCATGGAGCCGCCGCGCTGCGTGATGATCACGAAGTGCTCGCCCTTCCCCACGTTGGCCGAGCCCTGGAACATCATGTGCTCGAAGAGGTGCGCGAAGCCGGAGCGGCCACGCACCTCGTTGCGCGAGCCGACGTCGTAGTAGACGGCGATGCCCACGGTCGGGACGCTGCGATCAGGGTTGAGCACCACGCGGAGGCCGCTCCCGAGACGCTCACGACGGATCTCGAGGCCGTCGAGCGGCGAGGGACGCGCGGGCGTGGTGGCCGTCGTGCGGGCACGCGCACGCTCGGCGGCGGGAGGACGCACAGGAGCGCCGATGCCCGCCTCCTGCGCGCGCGCGGGCTCACCGCCTCGCAGCCCGACCGCACACGCCAGCGCAGCGGATGCCGTCAGCGTCGTCTTCCACCATCGATTCATGCTCGCTCCTCGCCTGGGATGTGGACCCACGTCGGGGTCGTCGGGTGCCTTCGTTCTCTGGTCCGAACCGGCGAACGTCCAGCACCTACCACGCTCCCGTCGGACGTCCGAGGCCGTTTCCGGGTCCAGACGATTGTGAGAGAGTCGAGGCGATGACCGTCGCACTCCTGGCGATCGGGACCGAGCTCAGCCGTGGGGAGCTCGTGAACACCAATTCGAGCTGGCTCGCTCGGCGCCTCATCGCGCTGGGCCTCGACCCTGCCGAGCACGTCGTGGTGCCCGACGACGTCACGCGCATCGTACAGACGCTGCGCGATCTCGCGACGCGCCATCCGTTCGTCGTCTCGACCGGGGGCCTCGGTCCCACCACCGACGATCTCACCGCGATCGCGGCCTCGGAGGCGATCTCGCGTCCGCTCGTCCGCGACGACGCCGCGCTCGAGGCCATCCGCCGACGCTTCGCGGTGATCGGGCGCCCCATGGGGCCGAGCAACGAGAAGCAGGCCCTCTTGCCCGAGGGCTCGACGATGCTCCCGAACTCCGACGGCACGGCGCCGGGCTTCGCGATCGATCTCGGTCGTGCGCGCTGCTTCTTCTTGCCCGGCGTGCCGCGCGAGATGGAGCGGATGTTCGAGGAGCAGGTCGAGCCCGCGCTCGCACCGCGCGCGAGCCGCACGACGCACCAGATCCACCTGCGCACGTTCGGCGAGGGCGAGTCAGCGGTGGGCGAGAAGCTCGCGGGCCTCGAGGCCGAGATGCCCGGTCTCACGATCGGCTACCGCGCGAGCTTTCCCGAGGTCGAGGTGAAGGTGCTCGTCCGCGCGGCCGACGCCTCACAGGCCGAAGCGCTCGCCGAGCGCGCAGCCACCAAGGTGCGCGAGCGCCTGGGCGCGATCGTCTATGGCGAAGCGGACGACACCTTCCCTGCCTACGTCGGGCGCGTGCTTCGCGATCGCAGCCTCACGATCGCGCTCGCCGAGTCGTGCACGGGCGGCCTCGTGGGTCAGCTGCTCACGTCGGTGCCCGGTAGCTCCGAATACGTGATCCTCGACGCGGTCACCTACTCGAACGCTTCGAAGATCCAGCTGCTCGGCGTGCACGCGGAGCTGATCCGGGCGTACGGCGCGGTGAGCTCGGAGGTCGCCGCAGAGATGGCCGAAGGGGCGCTCCGTATCTCGAGCGCTCACCTCGCGATCTCGATCACCGGCATCGCTGGCCCGGGCGGCGGCACCGACGAGAAGCCCGTGGGCACGGTGTGGCTCGGCCTCGCACGCCGAGGTGGCAAGACCGAGACACGGCACCTGAAGCTGGGCGGGAGCCGAGATCGCATCCGCATGATCGCTGGATACACAGCGCTTCGGTGGGTCGCGGACGCAGCGTCGAGCCGCTGACTGCGCCGAGCGTGTCAGTGCGGCGACGCGCGATACGTCCCACCCACGACACCGGACAGCGCCGGCCGACCTGAAGAGAAAAGGTCTGGACGGCCAGCACTGAACGGGATATCAGTAGGAACCTCGCAGCCGCCGGATACCTAGAGGGGGGCTGCGAGGGACCTCTACGTGCGAGGCCCACCCTGTGCGATGGCACGGGGGCGTCGCATCACGATCGAGCGCCTCGCTCACGCGAGGCAGGGAGAAGGAAACGTCATGAGCCAGGACCGTGATTCGAACCGTGACCGTGCGTTGAGCGCAGCGCTCGGGACCATCGAGAAGAACTTCGGCAAGGGCGCGATCATGCGCCTCGGTGAGATGGCGCAGGCGCAGAAGGAGATCGCAGTCATCCCGTCGGGCTCCGTCGCGCTCGACATCGCGCTCGGCGTCGGTGGCTTCCCGCGCGGACGCATCGTCGAGGTCTACGGTCCGGAGTCGAGCGGCAAGACCACGCTGACGCTTCACGCGATCGCGGAGACGCAGCGCCTCGGGGGTGTCGCGGCGTTCATCGATGCCGAGCACGCGCTCGACGTGTCCTACGCCCGCAAGCTCGGCGTGAACGTCGAGGACCTCCTCGTGTCGCAGCCCGATCACGGTGAGCAGGCCCTCGAGATCGCGGACACGCTGGTGCGCTCGGGCGCTGTCGATCTGATCGTGATCGACTCGGTCGCGGCGCTCGTGCCGCGCGCGGAGATCGAAGGCGAGATGGGCGATCAGCAGCCGGGCCTCCAGGCGCGCCTCATGAGCCAGGCGCTCCGCAAGCTCACGGCGACGGTGCACAAGTCCAACACCACCCTCTTCTTCATCAACCAGATCCGCATGAAGATCGGCGTGATGTTCGGCTCGCCCGAGACCACGACGGGCGGCAATGCGCTCAAGTTCTACGCGTCGCAGCGCCTCGACATCCGCCGCGTAGGCACGATCAAGCAGGGCGAGCAGGCGGTGGGCAACCGCACGCGCGTGAAGGTCGTGAAGAACAAGCTCGCGCCGCCGTTCGTGGAGTGCGAGTTCGACATCATGTTCGGAAAGGGCATCAGCAAGAGCGGCGACGTGCTCGACCTCGGCGCGGAGATGGGCGTCATCGAGAAGGCGGGCGCGTGGTACTCCTGCCAGGGTGAGCGCATCGGGCAGGGTCGCGACAACGCGCGCATCTACCTCGAGCAGCACCCGGAGATGCTGACGTGGGTGGAGGCGCAGATCCTCGAGAAGCACACCATCCGCCGCGGCCCTCCGGCAGCGAGCACCGACTCGCCCGAAGAGAAGGCGCTGTCCGACAAGCGCCCGCGCGCGAAGGCCTGACGGGCTCGCGCCTGCGGGGCCGCGTCGCACGAAGTGGGGCCTCGCGAGCCGCGAAGATCGGTCACTCCGATCTCGCGGCTCGATCCGTTCGGGGCCGAGCGCTTCGGGTGGGGTCGCTCCTCGCCATGATCTCGATCCTGCTCGGCGTCCCGAGTGTGGGCTGCGGAGGCACGCAGCCCTCGGCCCCTGCACGCGCGCTCGATCTCGATGACGTCGTGCCCGAGGGCTACACGTCGCTCCTTCGCGTTCGCCCCCGAGCGCTGCTGGCCGACGACGGCTTGATGCGGGTGGCAGAGGCGATCGTGCCTTCGACGCGGCTCGACGCCTTCCGCGATCGCCACGGTGTCGATGTGCGCGAGCTCGAGATCGTCGAGCACGCGAGCTACGAAGGCAGCGGCTCGCTCCTGCTGGCGCGTGGATCGTTCCACGCGAACGTCGTGGTTGCCGAGATCGGGCACCGAATGGCCCCGCTGGAGTCGAGCGCCGATCGTCCGGTGACGCGCCGTGCGGGCATCTACCTCCTGCGTCGCTTCGAGCTTCTCGCGCTCGGTGCCAACGATCTTGCCTTGGTGGAAGGCCCACCCGAGATCGCGGGCCTGCTCCTGCACACACGGGAGGAGGCGATGGGCGCGACACGTCCACCTCCATCCCGACTGCGGACGGTGATCGCCGGCGAAGCGGACGCACCGTTCGTGTTCGTCCGCCACGGACGTCCGGAGCTGCCGCCCGAAGGGATCGGCCTCGTGCTCGCACGTCTCGAGGACGCCTCGCTCGCGGCTTCGACCGCGGGCCCCGAGGAGCCTGGCGCGATCGAGCTGCGCGCGAGGCTCTTCGGCGCGTTTCCTCCGGGGGTGGAAGAGAACCTCCGGACCTTCGTGGGCGCGCTCTCGGAGGCTGACCTCGGTCGTGCGATCGGCCTCGAGGAGGTCGCGCGAACGCTCGCGATCGAGGTGACCGAAGGCGAGGTGCGCCTCGTCGCGCGGCTCCGCGCGACCACGCTCGCGCGCGGTCTGCGGGTCCTGCTCGGCGCCGAGATCGAGGAGCTGCTCGACGCCTCGACGTGACGGTCAGCGCGTGCGCGACCGCCCTTTACGACGCCCCGCTCCCGCGAGTACAAGCCTCGGATCGTGACGGCGCACGCGCGCGCCGCCGGAATGAGGAGTGCGACATGGCGATGCTCGAGACGAACTTGGCTTCGAGGATGGTGGGGATCACCGCGATCGGTCTCGCGAGCCTGGCGAGCGCAGCGTGCGGCGGTCCCGCGGGCAACGACGCCGGACCCACATCCGACGACGCATTCACGATGTCCGGCGAAGACGCGTCGGGCGGCTACGCGTGCCCGATCGGCGCGGGCAGCTGCGTCGAGACCTCGACCGGTGAGACCGGTGCGAGCCCCGCGGACTACGCATGCCGTGGGACACAGACCGCACCCGAGCAGGGGGCCGCGACCACGGTGAACTTCCGCTTGGCGGTCTTCGGACAGGACGGACAGGTCGCGCGCAACACCCGCGTCCAGTTCTTCGCCGACAACCTGATCCGCGACACGTGCGCGGCGCCGGAGTGCCAGGAGTTCACGACCGGCATGGACGGCACGACGTCGGGCATCACCGTCAACGGCGGCGGCTGGTACGCGTACCGCGTCTTCGAGAACCGCATGGGGGGCACGGCCGCGACCCGCTACACGGACTCGGTTCAGTACAACGAAATTCCCCCCGCGGCCGGGGGCGAGATCGAAGGCAACGCCGTCGCGTTCTCGACGATCGACCTCATCCCCCTCTCGCTCGGCCTCGAGCGCGAGCCTGGCACCACGATCCTCGCGGGCCGTGTCCAGGACTGCGACGGCGCCGATGTCGGCGGTGCGTTCGTGCGCGCGTTCCGCAACGATGGCTCCGAGATCCTCGACGCCGGCGCCGAGTCTTCGCTCGGGCCCCACTACCGCTACTTCCGCCGCATCGGCGACGACTCGAACCCGAGCAACGAGCAGCTCTACACGAACTACGAAGGCCTCTACGCCGCGATGAACATCCCCGTCTCCACGGAGCTCATCCGCGTCGAGACGTGGGGCCTGCGCGAGGGCGACACCTCGCCCGTTCTCCTCGGCTGCGAAGGCGTCCGAACGCTCGCCGACGGTGTGACGATCATCAACGTCCAGCCCCTCCGCGCCGACTACGAAGCGGGCCACCCGTGCGCTCGCTACAACGAAGAGTGAGCGCCGAGATCTAGGCAGCGCGCCATGACGCGCTGCACCATGACGGAGCGAGAGGGACCGATGTGGTCCCTCTCGTCGTTCCGTCACGAATCGCTTTGAATCCTCGGCATTCCGTGCTCTCATCGGCGCCGTCGTGAGGTCCGTGGGCGAACACGGGACTGCGAGAACGGAGGCGTCGAGCGCGTGCGTGTCGAGCGCATCGGAGAACTGCTCCGATCGCGAGCACGTCCCGTCGGCGCGGCGAGACCGAGTGGAGGAACGATGAGCCGTCTGGTCGTGTCGATGCTGGCGCTTCTCGCGCTGTCGGGAGTCACCCTGGTGAGCGCGAACGTGCGCGCGCAGGAGGCGGCGCCCGCCGGAATGACCGCGCCGAGCGAGCCACCCGTCACAGACGAGGGCGGAAGCTCGGACGAAGGAACGACGACGAGCGAAGACGTGGAGCCCACGCCCGTGGACGAGCCCCCGCCTCCGCCTCCGCCGCCGCCCCCCCCGCCTCCTCCGCCGCCGCCTCCCCCGCCGCCGCCCTCGGGCAGCAGCAGTGGCGGTGGTGACAGCGCGCCGAGCACCGAGGTGCCGATCAACGTGATCCTGCACGGCTACTACCGCGCGCGCATCGGCGTGTGGGACTCGATGCCGATCACGAACCCCGATCCGTCCTTGGCGACCACACGCGATGGCGCGACCGACGTCGCGTTCGGCTACATGCGCCTGCGCCTCGAGCCCGCCGTCGTGTTCGGGTCGAACCGCTTCCAGCCGGTCGCTGCGCTCCGCGCGCAGATCGACATGCTCGACAACGTCGTGTTCGGTGACAACGACCGCCTCGCTTCGACGCCGCTCTTCGCGAACGACGGCTCCACGACGAGCCTCATGTCGGGCTACACGTGGGGCAACAACCCCGGCCCGATCTACCTCCGCCGCCTCTGGCTCGAGTTCATGACGCCGGTCGGTCAGATCCGCATCGGTCGCCAGGGATCGCAGGGCGGTCTCGGTCTCCTCTTCAACGATGGCGGCACGGGCCCGTTCGGCGCCACGCAGGACACGTCGTTCCGCAACGACTTCGGTGACGCGCTCTCCGGCACCACGTTCGATCGCGTCGCGTTCTTCACGCGCCCGCTCAGCATCGTGAACACGCTCGGGGGCACGCACATCGCCGAGACGCGCGGCCCCGACGGTCAGCCCACCACGCCGCTCATCCTCGGCATCGCCTACGACTGGCTCGCCGAGGACACCCGCGGCTACGGGACCAACCCCGCTGCGCGGTCGGCGGTGCCCTACGGCTTCGTCGCGGGCGCGGGCTACAGCGACACCGTCGCGCTCGCGGGCAACGACGACGTCTGGCAGACGACGCTCGTCCTCGCGTGGGCCGACTCCGAGTTCAACGCCGCGGTCAACGCACGCGACGAGCTCATCGCGGGCCTCGTCATGGTCCACCGCGGTCAGGCGCACACGCGCTCCGACATCTGGATCGGTGATCTCTTCTACCGTCTGCGCTGGTCGGCCTTCGGTCGCCGCGCGCCGCTCATCTACAGCGAGGGCGAGCTCTACACGATTCAGGGCACGACGAACGCCGTGAGCCTCACGGGCGACTTCTGCGACACGCCCGATGGCTGCGAGCCCTTCCGCGATGGCACCCCGCCCGGAACGATCACGCCCTACGGCAACACCGAGCGTCGCCTCGGCGCGAACATCTGGGGCGGCGCAGTGCGCCTCGGCGTCGAGGATCCGCTCTGGGCAGCGACGGTCGAGTCGGGCTTCTCTTCGGGTCAGGCGGGCGCTTCGCTGATCGGAAACACGATCTTCACCCAGCGCCCCAACAACCCGAACTACCAGGTCGGCCTCCTCCTCTATCCCGTCGTCCTCAACGTCCGCACCGCGAACGGCTACAGCTTCTCGAACGCCGTGTGGTCGAACGGCGGCGTGTGGAACTCGGCGTACCTCGCGCCTCAAGTGCGTGTGCGCCCGCTCGGTCAGAACGGCGGCCTCGAGCTCATCGGTCAGTTCATCGTGGCCTTCGCCGATCAGCTCAACGGCCCGCTCAACCGCCCCGCGGGCGGACCGACGGCGACCTGCCCCGCGCTCGTGTCCTCGCAGTGCTTCCTCGGCTGGGAGGCGGACTTCGCGCTCAAGCTCAGCTGGGGCCCGCACGACGAGATGCGCTGGAGCAACGAGTTCGGTGTGATGGGCGTGGGCGACGCGCTGGGCGCGGTCGACCCTGCGCGTCCGAACTGGGGTCGTCTCACCGACCCGATCATGTGGACGCTGCAGACGCGCATCGCGTTCGTCTTCTGATCGACACCACAATCGCATGGCTGCTCGTTCCTCTTGGACCGGCGCGCTCCTCGCGGTTGCCACCGCGGGCTGCGCGCCGGGCGCGTCTTCGGCCACCGAGGCGGTGATCTTCGGCGCCGACGATCGCGTCGAGGTCTACGAGGTGACGAGCGATGCGCTGCGCGAGGCCGTGATCCGCGCGGTGCCAGGGATGATCCGCGCCGACCGCGTCAACGTCGATCCGTCGACGGGTGAGGTGACGTTCGACGTGAATCGGCTGGGGCCTTCGCGCGAGCTCTGCGAGGGAGAGGCCCACTACGATCAGCCCACCGCGCCCAGCTGCTCGGCGACGCTGATCGACGATGACCTCGTCCTCACCGCCGGGCACTGCGTCGATGGGTGGGACTGCCGCGATCAGCGCTTCGTCTTCGGCTGGTACTACGACGCGGAGGGCGAGATCCACGCGCGCACGAGCGACGACGTGTTCGCGTGCGCCGAGGTGGTCGTCACCGAGTACACGGCCGCGAACGACTACGCGATCGTGCGCCTCGACCGTGCGCCTCTGGGCCCGCCGATGGAGGTGCGCACGACACCAGTGGTCACGGGCGAGCCCGTCTCGCTCGCAGGCTATCCGTTCGGTCTCCCGATGAAGGTCGTCGAGAACGGCATCGTCAACGGGTCGATCAGCGCGTCGCGTTTCTACGCGAGGCTCGACGCACAGCCGGGCAACTCGGGCTCGGGGGTGTACGACGCCGAGCTGCGCGTGCTCGGCGATCTGACCAACGGCCCCGTCGAGGCGCTGGTGCGCGATGGAGACTGCAACCGGCTCGCGGTGATCGGTGAGGACGTCTCCCGCACCGAGCTCATCAGCTCGATCATCCCGGCGATCGCGGCGCTCTGCGCGAGCGGCCACGAGAGCGAGCGGCTCTGCGGTGAGTGCGGCGATGGAACGTGCGACGCACTCGAGGACTGCCCGGCGGACTGCACGCCCGACGCTGGCCCCCCGCGCGACGCCTCGGTGACCGCGCCCGACGCAGGCACACGCCCCGACGCCTCGAGCACGCCGCGCGATGCGTTCGCTGCCGACGACACCTCTGCGCTCGGCCCCGACG
>JAFLCL010000223.1 GCA_017303575.1 Deltaproteobacteria bacterium
GCTCGCCGCGGTCGTGTCCGCTCCCGGCGTCGTCGCCGCGCGCGGGAGGCGCTCTCGTGCCAGATCCGTCGCGCCAGGACCGAGCACCACGGTCGCGACGTCGAAGGCCAGCGTCGCTTCGTCGGTCTCGGCGAGCGCCGTCTTCGCGACGGCCATCCGCAGCGCGTGCTCGCTGGGGTCGGCGCACGCGACGATGCGCGCGACGTCGCTCGGTGCCGCCTCCGCGAGGCGCGTCTCGACGAACGAGCGCAGGGCTTCGATCGCGTCCTCGTGCTCGTCGTGCGTCATCCACGCGCGCTCGAAGAGGGGCGCCGCTCGCACGAGCCCGTCGCCCATGTCCTCCACCACCACTGCGACGGAGAGCTCGATCGTTCCGCTCACGGCCGGGAGTATAGGGGGGCTCTCGGGCGCACAGGTGCGGCGTGTTACACCGAGGAGGAGATGCACGATCTCGACGCGAGCACGCTGCTCTCGGCGTTCGTCACGCTGCTCGAGATCGTGTCGATCGCGTTCATCCCGCTCGTGCTCCTGCGCCGGAAGGAGCCGAGCTCGACCTTCGCGTGGATCTTCGTCCTCCTCGCGTTCCCCGCGCTCGGCATCGTGCTCTTCTGGTACCTCGGGCGTGATCGCATCCGTCGGCCCGTGCGCACGCGCCTCGCCGTGTCGTCTGCGATGCGGCAGCGCCTCGAGGATCGCATCACGGGCCAGCTCGCGACCTCACGGGCCGCGCGCAGCTCTCTCGTCGAGATGCAGCACGAGGAGATGCGCGGCGTGATGCGGCTCGCGAGCAAGATGGGGCGCGCCGAGCTCGTGCCGGGCAACGACGTCGATCTGCTCGTCGGCGCGCAGCCGACGTACGACGCGCTCGTCGCCGCCATCGACGCTGCCCAGGTCAGCGTGCACCTCGAGTTCTATGCGTTCCGCCGCGGCATCGTGGGGGACCGCATGGTCGACGCGCTGGAGCGCGCGGTAGAGCGAGGCGTGAACGTGCGCTTGCTCTACGACGCCTTCGGCTCCTGGGGCGTCGGCGGCACGCTCAAGCGCCTCCAGCGCAAAGGTGGTCACGCCGCGCCGTTCTTCCCCATCGATCCGATCCGGCGCGCGGCCACGATGAACCTGCGCAATCACCGCAAGCTCGTCGTCGTCGATGGCTCGCTCGGCTACTGCGGCGGCATCAACGTGGGTGATCTCTTCGTGCCGTGGCGCGACGTCATGCTCCGCATCGAGGGCCCCGCGGTCGCGCAGCTGCAAGCGGTCTTCGTCGAGGACTGGTTCTTCGCCACCCGCGAGGACCTCGATCGCGACGCGTGCTTTCCGACGCTCGAGCCCAAGGGCGACGCGATCCTCCAGTGCGTGCAGTCGGGGCCCGATCAGGGCTTCGAGGCGATCCACCGCCTCTACTTCGCCGCCATCGCGGCGGCGCGCGAGCGCGTGTGGATCTCGACGCCCTACTTCGTCCCCGATCGCGCGGTGCTCGTTGCGCTCCAGACCGCGGCGCTGCGCGGCGTCGACGTGCGGATCGTGGTCCCCGCGCACTCGAACTACCCGATCGCGAAGTGGGCGGGCGAGAGCTTCTACGACGAGCTCCTCGGCGCGGGCGTGCGGATCTTCGAGTACGGGCCGGAGATGGTGCACACCAAGGCGCTGATCGTGGACGGACGCTTCGCCACGGTCGGGAGCGCGAACCTCGACGTGCGCAGCTTCCGCCTCAACTTCGAGCTCGTCGTGGTGGTCTACGACGCGGACATCGTGTTCGAGCTCACCGAGCTCCACTCCTCCGATCAGCAGTCGAGCAGAGAGCTGTCGCACGCCCGCTGGGAAGAGCGCGGCTGGACCGATCGACTGCGTGAAGGCGTGGGTCGCCTCGTGTCGCCGATGCTGTGAGCTTCGTGCGAGCATCGCCCCATGCATTGGGCTCGAACGATCATGGTCGGGGCGTGGCTCCTCACCGGGTGCGCGTGCGAGGACGGGCTCGGCGCTCGTCGCGACGCGGGTCGTCGTGACGCGCCCTCGATGGACGCCGCGGGAGACGACACGTCCTTCGCCCACGACGCGACGGCTCACGACGTGCTGGCGGTGCTCGATGCGCCCTCGGCGATCGATGGGGGAGAGGCGAGCGACGCGAGGACAGCCGGCGATGCGGGCACGGCGCTCGACGCATTCGCGTCCGCCGACACACGCGTGCTCGACGCTGCCGGCTGCGAGCCCGGTGAGAGCCGCGCGTGCAGCATCGACTGCGGCATGGGCGCGAGCGCGCCGGGCCGGCAGATCTGCCTCGGCGGCGACGCGTGGTCGGTCTGCGATCGCGTCCCCGAGACGTGCATGAACACGATCGACGACGACGCGGACGGACGCGTCGACGAGGGCTGCCGCGAAGAGGGTGGATGTCTGTGGATCCGCGCGAGCTGTCAGGGCCTCGGGACCTTGAACCAGGTGTGTGCGCGCTCGGGCCGCCCGCGTCTGGTGGAAGGACGACGCTGCCCCGTCGCCGGAGGCACCACGACGCCCCTCGATGCGATCTACGGCGAGTACCAGCTCGCGTGCTGCGACGTCGCGAGCACGTGTCGACCCGAGTGCACGAGCGACGTCTGCGCGTCGTCGGTCGTGTGGGACGAGATCCGGTGCTGCCCATGACACACCGAATCGCCGTCTACTGCGCGTCGAACGCTAGCGACGTGCCGGCCCTCGTGGAGGGAGCGAACGACTTCGTCGACGCGATCGCAGAGCGCGGCTTCTCGATCGTGTACGGCGGCGCACGCGTCGGCCTCATGGGCGTCGTGGCGCAGCGTGCGATCGAAAGAAAGGTCGAGGTGATCGGCGTGATCCCCAAGCGCATGCTCGACCGCGAGCTCTTGATGCCGGGCCTCTCGCGCGTCGTGATCGTGGAGACCATGGCCGAGCGGAAGGCGCTCATGTGCGAGGAGGCGGCCGCGTACGTCGCGCTCCCGGGCGCGATCGGAACGCTCGACGAGATCTTCGAGCAGTGGACGCTCCGTCACATCGGCGTTCACGACAAGCCCATCGGCTTCCACGACGTCGACGGCTTCTGGGCGCCGATGATCGGCGCGCTCCACACGATGCACGCGAGGCGCGTGGTGCGCGACGCTCACCTCGCGATCCCCGTGGTGCACCACGACGCGCGCACCCTTCTGCGAACGATGTTGCCCTGAGCCTCACGTTGCCTCGCGAGCGATTCGGGCGAACGCTCGGTCGTGTCCAAGGCGTTCTTCAAAGAAGACACCGTCCCCGACGAGGGCCCGACGCTCGCGCCTCGTCCGAGCGAGCCCCTTCCGCTCACCCCTGCCGGGCGCGAGCGGCTCGTCGCCGAGCGCGCGTCGATCGATCCGAAGGACGAGGCGAAGGTCACGCGTCGCCTCACGCTCGAGCGCATCCTCGCCACCACCTTCGTGCGAGAGCCCGCGCTGCACGAAGGAGGCGCGGGCTTCGGCTGCGACATCGTGGTCGAGGATCCGCGGGGCGTTCGCCGCACGTACACGCTCGTCGGCCCCGACGAGGTCGATCCCGCGCACGGTCTGATCAGCGAAGCGTCGCCGCTCGGCGAGATCCTGCTCGGGCGCAAGGTCGGCGACGTGGTCGAGCTCGAGCGAGGTGAGGACGTGATCGAGCTCGTGGTGCGGGAGGTTCGCGTCGCCTGATCGACGGCGTGGTCAGCACCGGGCTCGTCGTCAGGAGCGCGCTCGTTGTCAGGAGCGCGAGGGCCACGCATCGTCCGACCATGCCCTTCACGATCCGCTCCTTGGTCGCGTCCGACGCACCGTCGGTCCATCGCCTGAACCTCGACGTCGGGCGCACCTGGGGCGGTCTCCCGTCCGATCGCGAGGAGCAGACGCTCGCGCGTATCGTCGAGGCGAGCGATCGCATGCTGCAGCTCGGCGCCTTCGACGACGATGGGCTCGCGGGCGTGCTCACGCTCGAGGGCGCAGCGTTTCCGCGTCGTCGCCACGTGGCGGTCCTCTCGATCGGTGTGGCCAGCACCAAGCAGCGAAGAGGTGTGGGCGATGCGCTGATGAAGGCAGCGCTCGAGGCGGCCGATCGGTGGTGGGGCTACCTCCGCATCGAGCTCGGTGTGCACGCGGACAACACAGCGGCGGTTCGCCTCTACGAGAAGCACGGCTTCGTGATCGAGACGCGCCGCCCCCGCGACATGCTGCGCGACGGGATCTTCGTCGACGGCTTCGGCATGGCGCGCATCCGCGCAGGGTTCGTGAATCCGCCCGAGCTCGGCGAGCCTCCGCCGATCCCGCCGCGCGGTCCGCGACGCGAGGTGGTCGTACGCCCCGTTCGCACGAAGGACGCCGAGGGGTTCGCCCGGCTCCACGAGCTCGCGAGCGTGATGGAGGGCACCTACCAGATGCCGTTCCAGTCGGTCGCGATGTGGGAGAAGCGTCTCGGCACGCCGATCCCCGGATCGCACGTCTTCGTCGCGGAGCACGAGGGACGCGTCGTCGGATCGGCGGGCTTGTTCCCGTTCGGATCGAGCCCGCGCCTGCGTCATCAGATGGGCTTCGGCATCTCGGTGCATCCGGAGCTGCAAGGGCAGGGCGTCGGCCACGCGCTGCTCACCGCTGTCACCTCGCTCGCGGACGACTACCTCGGCCTCGAGCGCGTGGTGCTCGAGGTCTACGTCGACAACGATCGAGCGCGCGCGCTCTACGAGCGCTTCGGCTTCGTGCACGAGGGCACGCAGCGCATGGTCGCCTTCCGCCGCGGCACGTACGTCGACGGCCACCAGATGGCGCGCTTGCGCGCTCGCTGACCGGACGCCTCAGCCGGGCGTCTCTCGTTCCCACACCAGGTCGGGAAAGAGACGCGCGATGACGTCGGCCACGCTGACCAGCTGCGCACGATCACCGCCGATCCAGGTTCGGGTGCCACCGTGCGGATCCGTGACCTCGAGGACGGCGGACGACGGATCGCTGCCGAGGCGGAGCGTCACGCCGAGGCGACCGCCGGCCGGAACGAAACCCAATCCGTAGCCGATGCGGCGCGAGTCGAGCTCGAGCTCGAGCTGCGTACGACTCTTCGCGAGGATGCACGCGGCCGCGACACCCAAGGTGATGACGATCGCGCTCGTGGTGTGATCGGTCCAGGCGAGCGCGGCGGCCATCCACGAAACGAGCGCCAGCGGCGTGAGGCCATCGAGGCTCTCGATCTGGATCAGCACGGTGCGCCTCGTCTGGCTCGCGGCGCGGTACGTCGCTGCCGCGAGCACGCCATCGACGTCGCTCACGCGAACGCCCGGCGCGAGAGAGAGATTCGCGACGGTCTGGCGTCGCAGGAGACGCCCGCTCGCGCGGTACGCGAGCGCTGCGAGCGCCACGCACGACGACGCCGCCCCGACCGCGGCCACCGTAGGGGCGTCGCCCGTGCCGAGACCCACCATGCCGACGATGAGCGCGGCCCCGCCCGCGAGGCCCGTCGCGCGATCCATCGACACACGCCGCGCGCCGTAGGTGAGGCGGTGCAAGAGGCGGCTCTCGGCGTCGCGGCTCGACATCGAGTCAGCATGCCCGAGACGCGAGGTCTTGGAGGAGAGGCACGCGGATCGGCCGCGTGGTAGGCGTGCGCGATGCGAATCGAGCGGTACTTCGACGAGGTGGCCAAGAGCGCGATCCGAGAGGCGCTCGGTGTCGACGCGCCTGCGATCCTCAAGCCCACGCAGGACAGCAAGCACGGTGACTATCAGGTCAACGGTGCGATGGCGCTCGGCAAGCAGCGCAAGGAGAACCCGAGAGACCTCGCGACCAAGATCGCGGCCGAGCTCGTGAAGCATCCTGCGGTCGCGGCCGCCGACGTGGCGGGGCCGGGCTTCGTGAACCTCAGGCTCGACGAGGCATGGATCGGCGCCGAGCTCGCGAAGAACCTCGATGATCCGCGTGATGGTGTGACGCCGATCGAGAAGGCCGAGCGCATCGTCGTCGACTACTCGAGCCCCAACATCGCCAAGCAGATGCACGTGGGTCACCTGCGCTCGACCATCCTCGGTCACGCGCTCGTCTCGATGCTGCGCTTCGTCGGTCACCACGTGATCGGCGACAACCATGTCGGTGACTGGGGCACGCAGTTCGGCCTCCTCATCGCGGGCCTGCGCAAGTTCCGCGGCGGCGACGCGAGCGGCCTCGACATCGAGGGCCTCGAGGGCATCTACCGACAGGCGAGCGCGCTGAGCAAGGACGACGAGTCCTTCGCGAACGAGGCGCGCGCCGAGCTCGCCAAGCTCCAGTCGGGCGATGCGCAGAGCCACGCGCTCTGGCAGCAGTTCGTCGACATCACGCGCGCCGAGCTCGACAAGATCTACGCGCGCATGGGCGTCACGTTCGAGGAGTGGCTCGGCGAGAGCTTCTACGACCCGATGCTGCCGCGGGTGATCGAGACGGTCACGGCGGCGAACATCGCCCGCGAGGATCAGGGCGCGCTCTGCATCTTCTTCCACGAGTGGGCCGAGACCACGGGCACGCCCGCGCCGGGCCGGCTCGCGAAGCAGAAGGAGCCGTTCATCGTCCGCAAGAAGGACGGCGCGTTCCTCTACTCCACCACCGACATCGCGACCGTCATGCACCGCCACGAGGTGCTGCACGCGTCACGCGCCATCTACGTGGTCGACGCGCGTCAGGCGCTGCACTTCGAGCAGCTCTTCGCGGTCGCCGCGCGCCTCGGCTTCACGATGCGCCTCGAGCACGTGGGCTTCGGCACCGTGCTCGACGAGAACGGCAAGCCGATCAAGACGCGCGACGGCAAGGCGATCACGCTCGCCTCGCTGCTCGACGAGGCGGAGAAGCGCGCGCTCGACAAGCTCGCGGAGATGGATGTGGAGCTCTCCGAAGAGGAGCGTGTGCGCGTGGCCAAGGCCGTCGGCGTGGGCGCCGTGAAGTACGCGGACCTTCGCCAGAACCGCCTGTCGGACTACCAGTTCGACTTCGACAAGCTCATCGAATTCAGGGGCAACTCTGGGCCCTACATGCAGTACGCAGCGGCGCGCGTGGGCTCGATCTTTCGCAAGGGCGGGATCGACGAGGCGGGCTTCCGCGTGCCGTCGATCGCGCTCGAGGCGCCCGAGGAGAAGGTGCTCGCGCGCACGCTGCTGCGCTTCGCCGACGTCGTGCACGCCGCAGCGGAGTCGTGTCAGCCGCACCTGCTCACGGACCATCTGTACGCGCTCTCTCGCGACTTCTCGACGTTCATCGAGGCGTGTCAGGTGCTCAAGAGCGAGGGCGCCACGCGCGACAGTCGACTCGCGCTATGCGCGCTCACGGGTCGTCAGCTGAGACGAGGTCTGGTGCTGCTCGGCATCGAGCCAGTCGAGCGCATGTGAGCGACCTCTGGATCACCGCGCTGCGAGGGACCGAAGTCGCGCTGCGCGACGAGCTCCGGGAGATGGGCTTCCGCGGCGCCAAGGCCGATCGCGGCGGCGCGCGTGTGCCCGTGGATGGCGGCAACGAGCTCGAGGTCGCGTTCCAGATCTGTCTCTGGACGCGCATCGGCGTGCGCGTCCTGGTGCCCGTCGCGAACGAGATCGAGGCGCGCGACGAGGCCGCGCTCTACGACGGTGTGCGTGCGATCCCGTGGGAGCGGTGGCTCGACGCGAGCACCTCGATCGCTGTCTCCACCGTGTCGCGCTCGAGCGCGATGACGAACGAGCGCTTCCTCGCGCTGAAGATCAAAGACGCGATCGTCGATCGACTGCGCGACGTGACGGGCGATCGACCGAGCGTCGATCGTGACGATCCCGCTGCGCCCGTGTTCGTGCACCTCAAGAACGATCGCGCGCGTGTGTTCCTCGATGCGTCGGGCGATGCGCTGCACCGTCGCGGCTACCGCCTCGCGCACGGTGAAGCGCCGCTGAAGGAGACGCTCGCGGCGGCGGTGCTGCGCCTGTCGGGCTGGGATCGAGAGAGCCCGCTGGTCGATCCCACGTGTGGCTCGGGCACCCTCGCGATCGAGGCAGACCTGTGGGCGCGCGACGTGGCGCCGGGCCTCTCGCGCGATCGCTTCGCTGTCGAGCGGTGGCGCAGCATGGACGATGGCCTCCAGGCTCGCTTCGCGGAGGCCCGCGAGAGGGCCGCGCGCCTCGCGCGTCGCGAGGGGCCGGATGTGTTCGCCTCTGATCACGACGTGAACGTCGTCGACGCCGCGACAGCGAACGCGCGACGCATCCGCTCGAACGTGCGCTTCTCGATCGGGCGCTTCGGCAACCTCGAGCCGACGCGACCGTCAGGCACCGTCGTCGCGAACCTGCCGTACGGCGAGCGCATCGCGATCGATCCGTCGCTCTGGGACGAGGTCGCGCGCGCGATGCACCGAGGCGCGTCCATGCGCTGGGCACTGCTCCTCGGCGGCGCGCCGCCGGACGGCGTGCTTCCATCGCCAGACGCGCTCGTCCCCTTGTGGAATGGGCCGATCGAGTGTCGGCTCGCGCTGATCGGGTCGCGTCGCTGATCAGTAGGGCCGGTACGGCGGGCGCGCGTGCGTGTGCCACTTCGCGAGCGCAGGGCGTGCGAGCTGACGCTGCACGTAGCTGTTGAGCTCGGACGGGATCCCGTCGTGGATCACGCGCCGCAGCATGATCGCGAGGTCGGCGTCGGCGATCGACCACGTCGCGAAGAGCTGCGTGCGGCCCTCGAGCCACGCCTTCGCGGCGCGAACCAGCTTGTCGCGCGCGGCAACCCCTGCGGTCGTGAGAGGGGCGCGCTCGGTGCCGTACCAGATCGTGTGCGTCGATCGCTCCTCGCGGATCGGCATGAGATCGCTGCGGATCCACGCCTGGATCTGCCGCGCGATGGCGCGCTCGGCGCGGTCTTCGGGATAGAGGCGCGCGTGCGTCGGGGGCGAGAACAGCTCGGCCAGGTACTCGTCGATCGCCGAAGACTCGGCGAGCCAGAGGTCGGCGCCGTCGCGACCAGCCCCCCGGTGCACGAGCGCGGGCACCCGTCCGGTGAGCGCCGCGTACGACGCGTCGCGATGCGCGCCATCGGCCATCGAGACCTCGACGAGGTCGTAGGGCACACCGAGCTCTTCGAGCGCGACGAACGCGGAGGCCGCGTACGGACTGATCCAGTGAGCGTCGATGTGGAGCGCGAGGTCGGTCATGCGGCAGGAGCGTACTCGGTCAGGGCATGTCAGGGACGCGCGGACGTAGCTTCTGTTAGGACGGGAGCATGTGGCGATCGAGACGTCGTGATCTGATCCGTGGAGCCCTCGTGGGTGCGGGCGCGCTCGCACTGGGCCTTCCTTCCTCGCGCGGGCGGGCACTGGTGGCCGTGCCGCGAACGCAGTTCCTGCCCGCCACCACGTGGGTGATCTCGATCGGCGTGCTCGCGTTCGCGCGCGCGGATCTGTTCGACTCGTTCCCCACCGAGGGTCGTAAGGACGACGCACTGTGCGACACGTGGATCGCGCGCGGCGTGCCACCCGCCCAGATCGTGCGCGTGCGTGACCGACAGGCGACGGCCGCGGAGATCCTGCGGCAGCTGGAGGCAGTGATCGCGCGCGTCCCCGGAGGCCACGATCTCTTCGTCTACTACGCGGGTCACGGCGTGCAGGACGACGACGGCACGACCTACTTCACCGCCACGGACTCCGGCGATCGCACGTCCACGGGCTACGTCTCACACGCCGCGATCCTCGACCGCCTCGAGGCGGGCTTCCGCGGCGCGCACGTGCTGATGTTCGCGGACTGCTGCTACTCGGGCGCGCTGCCGGCGCTCCTCGCGCGTCGATCCGCGAGCCGTCCCTATGCTGCGCTCGCGTCCTCGCTCGCGAGCGAGATCTCGACGGGCCACTGGACCTTCACGGAGTCGCTGATCGCAGCGTTCTCGGGCGAGCCGCGCGTGGATCTCGGTCACGACGGAGTCATCACGTTCGACGATCTCGCGCGCTTCACCGAAGCAGAGATGGCGTTCGCGGAGGGGCAGCTCGCGCCTTTCCATCTCGGCCACTTCCCGATGGGATACACGCTCGGGCCCTCACGGCCGCAGCCGTTCGCGCGCTACGGCGAGCGTGTGATGGCGCGCTGGACCGACGGCCGCTTCTACCCCGCGCACATCACGGGCGGCGACGTGCTCGGTGTGCAGGTGCAGTACGTCGGTGAGGATGTCGATGCGCGCGTCGTGCAAGCGCTCGACACCATCCGTCCGTACACGGTCGAGGAGCACGCCGCCGGCACGCGCGTCGAGGTGCGATGGCACCGTCGCTGGTATCCCGCCACGGTGCGCGAAGCGCGCCTCGGCGTGCACCGCGTGCACTACGACGACTTCGAGGACGCGTGGGACGAGTGGGTCTCACACGCCCGCATTCGTCCGATCAGCACCGCACCGAGCGGCGGCCGCGGCGGACGACGAGGTCGCCCTCGCTGAACGGCGTCCGCCTTCGTCCGCCCCGCGCTCGACGGCAGAGCCGAGCCGCTGCGGCTCGGGCCCGACTCGGCCGCGAACCGGACGGTCGGGAGGTCACGAGCGGGCCTCGGACCAGCGCACGATCATCTCTGCGCGCCAGCCTGCTTCGAGCGCGAGATCGATCGTGGGCGCCACGCGGTTCTCGATCACGACCTGCTCCAGCGTGCCGATCACGCCGCAGTCGAGCCAGCCCTCGAAGCCGTGGAAGCGGAACGCGATCGCGCGCGCCTCGCCGTCCACGAGGTGCGCGACCACGTCGTTGCCGGGATCCGTCAACGCCCACATCTCGGGCATCTTGAGCAGCGTCTCCTCGAGCGATCGCGGCATCGAGGCCACCACGCGTCCCGCCGAGGAGCGCGTGAACACGCGCACCGTGTCGCGTCCGAGCAGCCGTAGACCCTCGAGCAACGACACCCGCGGATGCTCGTGTCGCGCGACCGCGTGCAGCCAGCGCAGCACGTCGGCGAACGGGTACGCGAGGAACGGCTGGTAGACACGATGCCTCGGTGGCTCGCGCACCTCGGCCCACGTGCGCTCCACCACGTCCGCAGGCAGGCGCGTGATGAGGTTCGCGAAGTACATCCCCTTCGTGGTGCGCTGCGCGGGCACGCTGGCGATGCGTTCCTCTACGTCCACGTCTCCGACGAGAGGTCGATCCGCAGCAATTCGGATGTGGCGAGCGCCCGGCACCGCGGCGGAGCGTACCTGGTTCGCGAGCCGAGTATCCTCGCGCCACCCATGAGCCAGTCACGCCTGCTGACCGAGCGCCGCTTCGGGCCCTTCTTCCTCGCCCAGTTCACCGGCGCGTTCAACGACAACGCCCTCAAGCAGGCGATCATCATCCTCTTCACGCTCACGATGAGCCACGAAGAGGCCGAGCAGGTGAGCCAGCTCGCCACCGCGCTCTTCATCGCGCCGTACTTCTTCTTCTCGGCCACCGCCGGACAGCTCGCGGAGAAGCTCGAGAAGGGACGCCTCATCCAGCTCACGAAGCTCTTCGAGATCGTGATCATCGGCGTGGCGACGATCGGCTTCTACCTGCACTCGCTGCCGTTCCTCCTCACCGCGCTGACGATGCTCGGCCTCCAAGCGACGCTCTTCGGCCCGGTGAAGTACGCGATCCTCCCGCAGGTGCTGCGCTCCGAGGAGCTGGTCGGCGGCAATGGTCTGGTCGAGATGGGCACCTACGTGGCGATCCTCGTGGGAGAGATCGCAGGCGCGCAGCTCGTGGCGATCGAGGACCGCGGTCCGTTCCTCGTCTCCGCCCTCATGCTGACCGTCGCGGTGATCGGCTACGTCTCCGCGCGCTCCATTCCGGCCGTGCCCTCGAAGGTCCCGGATCTGAAGGTGGGCTGGAACCTCTTCGCCGAGACCTGGCGCGTGATGGGCTTCGCGCTCGAGGTGCGCTCCGTCTGGCTCTCGATCCTGGGCATCTCGTGGTTCTGGCTCTTCGGCGCGCTCCTCATGATCCAGCTGCCCGTCTTCGTGACCAGCGTGATCGGCGGCGCGACCAGCGTGTTCACGCTGTGCCTCGTCATCTTCTCGCTCGGTGTCGGGCTCGGATCGCTCCTCTGCGAGCGCCTCTCCCGCGGTCAGATCGAGCTCGGCCTCGTTCCCTTCGGCGCGATGGGCCTCACGCTCTTCGGCATCGACCTCTATCTCTCGACGAGCGGGCACGTCGCGCGCGGCACCGAGCTCGGCTGGAGCCAGGTCGTCGCCGACTCGGCCCACTGGCGCATGCTCGCGGACTTCGGGCTCATCGGGATCTTCGGCGGCTTCTACTCCGTGCCGCTCTTCGCGATGATGCAGTCGCGCAGCGATCCCGCGAAGCGATCGCGCATCATCGCGGCGAACAACGTCCTCAACTCCGTGTTCATCGTCGGGGCGGCGGCGCTCTCGTACGTGGGTCGCAGCGTCCTTCACCTCTCGATCCCCGAGGTGTTCCTCGCGGCCGCGCTGCTCAACGCGCTGGTGGCGATCTACATCTTCACGCTGCTGCCGGAGTTCTTGCTCCGCTTCCTCACGTGGCTGGCGATGAGCGTGATGTACCGGCTGACCATCACCGGCCTCGAGAAGGTGCCGGACGACGGCCCCGCCCTCGTGGTGTGCAACCACGTGAGCTTCGTCGACGGCTTCCTCGTCGGCGCCTCGGTGCGACGGCCGATGCGCTTCGTCATGTACTACAAGATCTACCAACTCCCCGTGCTGCACTGGCTCTTCCGCTGGGGCCGGGCGATCCCCATCGCGGGCCGCAAAGAAGACGAGGCGCTGATGGAGCGCGCCTTCACCGAGGTGAAGAAGGCGCTCGCGGAGGGCGAGCTCGTCGGGATCTTCCCCGAAGGCATGATCACGTACTCGGGCGAGATGAACCCGTTCCGCGCGGGCGTGGAGCGCATCCTCGCGGACACTCCGGTGCCGGTCGTCCCGATGGCGCTCAAGGGTCTCTGGGGCAGCTGGTTCTCGCGCTCGGACGGCGTCGCGATGGTCAAGCTCCCCAAGCGCTTCTGGTCGAAGGTGGAGCTCGCCATCGGCACCCCCGTGCCGGCGACCGAAGCGAGCAGCGAGCGCCTGTTCGACGACGTGAAGACACTGCGAGGCGAGAGTCGTTAGCTGACACCGGGCTGACACGAGCCTCGATCAAGGTCTTCGGGCTCGAGGCTTGACGCCTCGTGGGGACGGCTCCAGTAAGTGAGCCGTCACTCATTCACGCCCATGGCACGCCCCGTCACCATCTCCGACGACACGCTGCTCGAGGCGGCGCGCGAGGTCTTCCTCGAGCACGGCATCCGCGCGACGTCGGCTGCCGTCGCCGAGCGCGCGGGCGTCTCCGAGGGGACGCTCTTCAAGCGCTTCGGCACCAAGCAGGGCCTCTTCCAGGCGGCGATGACCGTGTCGCTCGAGGACGAGTCCAAGCGCTTCGTGGGCTCGCTCGCTGCGCGGGTGGGCACGGGCACCTTGCGTGGACAGCTCGAGGAGGTCGCGTTGGTCGGCATCGACTTCTTCCGCAAGATCGTGCCGCTCAACATGATGAGCTGGTCGAACCCCGATCGCCCGCAGACAGCCCACAAGACTGGGCATCCGGGCCCGTACAACGAGAAGGGCGAGCACCGCGCGGTGGAGGGTCGCCGGCTCTTCGAGGGCTACTTCGAGGGGGAGCGCAGGGCAGGGCGCCTGCGCAACGTCGATGTGTCCGTGCTGGCGCGTGCGTTCATGGGCGCGCTCTACAACTTCGTCGCGATGGAAGTGCTCACGGGCGAGAGCGATCCCTTGCCGATGCCGGCCGAGACCTTCGCTCGCGGCCTCGTCGACATGCTGCTGCGTGGCATCGAAGCCACGCCCAAGACGGTTCCTGACCCCAGACCGCGCGCACGGCGCGCACGCTGAGCTCGAGAGGCGGACACGCGACGCGCGTGGAGAGGATCCTGTTGATGAGTATGCGCTCACTCATTTTGACCACCGCGGTGTGGAGCCTCGCTGGCCTCGCGATGGCTGCTCGCAGCCAGGCCCAAGCGCCGCTCGAGGTGTTCCTCGAGGCGGGGCGCACGCGCGCGATCGACCTCCGCGAGGCCGAGCTCAACCGCGAGATCGCGCGGAGCCAGGTCGACGAAGCGCGTGCTCGATGGCTGCCTTCGTTCACGGCGAGCGGTGGCTACACGCGCAACGAGGTCGATGTCGTGGTCACCATTCCGACCGGCGCCACCACCTCGACGCAGGCGACGATCACCCCGATCGATCAAGCCGATCTCACGCTCCAGATCGACGTGCCACTGATCGACGTCGGCGCCTGGCTCTCGTTCGCGTCGAGCGAGGGAACGGCCGACGCGAGCGTCCATCGGGCGGAGGTGGCACGTGCGGAGGCGGATCTCGCGATCGCGACCGCCTACCACCAGGTCGTCTCGACCCGTGCGCTCCGAGACGCCGCGACGCGGGGCCGCTCCGCCGCCGACGCGAACCTCGCCCGAGCCAATGCGCGACGCGAGGCGCAG
>JAFLCL010000224.1 GCA_017303575.1 Deltaproteobacteria bacterium
AGCTCGCGACGGAGGCAGTGCCGCTCCTCGTGGCGGTCGCGGACGCGCCACGCCTCGAGACGGCCGC
Source organism: Deltaproteobacteria bacterium (assembly GCA_017303575.1). Classification (GTDB taxonomy): domain Bacteria; phylum Myxococcota_A; class Polyangia; order Polyangiales; family Sandaracinaceae; genus JAFLCL01. The sequence goes on from JAFLCL010000224.1 coordinate 68, forward strand.
GCGGCTCGGGGTCGGCGTGCAGCTCGCGGAGCGAGGACCTCCCGCCCAGCGCGCGCGCTCGTGCATCGGTCAGTCGCGCGTGATCGCTGCCTCCATCCACGATCGTGCGGGCCTCGCGCGGCGTGTCGCGGAGGGTGTGGATCTGGTGCTGCTGGCGCCCTTCGGCGACGTGCCGGGCAAGGGCGCGCCGCTGAGCGACGACGAGGTGTTGGAGATCACGGAAGCGAGCGTGGTGCCCGTGCTCGCGCTCGGCGCCATCCGTTCGCAGCTCGACGTGGATCGGGCGCTCGCGCTCGGATGTGCGGGCGTGGCGGTGCGCGCCTTCGTGGGCAACGCGGCCGACGGGGGCGCTGCGATCACCACGCTCCGGGGCTGGATCGACGCGAGCCGTCGGGAACGAGACCTCGCGCGGCGTTCTCGATAGAGTCCGCGAATGGGCGACAGTCTTCGTGGTCAGCTCTTCAAGCTCGTGCTCGCGGTCGCGCTGATCCTCTTCTTGATCGGCGCGTTCCTCCGTTGGCAGTACGTGGACGTCGTCACCGTGAACAACGACGCGATGGCCCCGACCTTCTTCGGGGGCGACCAGATCCTCGTGTGGCGCCAGACGGAGTTCGACCACGGCGACATCGTGCTCTGTCGCCACCCGCGCACGCCCGACAACTGGGTGCTCGGTCGCGTGATCGGTCGGCCGGGCATGTCCGTGTCGATGGCGCGCGAGCAGCTCGTCATCAACGGTCAGCGCGTCGATCGCGACTTCCAGGGCGAGTTCCGCTTCGAGGACACGCAGAACCACAACGTCGCGACGTTCCGCTACGGGCGTGAGGCGCTCGGCGAGGTGCACCTGCTCTTCATGGAGCGCAACGACCGCAACATCACGATGCGGCCGGTCACGAACTCGCCTTCGCTCGTGCTCATCAACGACAACCGCACGTGGATCGGCGACGACAGCCGCGCGTTCGGCCCCGTGCCCCCCGAGGCCTGTACTGGCGTCGCGTTCATGCGCTGGGCACCGGGTGGGCGTGCGCCCGAGGTGCTGGGCCAGGGCCACCTCGACATCCTCGACTGATCCGTCCTGCGCCCGAGACGCGAAACGCCCCCAGCGATCACTCGTGGGGGCGTCGTCGTGTCCGCGATCAGGCGGCGCGATCAGGCGCTTGCGATCACCAATCCGCCATCGGCAGCTCGCGCTCGTTGTCGTGCGCGAACGGGTGCCAGGTGTAGTCGCCGCTCTTGAGCGACGAGATCACGAAGATCACGGTGAGCGCGACCGCGAGCGTTCCGAGGAGGAGGGCGACGAGGCGCGGACCGTTCCAGGTGGCGTCGTCCTGCGCGAGTCGCTGTTCGATCTGCTTGTCGTCCACGTCGTGTGACTCCTGAGAGAACGCGCCGGAGGTACCGCGATCCTCGTGAAGTGTCCAGGCTGATCAGGAAGCCGGGGGTTCAGATGGGGAGCATCGCCACCGGCAGCCGCTGGCCGGGGGAGAGGGTGACGTTGTAGACGCCGACCACGCGGCCGCCCACCGAGATCGAGACCTGGGCGGGGGTGACGCCGGCCACGCCACAGTCGCCCCAGTAGTGGAGCTCGATCATGTACTGGCCGCTCGGCGGCTGCGGCGTGTTCCAGTACACGTTCTCGATCGTGTCGCCGCCCGAGACGCACGCGCCGCGCGCGTCGTGATCGAGCACGCCGCCGGTGGGCGACTGGCGATCCTGGTAGCTGATCGTGAAGCCCGACGGATCGGTCACGTAGAGATCGATGTCGGCGCCCGTCTGCCACGCGAGGGTGATCTGGATGGCGCCGCTCTGGTAGCCGCAGCCTTCGTCGATGCGGCCGTCACAGTTGTCGTCGAGGCCGTTGCACTGCTCCTGCGCGCCCTGCGTGCACTGGATGCCGACCGAGCTGACACCGGCCTGCACCTGGACCTGGACCTGCGCCTGACCCTGGGAGCTGGTGTTTGCGTCCTGTCGGATCTCCTCGTTCGTCACGATGGTGCGCGCGCGACGCACGCAGCCCGTGCCTCCGAGGAGGGCGATCGCGGCGATCGAGGTGACGACGAAGAACGTGGGGAGCGAGCGCATCAAGACCTCCTCGGGTGTCTCTGGCTGTGCCTGTGGGCGGGGGAGCCTACGCGAGACGACGTCGAGTTCTGCCTGATTCACGCGCTCAAGCCAGGCTCTCTCGCTCCTCGCGCCCGAAGAGCGCGCGCAGGCTGGCCACCTCGTCGAGGTCGTAGAGGACGGGCGGGACGAGATCGCGCGCGGGCAGGAGCCCCGTGAGCGCGCCGCTGTCGCCGAGCGCACGGCCCTCGGGGCCGTCGAGGATGAAGAACACGTGCTTGCGCCCTCCGAGTGTGCGCAGCTCGGCGACGTCGAAGATGCGCGAGCGATCCAGCGACAGCTCGGTGAGCCCGCGACGGATCAACACGCGGCGATCGGTGACGAGGTACTCGGTGTCGCGTCCCTCGGCTCTCGCGCGCACAGTGCCCCACCACACGAGGCCGCTGCCGACGGTGAGCACCAGCGCGAAGGTCACGAGGATGGCGCCGAAGAACAAGCTCCAGATCTCGGAGCCGACGGGCAGGCCCACCTCTTCGAGCGCCCCGAGCGCGCCGAACGTGACGAAGCCGTAGCGCACGCCGATGCCCAGCACGACGAGGCCCAGGGCGGCGGTGGCGAGATCGCGCCAGCCGAGGAGCCAGCCCGCGGGCCCCGCGCCCCACAGCACCTTCTCGTCGGGATCGAGCATCTCGACGAGGCGCGGATCGTCCTCGTCGTGCGGTGCGCGCTCGACGCCGCGCACCAGGCCGAGCACCACGTCGGGCCCGCGCAGGTCGTGGAGCACGATGCGCTCCTGACGCATGAGCGGACCGAACGGCACCGCGCGGATGAGCTCGAGCGTGCCGATGCCGCGCGACGCGCGGTGCCACCGGATGCGCGCGAAAGTGATCGCGCTGCGATCGATGGAGCGAACGCTCGCGCCGCGTCGCCACAGCACGCGTCGGTTGCTCACCGCGAACTCGCACGGGTCGAGCGTGTAGCGGGGGACGAGCACAGCGCCCACGACGAACACCAGCGCATAGAGCGCGACCGTCGCGCACGCCTGGATCCCCGGCAGATCCGAGACGCGAAGGAGCGCGGCGAAGAGGAGGGCCGAGGTCGCGATCGAGCCGCCGGCGAGCAGCGTGACCACGTAGCCGAGCTGTCGAGGCACGCCGAGCACGGGGCGACCGACCCACAGCAGTCGCTCGGAGGGGAGCAATCGAAACGCCCGCGCGCTCGCAGCATCCGTCTCGGTGGCTCCCTCGTCGCTCACGTCGGAGAAGCTAGCAGACGACACCTCGACACGGACACCGCGCCTGCCCGGACGTTCCCCGCACGCGAGAGGATCACCGGCAGTAGCGGCGACCGGGGTGGGGCTGGACGATCCAGCTCTCGCGTCGATCGAGGAACGCGCGGACGCTCTCGTGCATCGGGGGAGCGTTCGCGCGTGCTTCTTCTTCCGTCACCACGCGGCTACGACGACGGCGGGCGCGCACCTCGGCGACCGGCTCGAGGCCCGCGCGCTCGATCTGCGCGAGGCGCCACGGGTACATCGGCACCGAGTCCGCGCAGCCTGCCGCGAGGTCTTCGTCGCTGCAGAAGAGGCGCACGTGGAGGTGATCGTCGTGCGCGTACGCGGGCTGACAGCTCACCTCGGAGAAGCGCTGGATCGCGGCCGCGGGTGCGTGCTGCCGCGCGGCCTCTGCGAGCAGCATCGTGCGCACGTGCTCGACGACGAAGATGCGCTGCACGAGCGCGTGCTCGTCCTCCACCAGCGCCTGCACGAAGCGCCACGTGCGCGGCAGATCGATTCTGAGCGGGATGTCGTCGCTCGGATCGAGGAGATCGCGGTAGTCGGTGCCTTCGCCCGCGGGATCGATCGGCACGCCGATCGAGGGGTGCGGTCGGCCCTCGGCGTTCAGGAGATAGAAGAGCACGTCGACGTCGCGCCCCGCCTGGTGGCTGCCGTGGTGATCGATCGGCCCGCCGCGCTCGAAGCCGAGGTCGTTGACCGTGCACGTGCCGCCCGGCATCGCGCGATCGACCGTCGCCGCCGCGGACGCGAGCATGTTCACGAGCTCCGCGGTCCCGTAGAACGCCGTCGCGTTCGGACGCCGGGGGTTGGACACGAGCCCCGGCGCGCGCTCGGGCAAGCTCACGCCACCGCGCAGCGTCCCGCTGCTCGGTCCACCGACCGACGTCGACCGTGATCCTCGGGCGCGGCGAAAGGCGGGGACGCCGGCATCGACGCTCTGCGCGGACGACCCGGCGACGCACCCAGCGAGCGCGACACACAGCGCGAGCACGACCCAGACGATCCGCATGGGCGCATGAACGCGTCACCGCCGCCTCGAAGTCCAGTTCCCGCCCGCCTCCCGCCCAGGGGTCACTGCAAGGGGGTCAAACCGCCCGAGATCACGGGACTTTTTCGCGGCACTTTGACGCGATGCCAAATCCCAAGGGATCGCGCCCTCCGGGACAACTGTATAGTTGCACTTGACACACAACACTCGACAGAGACATCTTCGCGTCATGGCTGCCGCTGCTGCCCGAGACCGTGTCAAGCGTCGCGCCCCCGGTGCCCTCGACCTGGCTGCGTCCGCGCTCGTGAGTGTGCTGCCGCGTCGGCTCGAGCCGGCGATCAGCCAGGCGCGCCTGGACGCGCGCATGCTCGTCGATGGTCTGCGCGGTGAGCGCGTTCCGGCGTTCAGCACGCACGCGTCGCCCGCGATCCCGCCCACGCCGCTGGGTGACATCCATCCGCTCGAGCTCGTGCTCCCGCGGCCGCTCGCCGAGCGCTATGTGAGCATGCGCCGCGACGTCTCGATGGTGCTCCGCGAGCTGCGCGGCGATCGCGCGCCACACCTGATCCGACGCGATCGAGCGCGTGAGCGGTCCGTGGTCGCCGCAACGACGATCCCCACGGTCCTCACGCGCACGCTCGAGGTGGTGCGTGTGGTGGAGGAGACGGCCGACGCGCGCACCTTCGTGCTGCGCGACGTGAGCGGCGCGGCGCTCGACTTCACGCCGGGCCAGTTCCTCACCCTGCACGTCGCGATCGATGGCGTCTCGTACCGACGCGCGTACTCGATCTCGTCTTCCACCTCCGATCGCGCGGTGTGCATCACGGTGAAGCGCATCGCGGGCGGCCGCGTGTCGAGCCACCTCGTGGAGCACGTGCGCGCAGGTGATCGCCTGACGGCGCACGGACCCTCGGGCTCGTTCGTGGTTCCGTCGTCCGTGGGCGCGCGGCACCTCGTGCTCGTCGCAGGAGGCAGCGGCATCACGCCCATCGCCTCGATCGTGCGCGACGTGCTCGCGAACGATCCCCGCTCGCGCCTGACCCTCGTCTACGGCAACCGCAGCGAGGCCGACACGATCTTCGGAGACGAGCTCGACGCGCTCGCGCGCACGCACGCCGAGCGCTTCTCGATCGTGCACGTGGTGGAGCACCCCGCGCGCGACGGTCGGCACGTCCGAGGCATCCCCGATCGCGAGACGATCGGCCGAGTGATCGAGGAGCACGCGCTGCTGGTCGCGCGCGAGGGCGAGGAGCCCGCCCTCGTGATGACGTGCGGGCCGGGGCCGATGATGACGGCGGTGCGTCACGCGTTCACCGCGCGTGGCGTGCCGGACGCTCGCATCCTCGAAGAGCGGTTCTTGAGCCCTGGTGATCCGCGAGGCCGTGCACGCGCGACAGCGCCGCAGCTCGTCACGCTCCGCACGCGCGCCGGTGTGCGCGACGTCGAGGTCGATCCCGATCAGACCGTGCTCGAGGCCGCGCTCGCGCGTGGCGTCACGCTGCCCTTCTCGTGTCAGATGGGCGGCTGCGGCGCGTGTCGCGTGAGGGGCTCGGGCGAGCTCGTGATGGACGAGCCCAACTGCTTGAGCGAGGCCGAGCGCAGAGAGGGCTACGTGCTGAGCTGCGTGTGCCGCGCGCTCGGTCCCGCGACGATCGAGACGGGAGACACGCGATGAGCGAGCACGTCAGCGATGCCCTGCGCCGACCGAGCACCATCGCCCCGCCCGCCGAGGGCGAGAGCGACAAGCGCCTCAAGATGAAGGACCTCTGCGACGCGACGGGCCTGCCGCGTCAGGCGATCCACTTCTACATCCAGCAAGGCCTCGTGCCTCCTGGGTCGAAGACGGGCCGCAACATGGCCTACTACGGCGAGGAGCACATCACGCGCCTCAAGCTGATCAAGAAGCTCCAGCACGAGCGCTTCTTGCCGCTCAAGGCGATCCGCGCGCTGCTCGACGATCAGGAGAGCCAGTTCTCGCAGGTGCAGCGCTCGCTCCTGCTCGAGGTGAAGCAGCGCTTCACGACGTCGCTCCTCACGCAGCCCACGGCCCCCGATGTCGGCGTCGATGCCGACGAAGCGTGCGCGCGACACGGCGTCGAGCGGGCGGACCTCGATCGCATGATCGAGATCGGCCTCCTCGGCACGCGCGAAGACGAGCTCGGCAAGACGACCCTCGCGCAGGACGACGTGTGGATCCTCGCCGCGTGGGGCGAGATCCAGAAGCTCGGCTTCGCCAAGGATCTCGGCTTCCGCGTCGACGACATCCAGATCCTCATGGAGGTCGTGCAGGACCTCTTCAACCGCGAGGCAATCCTCCTCGCGAGCCGCATGGATCGCCTGCCGCCCGAGCGCGCCGCGGAGATGATCGAGCGCGCGCTGCCGATCATCCATTCCTTCCTCACTGGCTTCCACGTCGCGAAGATCAGGAATTTCTTCGCGTCGATCGAGTGACCGTTTCCTCCACGCCGACCGCAAGGAGATCGACATGACCGTGGTATCCGCCGCCAAGAGCCGCGCCCTCGCGTTCCTTCCGAACAAGGTGAAGAACCAGCTGGAGGCCTACGCAGACGCCGCCTCGACACTCTTCGAGGTGCGCGATCCGCGCGTGCTCGGCGCCATCGGCCCGAGCGCTGTGCGCGGCACGATCCTCAAGCGCGGCAAGCAAGGCGTGCCGACCATCATCCCCGCGAGCCATCGCGCGTACTTCGACTGGAGCTACCCATCGGACTTCCCCGAGATGGCCGAGCTCTACTCGCGCGCGAAGCGTGGTCAGTGGAACGGCGATGATCTGCCGTGGCACACGTCGGTCGATCCGCTGAACCCCGAGGTGCCGCTCCTGCCCGACGACTTCCTCGGCTGGCATCGCGCCGACGAGTTCGGACTGAAGCTCGACGCGCGCGAGAAGGCGCAGCTCCGCCACTCGGTGACGTCGTGGATGCTCTCGCAGTTCCTCCACGGCGAGCAGGGCGCGCTCTTCGCCGCCGCACAGGTCACCGAGGCCGTGCAGTTCTTCGACGGCAAGTACTACGGCGCGACGCAGGTGATGGACGAGGGCCGTCACGTCGAGGTCTTCCACCGCTACCTCGATACCAAGCTCGACAAGCTCTACCAGATCAACGACAACCTCTTCGTCATCATCGACGCGCTGATGAACGACGGCCGCTGGGACATGAAGTTCCTCGGCATGCAGATCATGGTGGAGGGCGTCGCGCTCGGAGCGTTCTCCACGCTCTACAAGGAGACGAAGGAGCCGCTCCTCAAGGAGTTGCTCAAGAACGTCATCCAGGACGAGGCGCGCCACGTCCACTACGGCGTGCTCGCGCTGCGAGAGCACATCATCACCGAGCTCAGCGAGAGCGAGCGTCGCGAGCGCGAGGACTGGGCGTTCGAGGTCGCGCTCCTGATGCGCAATCGCTTCCTCGCGTACGAGGTCTACGAGGAGTGGTTCGAGCACAAGATGAGCCGCGAGCAGTGGCGCGCGTTCATCACGGGCAGTCCCGGCATGGAGCGCTTCCGCCACCTGATGTTCGCGCGCATGGTGCCGAACCTCCGCGAGATCGGCCTGCTCTCCGATCGCATCAAGCCGCACTACGATCGCGTGGGACTCTCGAAGTACTTCGGCGGCATCGCGGCCGATCAGCTCACGGGCGATCAGATGCTCTCGGATCTGGATGGCCTCCCGCGCCCCGCGGCCGCCGCGAACGAGGAGTACGCGCTGGCCGCCGAGTGAGCAGACGCGTGGTAGGCCTGCGCGCGTGACGGACACGACGCGCATGGACCCGACCAAGACGCCCTTCGAGCTGCTGGGCGGCGCGGATCGCGTGAACGCGATCGCTGCGACGTTCTACGAGATCATGGACCGCGACGAGCCCGCGCTCGCGAAGCTGCATCGCCTCGACGCCGAGGGTCACATCGCGAAGGAGCCGCGCGAGAAGTTCGCGCTGTTCTTCATCGGCTGGCTCGGCGGCCCTCAGGACTACGTGGCGAAGCACGGCCACCCGCGCCTCCGCATGCGTCACATGCACGTGAAGGTCGACGTGGCGATGCGCGACGCGTGGCTCCGCGCGATGGGCAAGGCCCTCGACGCGCACGAGGTCCGCGGAGACCTCCGCGGCTTCCTCGATCGCCAGCTCGCGGGCCTCGCGGATCACATGCGCAACACCGAAGGTTGAGGTGACGCGATGGGGGAGCGACCGACGCTGAAGGCGATGTACGAGACGGCCGAGGCGGTCCGCTCGCTGCGTGCTGCGATCGACGCGCATCTCCGTGACGCGATGAGCGCAGAAGACCTGCGAGCGCGTGCCGAGCACCTGTCTCAGCTCATGTCGACGAACCGCGAGGCGAGGGCCATCACCGTCGATGTCGCCGGATACGACCTCCCGGGTGAGGCGCGGCGTTCGGACCTGGGGGTCTACGCGCGGGAACTCGCCGAGGGAGTCGTGTTGGCGGTCCAATACGCAGGCCTTGCCAAGGGAGACATCGACGACTGGGCTCGACGGCTGGGGACGCAGGTCGTGCGTCGCGGGGAGGACGGGCTCGGTGTGCTCGACACCATCAGGTTCGCTTCGCCTGCCACCGGATGGGTCTTCACCGCGTATTCGCCGGTCGACCGCTCGAGGGTGAGCGAGTCGAGCGGGTGGCTCACTCTTCACGCGCCCCGCGGAGCGCGTGAGCTCGCCGTCGTGGATCTCGTGGAGTCGTTCCTCTGGGACGATCGAGGCGCCCGATTCGACGCTCGAGATCGATCTCGACGTGCTGCCCGTCGTCGCGTTGATGAGAGAGGACGACAACGGCCATCGCGTCGAGATCCGCACGTTCCGCTCGTACACGGGCGCCGTGCGCGAGGCGCAGCGGTTCGAGGCGCTCGGACACAAGCAGCGCTATTGGGTCGAGGTGAAGCGCGAGCCTCGCTGGTAGTCGCGCTCGCAACGCGACGCATGCGTGTCTCGAGGCGGTGCACGTGGTCGACCCTCGACACCTTGTCGATGAACGAGTCGGTGGTCGTGCTCACATCTCCCCTCGGCCCTGACGGCGCTTCGAGAGACTCGTCGAAGCGACTCGGTTCGTTGCGATGCCCCGAGGAGCGCGACCTGAGTGGGTCTCGGCTCACGCGCAGCGCAGGATGCGGCGAGGTGCCCCGCGAAGCGTCCGGCAGGTCCGAGGGGAGGGGCTCGTCGCGCGACGCGTGCGTTCACTCGAGAGGGCGTACGTGGTCGATCAACTGCGTCGTCATCGACCGCGTGGTCGTGGTGCGGGTCTCTACCCGAGGCCCTGACGGCGCTTCGCCGTTCGCGTCGAAGCGACTCGTGTGGATCTCGGCTCACGCGCGGCGCGAGACTCGACGAGGTGCTCCGCGAAGCGCCCGGCAGGATCGAGACGAGGGGCTCGTCGAGCGACCTCGTCGTGTTCCTCATGAGGTGCAGGTGGTCGTCGTTGGTGCACAAGAGCCCGCGAGGGGCTTCCCCGGGTCGCACGTGCCCCGGCCTTCAGGCCGTGGGCACGGAGGAGCGGAGGTCGTCTTCGCGAGCTTCACGAGCTCGTCGCGTACGGTCGTCGCGAGAGTGAGATCGTTTTCTCACGCGGCCCGTCGTAGGCCGTCATGCGCCGCCGAAATAACCTCCGCCCGCTGCTCGTGCTCGTCCTCGCCGCCCTCTCGATCGTCGCCCTCGCCGAGCGTGCCTCGGCGCAGGCGGTGATCACCGACCCGCTGCCCGGTGTCGGTGGAGGGAGCGCGAGGGAGCGCGAGCCCGTCGTCGTCGAGATCGCGGTGCAGGTCTCGGTGCCCGATGACGTCCACGTCCACACGGCTCGCGAGCGCGCGCGTGTTCGTGCCGAGCTCTCGTCGGCGCGCCGTCGGCACCTCGGGATGCTGCGTCGCTACGCCAACGCGATGGCCTTTCCCGTGAACACGTACGAGCCCGGCATGCTCAACGTCTTCGTCGACGACGAGGGCCACATCTGCGCGGCCGCCAACCTCATCGCGCGCGATGGTCAGCGTGACCTCGTCCAGCGCACTGCGGCGCAGGACAACTACCTCCGCCTCGCGGAGGTCGTGGGCGGGCCGCTCAGGGACTGGATGCTGAGCTCCGGCTTCACGCAGGAAGAGATCGCGCGCATCCAAGAGCCCTACGAGTACATCGACGAAGAACAGCCCCGCCGTGACGCGCAGCGCGCGCTCGAGGCCGAGAAGCAGCGCGTCCGGGCGGTGCTGCTCCAGGTCGCGCGCGAGCTCGAGCGGAACACGGACGCGAGCCTCGAGCTCGCCACCGAGCGGCTCCTCGCAGCACGCGCCGCCGCGGCGCCGACACCCGCGAGCTGACAGGCCTCTCGTGCGTCCGGTGTACGTGTCGTGTGCATTCCATGTGCGCCGCGCGCGCGTCGAGGTCCAAACAAGGCTGAAAATGCGCGGTTTCGCTTCGGCACGCCGGCCGCAATGAAGGCCGGCATGACCAACACGAACAGCAACGCGTGGATCTTTCAGAGCTGGGTGGCCTTCGTCGTGGCGCTCGCCGGCTCGAGCATCGGCATCGCGTACCTGCCCCTCGACGCGTGGGCCAAGGCCTTCGTCGCGCTCGCCTACTTCTTCACCGTCGCGCAGGCGTTCACGCTCGCCAAGACGCTCCGCGATCAGGCCGAGACGCGCGCCCGCGTCGAGACGCGTGGCAGCGAGCGCGTCTACGGCTGAGCCGCGAGCGCGGCGGCCTCGTCGATCGCCTGCTGCCCCAGCGGCAGGTGGACGAGGATGCGCGAGGGTGCGTCCGTCAGCCCGAGCCGCGCGTGGAGGGCCGCACCGATCGCCCCTGCGTGCGCGCCGGGATCGAGCACCCGAACCGCCCACGCTGCGCCGAAGGCCTGTCCTCGGCTCACGACGAGCGGCCGCTCCTCGAGCGCGGCGTCGATGCGTGGATCGACCATCCGCGCGGCGTGCGGCGACGCGTCGTGGGTGGCCAGCGCGAGCGGCTCCGCGGTTCCGAGGTCGCGCGCGCAGCCCTCGTCGACCAAGAGGCCCGCGACGATCGGCTGGAGCAACCGCGCGAGCGCATCGCGGGGAAGCACCAGCGCGTGATCGGCGAGCGCGCGATCCAGCACGACGTCGAGCTCGATGACGAAGTCGAGCGGGTAGTGCTCGCGGGTCGAGCGCGCGGCCTCGTCGGGAAGGGGCCGGAGGCGCACGGCGTCCACGTCCGTGGCCGATGCGAGTGCGCGCGCGACGAACGCACGCCTCACGTGATCGAGGCAGCGGAGCCCGACGAGCTCGTCGGCGAGCGCGTCGTGACCTGCGGCACTCAGCGCCTCGTAGAGCGCGTGCGGTGCCGCGGGCGCGTCGAGCGGCACACCTTCGGGGTCGTGATCGCCGATCGCGCGCGCGATCCAGGTCACGCGCGTCCCTCGAGGATCGCGCTCAGGCCCGAGTCGTCGGAGGCCTCCGCGAGCCAGCCGCCATCGAGCGTGTGGTGCGCGAGCGCGGTGTAGCGCCCGTCGCGGAACGCGAGCAGCTCGGGGTAGAGGCGAGAGAGGCCGCGACCTTCGCGCTCGTCCTCACGCGGCGTGAAGCTCTTGCTCCACACCACCGGCTTGGGCTCGGCGAGGTAGCGCGCGAGCATGGCGTCCTTCTGGGCCTCGGGCGTGCGGAGGTAGACGACGCGCGTCTGCTTCGCGAGGCGCGCGAGCACCGACTCCTTCAGGTAGATGACGCTGCCGGTGCAGTCGAGCACCACGTCGCGGCCGGCCTCGCTCGCCTCGAGCGCGCGATCGATCGCCGCGACCGTGACCACCTCTTCGAGCGTCAGGTACGCGGCCTCGCGCTCTTGGTAGCCGCGCGTCCACGGCATGCCCATCCACGTGCCGAGCGCACGCACGGGCTCTTCGCCGGGCTCGATGGTGAGCAGCTCGCCCAGCCTGTCGGCGATCTCGCCGTCGCAGTCGATGCGCAGCCAGCCGCGCGCCTCGAGCTTCTTGGCCCAGTGGCTCTTGCCGACGCCCGACATGCCGAGGAACGAGACCGGTCGCATGACGCCGGACCCTCGCACGGATCAGACGCTGCGTGCGATCTCGCCGAGCTTCCGCTTCGTCTTGGTGCCGAGCGGACCGACCGCGACGATCGCGAGCGCCTCGGGGCGGAACACGCGCTCGGCCGCGGCCACGAGGTGCGGGATGCGGATCGCGCGCGCGCGCTTGGCGAGATCGCGGAGCGAGCTCGACTGGCCATCGAGCTCGCGGCCCAGCATCAGATCGACGTGCGCCTCGGGCGAGTGTTGCGCGAGATCGATCTCGAAGAGCGTGCGAGTGCGGACGCGCGCGAGCTCGCCATCGGTGATGTCCTCGCTGGCCTTCGTCGCGAGCTCGAGCAACGTGCGCGTCGCCTCCGGCGCGTTCTCGGGACGACACGCTGCGCCGAGCGAGAAGGCCGACACGTCGAGGTACGGATCGACGTCGCCGAACGCTTCGTACGCGAGGCCTCGGTCCTCGATCATCGTGCGGAAGACGCGCGCGCTCATGCCGTCGTCGAGGATGCGCGAGAGCATCGTGATGGCGGGCCAGTCCGGGTCGCGCACGCCGGGCGCGAGGAACGCGACGCGCAGATCGACCTGGCTCCCGGTGGTCTCGACGAACGTCGCGCGCTTCGCGCTGGTCGTGGCGCGCACGGGGTTGGTCGGCGTGCGTGTGCCGCGTGGGATCGCCCCCAGCGTGTCGCGACACGCCTCGAGCATTTCGCGCGTGATCGCGCCCGCGACCGAGATCACGAGGTTCTCACCCACGTAGTGCGTCCGGTGCCAGGCGCGCAGATCTTCCTCGCGGAGCGCACCGAGGCTCGCGACCGTGCCGCCGATCGACTGACCGAGCGGGTGATCGCCGAAGAGCGCGCGGGCGGTCAGCTCGTCGGCGTCGACGAGCTGATCCTCTTCGTCGAGCGAGTCGAGGATCTCCTCGCGCACGACGTTCCGCTCGAGCTCGAGCTGCGCCATCACCGGATCACGGAACATTTCGGCGATGAGCGCGATTGCCTCGGCCGCGGCCTTGGGCGGGACCGTGGTGCTGAAGACCGTCGTCTCGGCGCTGGTCGCCGCGTCGAGCGTCCCGCCCAGCGACTCGAACGCGAAGTTCTGCGCGTGCGCGCTCGGGTGTTCGCGCGTGCCGCGGAAGAGCATGTGCTCGAGGAAGTGCGAGACACCCCCGAGGCGCGCCGGCTCGTGACGCGAGCCCACGCGGACGGCCACCGCGATCGCGACGTGGCGCGCGCGCGGCATGCGCAGGCTCGTCAGCACCGCGCCGTTGTCGAGGACCTCACGCTTGCCGGACGGCGCGACCGTCCGGCGCGGGGCGAGCGTCGAACGCGCGCGGCTCAAGGGACGGAGCTCACGTGGGGAGCACGTCCTCGGAGCGACGCGGAAGCGCAGACTCTTCCTCTTCCGTCGGCTCGGCGCTCTCTTCCGAAGGCTCCTCGCCCTCGTCCTCGTCCTCTTCGTCCTCGGGCTGCTCATCGCCGTAGCGGAGCGCTCGGTCGTCGATGCGGATGTCGCCGCGGCTCTGGGCGGCCTCGCGCAGCTCGTGCACGTACGCGCGCACGGCCTCGATGCGCTTCACCGAGAGCAGCTCGTCGGTGACGCGGTCGCGGACCTCGTCCGTGAAGCCCTCGGCGGTCGCCTCGGTGCGCTCCCTCAGGCTGTACACGAACCAGTCGTCACCGAGCTGGATCGGCTCCTCGGGCAGCGGCGCCTCCATCGTCATCTCGAACGCGGCGCGCGTGAGGGGACCCGAGTCGAAGGCGCCCGAGATCGGCGTGTCGGTGCGGCCGAAGCGGCGCGTCTCGCGTCGCTGCGGGGCGAGGGCGTCACGCTCGGGCGGCGTCGGCGCGGCGGCGGC
>JAFLCL010000225.1 GCA_017303575.1 Deltaproteobacteria bacterium
CTGTCGACGCGGCGCGGCGTGCGGGGCTTGCGCCGAGGACGGCGTTGTCGTGCGGCGCTTCTCCTTCGCGCTGCCGCGCGTGAGCAACGCACCGAGGCGCGGCGCGCGGTCCTTGATGCGCTCGGAGACGAGGCTCGCGACCCGCACGACCCACGCAGCGACGGCGGCGTACGCGCTCTTGGTGCGCGGTCCGACGGCGGCCACGAAGCTCGTCCAGCCCGTGCGCATCGCGGCCACGAGACGGCTGAGGGCGGGGCCCATCGACGTCGCCATCGACGACGACAGCGCGCGCGCTTTGATCTTCACCACCTCGAGGGCAGCGGGGCGCGCGGCCTCCTGCTGACCTGCCGAGCTCGCGGGAGCCTCGGGCAGCTCGTCGCCATCGAGGAGGACGCGGCGCACCTCGTCGAGCTTCTTGCGTCGCTGCGCCTCGATCTGCGGATCGGCGTCGTCGATCGAGTCCTCGGTGCCGCCGAAGAGCGCACGCTTGGACGTCGCGCGCTCGCGCTCGGCTCGCGTCTGCTTCACCGGCTCGCGCTCGGTCGCGAGCTCGTCGTCGTCGGCCTCGTCGATCGAGCCTTCGTCGGTCACCCACGCGCCGCTCGAGGACGCGCGCGCTTCGACGACACGCTCCTCGATCGCCTCCTGCTCGCTCGCACGCGCCTCACGCGTCTCCTCGATCGGCTCGCGCGCCATCGAGGCTCCGATCGTCTCGATCGACTCGTCCTGCATCGTGCGCTCGGCGCTCGTCTCCACCTCGTCGTCGAACGAAGGCGCAGACAGCGTGCCCGCCGAGCTCGAGGGCGCGGCGACGAAGCCGAGCACGAGCTTGGGCACGCCGTTCTCGATCTTGAGCGACACGTGCTCGAGGCGACGACGCTCCGTCGAGCCGTCGGCGTCGACGCTCGCGAGGCGACCGAGCTCGAAGAACGGAAGCGCCTGCTCCACGTCCATGCGCGACTCGTCGCGCAGCGAGACCTCCGCCTCGATCGCGCTCGAGACACCATCGAAGCGCACGCGCGCCAGACCGAACGCAGGCGAGGGCGAGGCCGCGAGGACCTTCGGCGTCTCGATGCGGGGCGCGACGATCTTCTTCGCGGTCTCCTTCGCCGGCGCGATCACGATCGGCGCCTCGGGCGCGGGCTCGCTGCCCGGCAGCGTGGAGGGACCACGATCCATCGCCCAGCGTGCGAGCGCGCTCTCGACGCTCGCCGACAGCGAGTCGAAGCGCAGCCCGAACTCGCCGTGGCGTCCCGCGTCGTTCGACCACACCACGCGCCCCTCGGCTTCGCACTTGCCCTCGGTGTCGGGCAGATCGAAGCGACACCGCAGGCGCTGACCGACGTCCGGCAGCACGGAGGACCGCAGCCGCAGGCCCGTCGCGGAGAGGTCGAGACCGTCTGCGTCGTAGCTGTCGGTGAACGCGTCGGAGACGTCGCTCCACGAGTCGAGCGCACGCTCGCCCTTGTCGCGTTCGTCGGTCGCGCAGAGCTCGACGAGCAGGTCCACGGGGATGCGGGGCGAGAGGCTCTTGCGGCGCTCACGGGTCGTGTCGATCGAGGTCTGCATGACCCGACACATCCACGAAGGCCGCGCGCGCCGTCCACTTTTCGGATCGAGCACGTCGAGCGCGCGCGATCGGAGAAGAAAAGTTGACGACGTACGATCGCGGACGGAGCGTCCCACTCCCGCATGGGTGTGCGCCTCATCCTCGAACCGAGCTCGCGCGCGCCGCGTGAAGCCGCCGCGTCCGTCGTCGACGACACGCACTGGGAGTACGCGCAAGCGCGCATCCTGCTCGGTCGTGCGAGCTCGGCCGACGTGGTGCTGCCTCATGCGTCGGTCTCCACGCGGCACGCGAGCATCGAGGCCGATGGCGTGCGCTACGCGATCACCGATCACGCCTCGCTCAACGGCACGTGGGTGAACGGGCAGCGCGTGGTGAGCGAGCGCAAGAAGCCGCTGCGCGACGGCGATCGCATCGACGTCGGTCTCTTCACGCTCCGCTTCGTGGCGAACGTGCCCGTCAACGACGTGCCCTCGCGCGAGCGCACCGCCGCGATCGCCAAGCGCTTGCTGCGGGCAGCGCGCGCGCTCGAGCCGCGCGCGGCGCGTCGGCTCGTGATCACCAACGGTCCAGACGGAGGACGCGCCTTCGAGCTGCCGCCGCCGCCGGCCCGCGTGGTGATCGGGCGCGCCGAGACGGCCGAGGTCTCGCTCTCGGACGGCGATGCCTCGCGCGAGCACGCCGAGCTGATCGTCGACGCCGAGGGTGTGGTCGTGCGCGACCTCGGGAGCAAGAACGGCATCTTCGTCCAAGAGAAGAAGGTGTCGGAGGCCCGCTTGCTCGACCGCGACGAGCTGCGCATCGGCGCCACCATCCTCGCGTTCGAGGATGTGGAGGGCGCGCCCAGCGATGCCTCGCTCCGCGCGCTCGAGTCGTTGCCCGACCAGCCGATCTCGGGGCCGAGCCTGCCGCCCCCGCCCCCGTCCGAGCCTCCGCCTGCACCCGAGCCGACCCCGGTGGCCACGGTCCCGGACGCGCTCACCTCGATGGCACCGTCCGAGGCGGGCGCGCTGCCTGCCGCGACCCCCGAGCCCGAGCCTCCGCCGCCGACGCACAGGGCGAGCCTCGGCGCGGTGGAGTGGATGGTCTACGCCCTCGCGCTGCTCGTGTTCGGGCTCAGCGCGGCCGGCCTCTGGTGGTTGCTCCGTGGCGGGTGAGGCCTCTCGGAACACGACGGGGTGGGGGTTGACACGACGGACACCGCCCACCAGTCTGCCCGCCGCATGACGACCCGCCTCGAGGGCCTCGTGGCGCACGGCCGCCGTGAGGAGCGCGTCGACGAGAGCGTGGCGCCCGTCGCTTCGAGGGCCACGAGCCCCTGGCTCGGAGCCGTGCGCGACCGCGTCGACGCCGAGCTCGCCTCGTTCTTCGAGACCAAGCGCGAGCTGACACGCCGCGTGGGCGGCGAGGGCACCGTGCTCGTCGACGCGATCGCCGAGCTCACCATGCGCGGCGGCAAGCGGCTGCGTCCGGCGGTGCTCTTCGCCGCCTACCGCGCGACCCACGCGGACCTGGAGGACGAGCCTGCGGCCCTCGTGCGCCTCGGCTGCGCGCTCGAGCTCCTGCAGAGCTACCTGCTCATCCACGACGACTGGATGGACGCGGACGACGAGCGTCGAGGCGGTCCCTCCGTGCACGCGGCGCTGCGCGCCCGCACCGGCAACGCGCACCTGGGCGATGCGCTCGCGATCCTCGCGGGCGATCTCTGCTCGGCGTACGCGTGGGAGCAGATGATCGCGGCGGCCGAAGGCCTCGCGTGCGCACCGGCGCTGGCGAGCGCGTTCGTGCGCATGCACCAGGAGGTCGTGCTCGGACAGGAGCTCGACCTCGTCGCCACGCGCGACGTCTCGCGCATGCAGAAGCTCAAGACCGGCAGCTACACGATCGAGGGCCCGCTGCGCCTCGGCGCGATCCTCGGCGGCGCGGACGCCTCGCAGCTCGCCGCGCTCGAGGCCTTCGGCGCGCCCCTCGGCGAGGCGTTCCAGGTGCGCGACGATCTGCTCGGTGCCTTCGGCGATCCCCAGAAGACCGGCAAGCCGCGCGGCAACGACCTGCGCGCAGGCAAGCGCACGGTGCTGGTGCTCGAGTGCGAGCGCGCGTCGCGCCCAGAGGAACGCGCGCTTCTCTCGTCGGTGCTCGGCAAGCTCGACGCGACGGATCACGAAGTGCACGCGGTGCTCGCGATGTTCGAGCGCACGGGCGTGCGCGCCCGCGCCGAGGATCGACTGCGAGGCCTGCTCGAGCAGGCGCGGGTCGCGCTCTCGCCCGCGGTGCTGACGTCGCGCGGCGCCGAGCAGCTGCAGAGCCTGCTCGTCGCGCTCGCCACCTATTGATCTGCGCGCGTCGCGCGCGTCGGGGGGAGTCCGCAACTCCCCCGCCGTCCAGATTCAACGCAGGTCACACAAAAGGATCTGGAAGCCGCGCGCGCCCCTCCCGTAGGATGGTGAGCGCGTGAGCATTCTCGACACTGGCTTCGGCCGGGTCCTGCACGACCGGCATGGGGTCTCGATCCACCAGTTCCAGGAGCTGATGGTGGTCGTGTACCGATCCATCTCGTTGGAGGGCCTGAAAGCCGTGGGATCGGCGCAGAGACAGCTCCACGAGGCGCACGGTCGCATCGCGGGCCTCTCGGTGCTGCGGCCCGAGGCGCTGACCCGTCCCGATCCCGCCGTGCGCGCCGCAGGTCAGGCGATCAGCGACGAGTTCGACCTCATGGCCTACGCGTCCGCGATCGTGCTCACCGAGGCGGGCATGGGCGGCGCGTTCTATCGAAGCATCCTCACCGGCATCCACCTCGCGTCGCGTCGACCGGTGCCTCAGAAGGTCTTCGCGAGCAGCGACGACGCAGTGACGTTCGTGCTCGGTAAGAACCCCCACTCCTCGCTCGCGCCGCGCGTGGTCGAGGTGCAGCGACGCGTCGCCCACCTCGTGCAGAGCGCGGGCGACAAGTCTGTCGATCTTCGCGGGCGCTGACCTCTCGAGGTCTGCGCTTCGCCTCTTCTCGTTCTTCGTCTTCGGATCCCGGGTCGGACGCTCTCGAAGGAGGGCCGCGTGTGGGCGGGGGGCCGCCAACATCGGTCGAGCTGCGCGCGCGGCAGCGAGACCCAACAGCGACGGAGGGGATATGCGACCGTGGAGTTTCGGTCTCGTTTTCGTGTCGTTCAGCATCGCGTTCGGCCTCTGGGGAGCCGAGCGCGCGAGCGCGCAGGTCTGTCCTGCCGTCACGGGGCTCACGCTCTCGTGCGGCGATGGCGCGTGTGGTCTCGGAGAGACGACGTCCAACTGCGTGGTGGACTGCGTGGATCGCAACACGCGCGCGGTCGGCTACTACGCCGAGTACGCGAACTGTCCGGCGAGCCTCGTGTACAGGCCGGAGAACCTCGGTGAGCTGCAGCTCGCCGTGCGCGAGCTCGTCGCGCAGAACCGGCGCGTGAAGTTCATGGGGACCGGTCACTCGACCGCGGGCAACTTCTGCTCGGACGGCGGCGTGATCATCACGGAGAACCTCGATCACATCTCGGAGATCGAGCTCGTGGGATCGCAGGAGACGGTCGTGCTCGAGGCGGGCGTGACCTTCACCGAGCTCGGCGATCACCTCGCCGCGCGCGGTCGGTGGCTCGGCTACACGGTCGTCGGCTACGGGCCCATCAACGTGATCGGCGGCATCGCGACGGGCGTGCACGGCAGCTACACGAACGGCACCTCGGCGCTCTCGAGCCGCATCGTGTCGCTCGACGTAGTGCGGCCGGACGGCACGATCGTCACGCGCTCCGCGAGCAACTCCACGCCCGACGAGTGGCGTGCGCTGCGCGCCAACCTCGGCGCGCTCGGCGGCATCGTGCGCGCACGCCTCACGGTCGAGCCGATGCGCAACCTCCGCGGCTTCTCGGAGCGCATCGAGGTGACCTCGAGCATCGTGACCGCCGACATCGACGCGCTCGTCGCGGGCTGTGACTACTCGTTCCTCATGTTCTATCCAGGCAACGACGAGTGGGTCCGCTTCTGCGGGCAGGAGACGAGCGCGCCCGTCACGCACCCCGGCGCTGTCAGCTACCTCTTCTCGCCCGACGTGACGCCGTTCGAGTCGTCGTTCTTCCAGACGTCGGCGCAGCTGAGCTCGTGCACGCCGAGCCTCGAGCCGTTCTTCGAGTCGCAGGCGATCGATCGCATGGCCGAGAGCCCCATCTGCATCCCGAACGGCGTGGGCACCTGCGATCGCGTGAACGACGCCGTGGGCCCCGGCCATCGCATGCTCACCATCGACGAGTTCCCCGAGACGCAGCCGCGCTTCTCCCAGTACGACTACGAATTCTCGGTGCGCTACGAGGACGCGGCGGCGATCCTCGACTACATCGACACGCGCTTCGACGCCGACGGTCGCGGCATGCCGCTCGTCGGCGCGGTGGTGCGCTTCGACACGGTGCGTGACGACACGCTCTTCGGCGCCAACGCGGTGCGCCCCGGCCTGCCGGTGGGCTCGCGCATCGTGCACATCGAGATGCCGTTCTACCGGCCGTACTCGTTCACGCCCGCGCAGCTCGCCAACTACACGCGCCCCTACGACGACGTGATGGCGCACGTCGCGGCGAACTACCCCTACGCGCAGTTCCACTTCGGCAAGAACACGAGCGCGCTGTTCACGCTGCCCGCGCACCGCGCCAACACCGCCGCGCGCCTCGCGCGCTTCCAGGCCGTCGTGAACAGCTGGGATCCCTACGGCGTGTTCTCGAACGACTACCTCGAGACGATCGGCCTCACGTGGCCGCAGCGCGGGCAGCCCTTCGCGCCCGTCTACATCACGGGCGACGTCGCGACCTCCGCGCACACGCGCGACGCCACGGTGTTCGCGATCCAGAGCCGCTCCTCGAACCGCTGCCTCCAGATGATGGGCGAGCCCGGCCTCTTCCTCGACGGCAGCATCTTCGGCATCCACAACGCGGAGACGAAGGGCTGCGTGATCGCGGACGAGAACCCGCGACAGCGCTTCCTCGTGCGCGACGTCGCGAGCGGTCAGTTCGTCACCACGCTCGAGAACAACCGCCGCTACTCGATCCACCCCGAGGACAACCCCTTCGCGATGTGCCTCGACTCGCTGTGGGGCCTCTCGTACCGCTTCGCGGCGTGCAACGGATCGAGCGCGCAGCAGTTCAAGATCGAGCTCGCGACGGGTCGTCTCGTCGCGCAGAACAACACGGTGGGCGGCTGCATGAACGACGTCGCGATCGGCGACGGAGTCACCGCGGCGTTCTGCACACCGCTGGGCAACCCCGCGAGCCTGCGCTGGAACTTCCTCGACGTGGGTGAGCGACGCATGCCGCGCGTGGCGGGCATGGGCGGTGATCCGTACTGGATCGATCGCCTCGCCATCGAGGGCCTCGACCTCGCGACCGTCTCCACCGCCACGCTGCCGTCGCTCGCGGCGCGCGTGGGCAACCCCGCGGCGATCGTCTACCGACAGCGCGTCGTCGACAACACGAGCGGCGCGGCCGCACCGGGCTGGCAGGTGTGCGCCACCGATCCCGATGGCAACCCGCTGCACGGTGCCGACGGCCGCACGTTCGCGTGCGCGTACACCGACGCCAACGGCTACTACACGATGCTCGGGGTCCCGCAGAACGCGGACGTGATGATGGTCACCTCGCACAAGGGCTACCTCCAGAGCTCGATCGTGTTCAGCGCGACGTACTCGGGCTGGTTCGAGCAGGAGTACACGGGCACCGGCTCGCTGGTGGCCGCGGGCCTGGGCCTCAACGTCGACAGCCGCTTCCCGTTCACGTGCGGCTACGGCCTTCGCGCGGGCTACGGCGATCTCTCGCTCACCGTGCTCAACGAGACCGACCCGGTCGGCTCGCGCGGCTACGGCGTCGCGGAGGTCGGCGACTACGCAGGCAACGGCACGGGCGGCGCCACGTTCCGCCTCTGGCGCGACGACGGCTCGGGGACGTTCGCGATCCCCTACGCGGACCTCGTGAACAACAACCCGTCGGGACCGGCGGGCCCCGATGGTCGACCCGACGGCCTCAAGTACCTCGCGACCTCGACGAACCCGCTCTTCGGCGGCTCGGAGGTTCCGTCGAACACGCGCACCGACACCCTCTCGCCTTACGGCGGAGCGCTCGTCTTCAGCGTGCCGGATGGGATCTACGAGGCCGAGGTGCTGCACCCGAGCGCCACGCTCAGCTGCTACCCGGGCCTGGACGCATGGCCGGGCGCCAACGCCGATCGCGCGCGCTTCCGCGTGCTCGAAGGCCACATGAGCGACGTGCGCTTCTTCTGCGAATGAGCTGAAAGCAGACCCATCGAAGAACGGCGTCGATCACCCCGAGTGGTCGGCGCCGTTCTGCTGCAACGGAGCACCACGAAGCGATCCTCGCCCGCTGCGGGCGAGAGCGGCGGATGCAGGCCGAGCACCGGAGCACCCCTCCACCGCGGGACGCGGGGGAGGACACGCGGGCTTGGGCCCCGCGAGGTGGGGGCTACGTGGCGCGCGTCATCGAAGGCTCCATACACTCCAACGTCGGATCGGCAGGCCAACGCGGCTGAGCACTCAACCCAGCTCGACGGTGCAGGTGCTCGAGCAGCCGTCGCCGTCGTCGCGGTTCTCGTCGTCGCACTCCTCGAACGGGTCGAGGTTGCCGTCGCCGCAGCGCTGCACGCACGCGACGTGGACGGCGAGCGCGCCCGTGGTGTCCGCCTGGATGGCCGTGCACGTGTCGGGGCACAGCTCGATGCGCACACCGTCCACGAAGTAGTCGCCACCGGCGGCGCACGCCTCGACGTCGGCGACGCGACGAAGCGAGCGAGGCGTGCCCGGTGCGGCGACGCCGGGCTCGTAGATCACCACCACACGATCGAAGTCGGGTGACTCGCCGCCGGGCGGACGCGTGGGCTCGTAGCTGCAGCCGAGCGCGGCGCCTCGCACCACGTCGTCTGCGATCTGACGGAAGATCACGTCGAAGCTGTCGTTGTTGCAGAGCGGAAAGCGCAGGCCGCCGGTGAGGATGCTGAGGGCTTGGTAGTCCGCGGCGTTGCCAGACGAGCCGGGCTCGCAGATCTCGGTCTGGACCGGCTCGGTCGGTGGCCACGCGGCCTCGGGTGGATCGTTGGCGACCATGCCGATGATCGAGTGCCAGCGGTAGTTGCGCGCCTCCGCGGTGCCGAAGTGCGGGCTCAGGGCGCGGAGGTTCGTGTCGAAGTCCGTGTGTCGCGTGGCCGAGTCGTCGTCCGAGATCTCGAGGAACGCGACGCTCGCGCCCTCGCGCAGGAGGCCTCCCCAGCCCATCGGCGCGACGCCGTTCGGATCGGGCATCGCGTACGTCTCGAGCAATCGCGTGAACGAGTTCGTGCTGCCGATCGAGCGCTCGTAGTGGAAGAAGCGCTCGCCCGAGATCGGCGAGACGGGCGGCATCGTGCAGTCCTCGATGCCCGAGAGCGGCGTGCCGATGCAGATCGCCGGCCACGCGCCCACGAGGATCACGCGGTAGTCGACGTCGCCCGCCTCGAGGATCGCCGCCAGGTTCTCGTCGATGTTGCGCTGCACCGCGGCGATCTCGCCGCCCATCGAGCTCGAGGAGTCGATCGCGATCACGATGTCGACGGGGACGATCACGAGGTTGGCCTCTGCCGACGTGTCGGCGCACGCGCTGTCCACCACCGTGGGATCGGTGCCGAGGAAGACCTCGTCGCCGTCGGGCACTCCGTCGCCGTCGGTGTCCCACGCGAGCGGGCTCGAGCCGCGCGTGACCTCGTCGCCGTCGCTCAGGCCGTCGTCGTCGGTGTCGGGGTCGGCGGGGTCGGTGCCGAGCTCGGCCTCGCGCACGTCGTTCAGCCCATCGCCGTCGGTGTCGGGCGGCGGCGCGTCGGAGCCTGCGTCGCCGGGCGCGGCGTCGGGGGGAGGAGGAAACCAGGCATCGGTCCCTGCGTCGGGCGCGGGCACCACGCAGCGACCATCGACGCAGCTCATCGTGCCCGGGCACTCACGGCTCGCGGTGCACGTCCCGGTCGGCGCGGGCGGGTCGCACGCGGACAACCAGACCACGGCGCCGAGCGCCGCCGTGCATCGAAGGAACGAAGCCATGGGCCCAGGATGCATCAGCGCGCGATCGGCGTCTGCTTGATGATCGCCCCGCTGCTCGGCACTCTCCGCGCGCTTGTCGGGAGACTCTCGCTACATCGTCGGCATCGACCTCGGCACGACGCACACGGTCGTGGCGTACGTGCGCACGGACGCAGCGCCGGGCAGCGCCGAGAGCAAGCCGCGCATCTTCGAGCTCGACCAGCTCGTGGCGCCCGGCGAGATCGAGAAGCGCGCGCTGCTCGCGTCGCTGCGTTACCAGCCGGCCGAGGGAGAGCTCGCGGCCGACGCGATCGCGCTGCCGTGGGAGCTCGCGGAGGTGCCCGGATCGAGCGGGCCCTACGTCGTCGGAGAGCTCGCGCGCACGCTCGGCAGCAAGGTGCCGGGGCGTCTCGTGGTGAGCGCCAAGAGCTGGCTCTCGCACGCCGCCGTCGATCGCACCGCCGCGATTCTTCCGTGGGGCGCCCCGAGCGACGTGCACAAGGTCTCGCCCGTGGTCGCGAGCGCGAGCTACCTCGCGCACGTCGCGGACGCCTGGGATCACGCGCATCCGGGGCACGAGCTCGCCGATCAGGAGATCGTGCTGACGATCCCCGCGAGCTTCGACGAGGGCGCGCGCGCGCTCACGCTCGAGGCAGCGCGCCTCGCGGGCCTTCCTCGCGTGCGCCTGCTCGAGGAGCCGCAGGCAGCGTTCTACGACTGGCTCGGTCAGCGCGAGGACGTGGCGGCCGCGGTGGGCAGCACCCGCCTCGCGCTGGTGGTGGACGTCGGCGGAGGCACCACCGATCTCACGTTCATCCGTGTCGAGATGCGAGAGAGCGGACCCCGCCTGTCGCGCATCGCGGTGGGCGATCACCTGATGCTCGGCGGCGACAACATGGACTTGTTGCTCGCGCGCGAGGCCGAGGCGCGCCTGGGCGGCAAGCTCCCGAGCGCGCGCTTCACGCAGCTGCTCGCGCAGTGCCGCGGCGCCAAGGAAGAGCTGCTCGCGCGCGACGCGCCCGAGAGCGTGCGTGTGACGGTGCTGGGCTCGGGCTCACGTCTGATCGAGAGCGCGCTCTCCACCGAGCTCGAGCGCGCACACACGCTCGAGCGTCTGGTCGAGGGCTTCTTCCCGATCGTCGATCTGGACGCGCGACCTCAGAAGCGTGCGTCGGCGATCATCGAGTTCGGCCTGCCGTACGTGGCGGACGCGGCGGTCACGCGTCACGTCGCGGCGTTCCTCGCGCGGCACCAGAGCGTCGCCAGAGACGCCGTGGGCGATGCGCTGATCGACGGCGTGGCGCTGCCCGACGCCGTGCTCTTGAACGGCGGCGTCTTCCGCGGTCAGGCGCTCGCGGACCGCATGATCGACGTGCTCTCGCGCTTCCGCGGCGATCGCGGGCCCGTGCGCGTGCTCGACAACGACGACCCCGAGCTCGCCGTCGCGCGTGGTGCTGTGTTCTACGGCCTCGCGCGCCGAGGCGTGGGCATGAGGATCGGCGGCGGCTCGGCGCGCAGCTACTTCTTGTTGCTCGGCGATCGATCGAAGAAGAGCGACGACGGTGTCGATCGCGCCGTGTGCTTGCTCCCGCGCGGCGCCGAAGAGGGCGAAGAGGTCGTGCTGGGCGAGCGCGCGTTCACGCTGCGCCTCGGGCAGCCGGTGCGCTTCCACCTCGCGTCGTCGGTGGGACAGGCCGCGTACGTGCGGCCGGGCGAGATCGTCGAGCTGACGGACGATCCGACGAAGGACGAGCCCGTCGAGGGTGCGCCGCTCCGCCTCGAGCGCGATCTCTTCCGCGCCTTGCCTCCGATCGCCGCGGTGCTCGACGACGCCCGCGCGAGCGACGCCGATCCCAAGAAGCCGCGCGAGGCGCGCGTCACGCTCGCCGCGATGCTCACCGAGATCGGCACGCTCGAGATGAGCTGCCTCGCGGAGGGGGATCGATCACGACGCTGGAACCTCGAGCTCCAGCTGCGGGGCGGCGAGGGCGATGGATCGATGTCGCTCCCCGCCCAGCGCGTGACGCAGCTCCACCCGCGCTACCAAGAGGCCAAGGCGCGCGTCGAGCTCGTGTTCGGCAAGAGCGAGTCGAGCGTGGAGGCCAAGCCGCAGAAGACGCTGCGGCAAGACCTCGAGAAGATCCTCGGGCCGCGCGCCGAGTGGGCCACGCCGCTCCTGCGCGAGCTGTGGGGCGCGCTGTTCGCGGGCGTGAAGCGTCGTCGTCGCAGCGACGATCACGAGCGCGTGTGGTTCAACCTCGTGGGCTACAGCCTGCGTCCGGGCTTCGGCTATCCGCTCGACGACTGGCGCGTGAAGCAGCTCTTCGAGCTCTTCGATCAAGGGGTGCAGTTCGCGCCCGAGGCGCAGAACTGGTCCGAGTGGTGGACGCTGTGGCGTCGCGTCGCGGGCGGGCTCGACGCCGCGCAGCAGACCAAGATCCTCGCCGCGCTCGACTACTACCTCCATCCACCCACGACGCGTCCGCGCCCGCGTCCCTCGGGCCCGCGCGCGCAGGGCTACGACGACATGGTGCGCCTCGCGGCCTCGCTCGAGCGCGTGAGCGCGAGCGACAAAGAGCGCGTCGGCGGCTGGCTGCTCGAGCGGCTCACCAAGCACGGCGAGGGCGCGTCCTCGTGGTGGGCGATCGGCCGCATCGGCGCGCGCGTGCCCTTCTACGGGAGCGCCCACACGGTGGTGGGGCGTACGACCGCAGAGGCGTGGCTCGGCGCGGTGCTCGCGCTCGACTGGAAGCTCGTCGAGCCCGCGGCCCTCGCGGCGATGCAGCTGTCGCGGGCCAGCGGCGATCGACAACGCGACGTCGACGACACGCTCCGCGCCGAGGTGATCCGACGCCTCGCCGCGCACGGCGCGCCGCCGGCGTGGATCGAGCTGGTGCGCGAGCCGCGTCGGCTCGAAGCAGAGACCGCGCAGCGCGTCCTCGGCGAGTCGCTCCCCCCCGGCCTCGAGCTGGTGGAGTGACGACCAGTCACACCGGAGTGTGAGGCGCGGTGCACACACGATCCGTCCTCTCCACGAGGTCGTCCCACGAAATGGGCCGTGATCGGGGGGCTGGTGATCGCGAAGTGCCTCGTTCATGCTCGATCCCCGCAGGCACGTGGCTTGCGAATCGGCGGCCCAACGTTTCTCGGGAGGACACCATGTTGCGCACGATGATCTCCACGCTCGCTCTGGCCGCCGTCCTCGCAGGCGCAGGCTGCTTCCGCGCTCCGGACGCCCCGAACGTCGACGGCCGCTGGACCGAGCCCGACTACGGCTACACCGAGAGCTCGCTCATCACCATCGCGAACGGCGAGCAGAACGGCGACATGGGTGACATCCGCGGCTTCTCGGCGGGCGCCGAGGACATGTCCGGCTACGGCAACACCTACACGCCGTCCTACTCGAACATCCGCCTCGACTCGGTCACCGACTCGTACTGGGTGATGAGCTCCATCAACATCTCGGGCGACCTCGCGGGCCCCGCGTTCGCGCCCGGCACGCACCGCACGTTCACCAGCGGCGTGTACGAGGACGGCGAGCCCACGGTGAACGTCGTCGGCTGCTCGGGCCCCGAGTACGGCAACTACACGTTCGACGCCTCCGGCAACGACGTCGAGATCACCGTGCAGGCGCTCCCGGACGGCGCGCGCCGCATGGACTTCACGGTGAGCTTCCACGACGGCACCACCACGCACGGCTCGTTCGACTACCGCATCACCTCCGAGCCCGCAGGATCCACGCGCGGCGGGATCTGAGCCATCGCCCGATCGTCGACCGAAGGCCTCTCGCCGACGCGAGGGGCCTTCTCCAATTCCAGCGAACGATCCCCGCGATCCGCTCTTGACCCTCGGCCCCGATCCCTCGTTCAATGGGCCCCGATTTCGTCGCGCCGTGTCCGCGCGGTCATCGAGAGGAGCTCATGTTCAAGGTCGTCATCACCGAGAAGGGCGGAGCGCAGCGCACGCTCGATTTCGACAAGAACGAGGTCACGATCGGCCGCGTCCAGGGCAACGACATCATCCTGCCCAAGGGCAACGTCTCGAAGCGTCACTCGCGCATCGTGCTCAAGGACAACCGCTTCATCGTGGTGGACCTGAAGAGCACGAACGGCACCTACGTGAACGGCCGCAAGATCACGTCGCCGCTCGTGGTGAAGGCGGGCGACAAGATCTACATCGGTGACTTCATCCTCACGCTGGACGAGAACGCCGCGCTCGGTGGCGGAGCGCCCTCGCCGATGAGCCCCTCTCCGATGGCCGCCGCGCCCTCTCCCATGGGTGGCCCGCCGATGGGTGGTCCGCCTCCGATGGGTGGCCCGCCTCCGATGGGCCCTCCGATGGGTGGCCCGCCTCCGATGGGTGGCCCTCCGATGGGTGGCCCTCCGATGGGTGGCCCGCCTCCGATGGGTGGCCCGCCTCCGATGGGCGGCCCGCCGCAGCTCGGAGGTCCGCCTCCGATGGGTGGCGGCCCGATGGCCACGATGGGCGGTCCGGGACCGTTGGGAGGTCCGCCTCCGATGGCAGGTCCGCCGCCGCTGGGAGGTCCGCCTCCGATGGGAGGTCCGCCTCCGATGGGTG
>JAFLCL010000226.1 GCA_017303575.1 Deltaproteobacteria bacterium
CGCCGAGACCGCCACTGCGCGCCGCTCGGGCGTGACGTCACACGCGGCGACCACGTCCGCGAACACCGGGAAGAGGTCGGCCACGGCGACGAACGCGCGTGGATCGCGGACCGACTCGCGCGCCTCGTCGTGCGAGACGAGCTTCGCCGCGAGCTCGTCGACCACGCCATCGAGCGCCTGGAACGGCACCGCCTCGTGCTCGCTGCAGCGCGATCGCAGGACGAGCGCACCCTCGCGCGTGGCGTGGGACACGAAGTGATCGAGCAGCGTGGACTTGCCGATGCCGGCAGGCCCTTGGACGAACACGAGCTCCGGCGCCTCGGTCGCGACGCGTGCGAGGCTCGCCCGCAGGGCCTCGAGCTCGCGCTCGCGCCCGAGCAACGTCTCTTGCGGGGCCGAGACCCGCGTGAGCGCGCCGCCACAGCGTGTGACGACGTCGGCCGCGCTGGGCCTGGCGCTCGGCTCGCGCGCGAGGAGGGCCTCGACCAGCGCCACGAGCGGAGGCGGGACCCCCTCGCGCGCGGCCTCCACGAGCACCTCCGGCCCGAGCACCTTGCGACCCATGATCTCCGCGCCGCTGCCTTCGAACGGAAGGCGGCCGGTGATGAGCTCGTACGCCAGCACACCGAGCGCGTAGAGGTCGCTGGCCTCGTTCGACTTGCCGCCGGAGAACAGCTCCGGCGCGAGGTAGGGCAGCGTGCCCGCCAAGCGCTCGGACGAGCCCTCGTGCGTGCGATGTCGCGCGAGCCCGAAGTCGAGCAGCACGGGCGTGCCGCGCCCGTCGACCCACGCGTTCGAGGGCTTGAGGTCACCGTGCACGATCCCCGAGGCGTGGAGGTGCGCGAGCCCGCTCGCGAGGCCGGCGAGCACCTCGGGAACGGCGCTCGCTCCCGCGCGCTCGATCCACTGCGCGCAGTCCATGCCGCGCACGAGCTCCATCGAGAAGAACCACTCGCTCTCGGCCACGAAGAGCTCGTGGAACGCGACGAGGTTCGGGTGGCTCACGCCCGCGAGAATGCGGAACTCGCGCTTGATCGCGAGAAGGCCTCGCGTGTCGCCCGCATGCGGCACCTTCAGCGCGACGCGCTTGCGCTGCTTGCGATCGAGCGCACGCACCACGGTGCCGTAGCCGCCCTTGCCCAGCACGGCCTCGACCTCGAAGCGTTCCGCGAAGGGGCCGAGCGAGAACGTGATCGGCGCGACGGGCGAGGGCTTGGCGTCGGTCATGCGAGCGCGTACTCGAGCGTCTCGAGCGTCGAGCCGTCGCCGTCGATCCACCAGATCCGCGCCACGCCCGTGGCAGGGTCGAGCTCGATGAGGGTGTAGTTGTTGTCGCCCGTCGCGAAGTCGAACTGATCTCCGCCGAGGAAGCGCGCGAGGAGGT
This sequence comes from Deltaproteobacteria bacterium, assembly GCA_017303575.1. Taxonomy (GTDB): domain Bacteria; phylum Myxococcota_A; class Polyangia; order Polyangiales; family Sandaracinaceae; genus JAFLCL01. Next base: position 1,385 of record JAFLCL010000226.1, read on the forward strand.
TCGCGCTCTGCGCGCCAGGGCCCGCGAGGATCTCCACCTGCGTCGCGCCGGGGCCCGAGGTCGAGACGCGCTGCGCGCTCGCGAGGTGGAAGTCCCCCGCGACCCAGAGCACGCCGGTGATCGCGCCGTCGTCGATGTGACGCAGGATCTCGGTGCGCTGCGCCGCATATCCCTCCCACCGATCGTTCTGCGCGAAGTCGAACGCGCCGGGAAAGTCGGCGATCGGCACGGAGTTCATGATGATCTTGAAGACAGCGTCGCTCGCGCTGAGTGCGTCTTTGAGCCAGTCCATCTGCGCGCGCGAGACGTACTCGGCGCTCGCGGTCGATCGCGTGGAAGGACGACGCTCCGCGCGGCAGTCCAGCACGAAGATCTCGGCGGTGCGGCCCCACCGCACGCTCTTCCACACACGCTCGGGCGCGGCCGGGTCGCGTCGCACCGGCTGGTGCTCGAAGAAGGTCTGGATCGCGGCGGCGCGCTGATCGCGGTCGAAGGTCTCGGGGTTCCAGTCGTTGTCGAACTCGTGATCGTCCCAGGTCGCGAGCGCGCTGCTCGCCGCGCGGATCGCGCGGTAGCCCGCGCGCGAGAGGCTCTCTTGCCAGCTCTCGCGGTACTCGCCGAGCGACTCGGCGCCGTCGTTGTAGGCGGTGTCGCCGAGGTAGAGGAAGACGTCGAGATCGTCGCGCTGGCCAGCGCGCGCCAGCGTGTCGGCTGCGCGCGAGTTCGACGTGCACGAGCATGCGGCCAGGACGAGCGGCTCCATCGCATCCGCGGCGAGAGGCGCACGCATCCGACCGATGGGGCTGCGCAGCGAGCGCACGCCCGCCTCGCGCTCGAAGAAGACGTAGCGGTGACGTGCGCCGGGCGCGAGGCCCATCACGTCCGCGTGCACGAAGCCGCCTTCGCTCGCGACGACGACCATCGCCACCACGGTGCGCGCATACACCTCGCCTGCCATCTCCCACACCACGAGCTCGAGCTCGCGCGTGCCCGCGTAGCGCGTCCAGAACACCGCCGTGTCGTCGACGGCATCGCCGCACGCCACGCCGAGCGGGAACGTCGCGAGCGATGCCTCCGCGACGCTCTCGGGCGGAGGCTCGGGCGGCGTCGCGGCGTCGGGTGCGCTCGACGCATCGACGGTGGCGGCATCGGTGCCCGCACCCGCGTCGTGAGCACCGCCGTCGGTGCCTGCACCGTCGGTGCCCGGTGCGTCGCGCGCCACGCCGGTGTCCTCGCCGACGAGCGGCGCATCACAGCCGAGGCCCACGCCGGTCGCGACGACGACGACAGCACCGAGCAGCTCACGTCGTGTCGTCTTGGGTTCGTCGTCTTGCGCCATGGTCGTCCTCCGCGGGCGCGACGATACCAACGCCCGTGCGCGACGGGGAGACCGGCGGAGGGCGCACCCGTCGCGTCAGGCGACCGCGATCACGACGTCCACGATCAAGCCAGCGCGCGACCGCTCGTGACCATGCCCTCGGGCGGCGAGACGGCGTGCGAGAGCGCGACGACCTCGACCAGCACCGTGCGGTAGATGTGATCGAAGGCCTCGAGATCGGGGCTCTCGCCCGCTTGCTCGATCGCCTCCTCCAGGTGGTGCTGGACGAAGTGCACGAGCGCGGGCTGGGTCATCGCCACGACGTCGTCGGTCTCCATCACCTCGGCGGGATCGTCGCGGCGCAGCGCCTCGTCGGCGTCGAACGTCTCGAGCGCGAGCGCGAGGTGCGTCTCGTCGACGGTCGCGAGGCGCGTGGGGAACGCCTCGCGGAACGCGAGATAGACGGTCACGACGAGGAAGTACCCGAGCGACTGCGCGAGGTCGTCGCTGCGATCGGAGACCTTCTCCGCGAGCCACTGCGCCAGCGGCGGCTGCTTGCGGTCCATCTCGCGGTAGGCCGTGTCGAGCGTGCGCTGCAGGGCATCGCCGTCGTCCTCGAGCTGCGACTCGACCGCCGTGATGACGTCCTCGTCGATCACCGCCCAGCGCGGGACGGGACGCAGCGCGGCCTTGCGGAGAAACAACACGGCGCGACTCTAGGCCGGCTGCGTTGAGGGCGCACGTGCATCCTCGTGCCGCGCGCGCTCAGACCTCGTGGAGCATCGCGGGTCGGTAGCGGAGGAACTTCTCGATGGCGTGACGGTGCTGATCCTCGAGCCGCTCGAAGCGCACGCCCATGCCGGGTCGACCTTCGTCACCGCGCGGCGTCGACAGCCACGCGACACGCCCACGCGTCGTCACCGTGTGCCCACCGGGCAAGACGAACGAGATCGAGAGCTCGCTGCCGACGGGCATGGGCTTCACCGTCGACACGAAGATGCCGCCCTCGGAGATGTCGTTCGAGAGGCCCGCGTAGAACTGCGTCGCGCTGTGCAGGCCGATGTCGACCTCGAGCTCGACGCGCTCCTGCACGCGTCGCTCGGCGCCCGAGCCGCTCGCGTGCTCACCGCTCGCGGCGTCGATGAGCTCGCCCTGGCCGTCGGGCACGAGCTCGAGCGCACGACGACGCGGACGACCGCCGCGCTTGTCCATGAGCAAGAGCGGAGGAAGCGCGTCGTCGCCCGCATCGGGGAAGAGCGCCTGGGCCTCGAGGCTCGGTCGCGACAGCGGCTCGGCCGGCGGCGACGCCTCCGACGACATCGTCAGCAGCGTCTGCACCTCGACGGGCGGCCTGCGATCGACGAGCGGCAACGGACGAACGGAGATCGGGCGCCCCGTGGCGCTCGATGGATCGCGCGGCATGCCCGCGTCGTCGACGTGGACGGGTGCCGGCGGCGCGCTCGAGGCCTCGACCACGTGCACCGGCGGCGCGAGATCGACGAGCGTCGGGCTCGCCTGCGACTGAAGGACGCGCACGGCCTCGAGCTCGGCCTGCTCCTCCGGCGGCAAGGTCTCACCGAGCGTCGGCGCCTCCCGTGGACGCACGCTCGAGCCGCGGACGGTGAAGGTGCGGGGAGCCGCGCTCGGTCCCTTCGTCGTCACGGCTCGTTGCTCGACGAGGTCACGCTCGAGGCCCGCACGCACGGGATAGAGGACCGCGAGGCTCGCGGCGACCAGCTCGCCCGCTTCGTCGACGCGCGACCCGATCGCGGGACCGTGCAGGCGCGCCAGCACGCCGGAGAGCACCGCGCTCGCGCTGCGCAGCTTGTCGAGCACGCCGGTCGCGTCACCGATCTCGCAGCCGAACAGCGCGCCCACGGCGCTCGAGAGCTCTCCTGCGAGCTGCACCGAGGCGGCGTCGCGAGCATCGGCGTCGAGGATCTCGATCGCACGCGCGAGCTTGAGGCGTGCGTCGCGCGCAGCGACCACGCCCGCGTTGCGGAGTTCTCGCTGACGTGCGCGCTCCTCCGTTCCGTGCCCCGCGCTCACGGCGTGGCTCACTCGTCGTAGAACATCGGGGCGCGCTTGCGGATGAAGCGCAGGATGAGCTCACGACCTTCCGGATCGAGCCCCTCGAACTGGATGCCCATGCCGGGCACGGTGTCGTCCGCGCTCATGTCCATGGGGTCGCGCACGAACTTCACGACGCCGTTCACGATCTTGTCGAAGCCGCCGGGCAGCGTGATGTGCACGAGCATCGGCGTGCCGCGGGGCTGGATGTTGTACGTGGCGGCGAACACGCCGCCCTCGGCGATCTCGGTCGAGAAGCCGACGAAGAAGTTCGACTCCGTCGTCGCGCCGATGTTGACCTCGATCTTGTCGCGGTTGGTGTTGCCACGGTAGCCCGCGGCCACCGGCTGACCCTGCTGCGGCTGCTGAGACGCAGGCTGCTGGAACGCAGGCTTGGCCGCCGCAGGCTGCTGGAACGCAGGCTGTTGAGGAGCCTGCTGCGGCTGCTGGAACGCTGGCTGCGCGTAGCCCGAAGGCGAGGGCTGCGAGAACTGCGCGGGCTGCTGCGGCTGCTGGAACGAGGACGGCGAAGGCTGCGAGAAGCCCTGCTGCGGCTGCTGATAGGTGGGCGGGCTGGGCTGGTAGGCGACCTGCGAGGGGGCGGTCTGCTGGAAGCCGAGCGGCACGCCCTGCCCTTGCTGCGGATAGGCAGGCTGCGGCGGCGCATAGGCCTGCGTCTGCTGTCCGTAGGCCTGCTGCGGATGGAGCGCCTGCGTGGCCTGGCCCGAGGGCTGCGGCTGACCGAAGCCTCCAGCCATCACCGGCGCGACGGGCGCGGGTGCTCCGACCAACGCGGCATTGCCGGCCTGAGGCGCCACCACGGGGCTCGCCATCGGCCGCATCGAAGGGACGGTCGTCAGCGGATAGAGCGCCGACATCGAGCCAGCGAGCGTCTCGGTCGCCTGCTGCACACCGCGGTGCTGACCGCGCACGTCCTGGAGCAGCGCGAGGGTCTGGCCGATCAGCGAGAGCGCGCCCTTCACTGCGTTCTTCCCCGTGAGCTCGTCGGTCGCGCGCTCGGCCTCGAAGAGCCTGCCCACGGCCTGCGCGAGGTTCTGCGCCACCGCGAGCACGTCCTGCGGGATGTTCGGATCTTCCTGCAGCGCAGCCAGCGACCGACCGAGGTTCTCGCGTGCGGCCTTGGCCGTCGCAGCGCCCGAATAGCTCATAGGACGGCGATGCTAGCAGGTTGCCGGGCGAAGCCAGAAGGCTCGCGAGGCATGGTCTCGGACGCGTGGATCGATGCTATACGCGGCGGATGGAGATCCGCGGGATCACCAAGGCCGACTGGGATCACATCGTGTCCGTCTTGGATCGATGGTGGGGTGGTCCGTCGCGCGATCTGGCGCACCCGGTCCTCTTCTACGAGCTCGGTCAGCTCGGCATGGTCGCGGACGACGGAGGCGCCGTGATCGGCTTCCTGCTCGGCTTCCTCGCCGAGCCCACGGGCGCGGGCGCAGCGGCCGATCCCGCAGGCCCCGCCGAGCGCACCGCGTACATCCATCTCGTCGGCATCCACCCCGACCACCGTCGGCGCGGCGTGGGCAAGCTGCTCTACGAGGCCTTCCTCCAGCAGGCGGAGCGTCGCGGCGCGACGCGCGCCAAGGCGATCACCAACGTGGGCAACGAGGGCTCGGTGGACTTCCACCGCGCGCTCGGCTTCGAGGTGATCGAGGACGCCAACTACGCGGGCCCGGGACGCGGGCGCATCGTCTTCGTGCGACACGACCTCCGCGGCGCGAGCCACAACGAGCAATAGGGTCGCTCGTTCCGCCGCCCCTCGCCGGACCGGAGGAGCCATGCGACAGTCGCGCCCCATGCCGACCTCGCTCGCTCGCACCGCCACCGTCGCCTCCCTGATCGCGCTCGCGAGCCCGCTGTGGGGCTGCTGCTTCGGCGCGATGGCCGAAGGCTTCCAGCAGGGCATGAACACCGAGCTCGAGTGCCAGCCGCTCATCGACACCGTGAACCGAGCGAGCGGCGGGGTGAACGCCGTCCCGGAGACTCCTGCCGGCAGCGAGCAGTCGCTCTTCGACGCGGAGTACAACGCCGTCGCCGTCGCGTACGACGACGGCGCCAACGCCCTCGCGGGTGTGGCGCTGACGCAGCCTGCGCTCATCGCCCCGCGCGACGAGCTCGTCACGCTCTACCGCGAGGGCGGCGCGGGCATGCGCGCGATGCCGGGCCTCGTCGCTGCGGGCGACCCCGCCGCGCTCGATGCGCACGTCGCGCGCTATTCCGACTTCGAGACCCGCGAGTCGCAGATCGTCGCGCGCATCAACGCGGCCTGTAACCGCCAGTGAGCCAGCGGCGCTGACACCCGACCACGCCTCGCCCCCGATCGCCTATCCTCTGGGCCCATGGCTGCTTCGAATCGCACGCGTGAGGTCGTCGATCGTGCCAAAGAGGTGGGCGCCGCGACCGTGAGCGTCGTGGGTCAGGTCGGCGCATCGACCGCCACCGCGGTCGGCAGCGGGATGAAGAAGGGCCTCGCCAGCGCCAAGGCCCAGATGGATCGCGCGGGCGAGCGCATCGAGGCCGAAGATCAGGAGTGGGAGGCGCGGCGAGAGCGCACCGACATGCCGGGGATCGGCGCCTCCGATCCGCTCGGCGATCTCGCCATTCGCCTCGATCGACAGGCGGACTTCTTCCGCGAGCTCGCGATCGACGCGATGCGCCCGGGCATCGTGCGGGGCGCGATGATCGGGCTCGTCATCACGCTCGGCGTCGTCACTGCGGGCGTGAGCCTCGCGGTCCTCGGCCGCGCGTTCTTCGGGAGCGAGAGCGCCGAGAGCCTCGAAGGGCTGCTCGAGCTCATGGGCGGCGTCGCCGCAGTGGGCGTGGCCACGGGTGTCGTGGGCTGGCTCGTCGAGCGCGGCCGCGCCTCGGTCGCGCACGAAGCGCTCACACGCGCCGAGGAGGCCGAAGCGCGCCTCTGTCGGGTGGCAGAGCTCATCGCGCTCGAGAAGCACGATCAGGAAGTGCTCGTCGCGGTCCTCGCGAAGAGCACGTCGACGACGAGCCAGGGCGAGCCCGCTCGCGAGACGACGACACGACCCGAGCGAACGTGAGCGGCGTCGCGAGACGAACCCTCGCGATCGTCGTGCTCCTCGGCGGCGGGCTCGTGCCGGGCTGTAGCGGCGCGAGCACACCGAGCGCGACGACGCCTCGTGTCGAGGCCGCGCCCATCGCCTGGCGCGAGGCCGACGCGCGGGCGTTCGAGGACGCGCGCGCGCAGGGCAGGCTCGTGCTGCTCTCGATCCAAGCGGACTGGTGCCACTGGTGCCACGTCATGAACGACACGACGTTCCGCGATCCGTCGATCACCTCGCGCCTCGACGAACGCTTCGTCACCGTGCGCGCGGAGGCGGACGCGCGCCCCGATCTCGCCGATCGCTACGGCATGTGGGGCTGGCCCGCGACCATCCTGCTCACGCCCGAGGGTGAGGAGATCGTCGCCGTGCGCGGCTACCGCGATGCCCGCGCGTTCGCGGAGATCCTCGATCGCGCGCTGGCTCACCCCGAGCCCACCGACATCTTCGCGACGCGTGCGGCGCAGAGCGGCCCCTCGAGCTTCGGTGATCTCGAGGAAGCCGTCGGCCTCGCGCACGATCAGATCGACGCGATGTACGACGACGCGCAGGACGGATGGGGCGCGGGCCAGAAGTATCCCTTCACGGCGCCCGTGCTCGAGAGCCTGCTGCGCACGGGGCCCTGGCCGAGCCGCGCGGAGCGATCGCTCGCGCGCTACGCGGAGCTGATCGATCCCGTGTGGGGAGGCATGTACCAGTACTCCGAGCAAGGAGACTGGGCGCACCCGCACTACGAGCGCATCGCGGTGATCCAAGCGGGCGCGCTCGAAGCGTTCGGTGAGATGCACCGGCGCACGGGCGACGACGCGTGGCGCAGGCCGGGCCTCGACGTCGCGCGCTTCATCGAGGGCTTCCTCGTCGCGCCGGACGGCGGGATCCGCGCGAGCATGGACGCCGATCTGCGCGTCGAAGGTCAGCCGCTCGTACCGGGCGCGACGTACTTCGCGGCGGACGACACAGGCCGCCGCGCACAGGGGATACCGCGCGTCGATCCGAACGTCTACGCCTCGACAAACGGCCTCGTTGCCGCAGGCCTCGCGCGCTTCGCCATCACGCTGCCCGCGAGCGATCCGCGACGCGACGCGCTGCTCGCGATGGCGGAGCGCGCGGTCGGCTCTTCGATCGTGTCGCACCGCGATCCGATCACCGGTCTCTACGCCCACGTCGCGAACCAGCCGAGCGATCAGCTCCACCTCGCCGATCAGGTCGCGATGCTCCGCGCGTTGCTCGCGCTCCAACACGCGCACGGCGATGCGTCGCGTGCCCACCAGGCCCGTGATCTCGCCGATGCGATCGAGCGCGCGTTCTGCATGATCGAGCACGGCTGTCGTTCGGTGGCACGCGCGACCACGAGCGACGGCTCCACCATCGCCGCGCTCGAAGGGCGAGTCTCCTTGGAGGAGAACGGCCGCCTCGCGCAGAGCCTCGCGGCCGTATCGGATCTCGCGAACGATCGCGGCTACGAGGACCGCGCACGCGCCTACCTCGCAGCGGCGGCCACGCCGAGCGCGATCCGTGCGCAAGGCCGCATCCTCGGCGATTTCCTTCTCGGCGCACACCTCGTCACGCAGCCGAGGGCGGTGGCGCACGTGATCGGCCCGCTCGAGGATCCGCGCACGAACGCCCTCTTCGAGGCAGCGCTGCACGCGGCCGACGTGCGCATCCAGCTCGAGCGCGTGGCGCCCGGCGAGGGCCGCTATCCGTATCCCGGTGAGCCGTCGATGTTCGCGTGCAGCCTCGACTCGTGCGCGGCGCCGGTCACCGATCCCACGCAGATCGATCCGGCGCTCCACTCACTCCTCGAGTGAGCGCGCCTCGGACTTCGTGTTCGCGCGGGCCAGCTCGGCCTCGACCTCGGCCTCGGCGGCCGCGAGATCGGGATCGACCGGCGCTTCGCTCGGCGCCTCCACACGCACGCGCGCCATCGACGACGCTCCGCCCTTCGCGCGCTCGATCGCGTCCGCCAACGCCGTCGCGCGCTGCGTGCCGATTAGCACCGAGCGCTCCTTGCCCTTTTCGAGGTAGGTGACGCGCACCATCTCCGTCGAGGCGGGCGGCACATACGCTCTCTCGCCCCAGCGACGTCGACGCGTGAACGCCGTCACCTCGGCCTTGGTGATCTGCGAGACCGGGATGCGCGGGCCGAGCATGCCGATCTCGACGCGCAGCTCGTCCTTCGTCACGACGGTGCGAGCGACCCCGAAGAAGACCGCGAGGGTGCCCATGTAGAGGCCGACTCCGCCGACACCGAGGGCACCCGCCATCAGCGCGGTGCCGACGTCGGCGCCGCCCACGGCGGCCGTGACGGCGCCTGCGATCGCCGCGCCCATTCCCAGCGCTGGCAACGCGAGCAGATGACGCGCGACCTGACGCTCGAAGAAGAGCGCGTCATCCGCGCCCATGTACTTCTTTTCGTACTCGTCGCTCATTGGCTGTTCCCGGATCGAGGGACCTCTGGCCCCTCGAGCTCCCCGTCGGTCGCTCGTCGCAGACTCCTCCTCACTCCTGCTCCAGGGGTTGCTGCGCAACCCCGCCGCATGGCGCCCAGTCGAGCGCGGAGGGACTTCAACGGCTGGCTTGGAAGTCGCCGGAGAACTCGCTGCCGAGAAGTCGTCCGTCCCACACGCCGGGGCGCAGCGAGTTGGGACCTGCGATCGGTGAGGTGCCTCGGAGCGTCATGAAGCCGAAGCCGAGGCGCGCCTCGAGCAGCTCGTTGATCGCCTCGCGGATGAACGACGTCGTCGCGCTCGTGCACACGCTCATCACGGTGCCGCCGATGCCGGGGTAGTCGATCGAGTCTTCCGCGGCCTCCGCGAGGCCCATGCAGAAGCCGTCGGCGATGCTCGCCAGCGCGTCCTCCACGCCCACCCAGCGACCGTCCGACACCTCGTACACGACGGTGTCGACGATCCACATGATCAGCGCGCCGATCGAGATGCCCACGTCGTGGCGCTCGATGTTGAACTGGCCGCAGGTCGCCGCCGCGTTGAACTCGCCCGGCTCGAAGCGCCAGTCGAAGATGTCGTCGACATCCGCCTCGATGGGCATCGAGCGGTACATGAAGCGCACGTGGTTCCAGCGGTGGGTGCCGCGGTACGAGTCGGTGACGGCGCCCGGCGTGAGCTCCATCGTCTCGTCGATCTCCCACGTCGCGAGGACCGTGTTGAGATCCGCGATCGCGCGGAACACGGGCGGCGCCCACGGTGGCAGGTAGTCCATCACGTACGGATCCACGATGTCGCAGAGGGCCGACATGATGATCGGGGGAAGGCCGAAGTCGACGGCGGTGCACGTGGTCTCGCCGCCGAGGTAGCGGAACGGCGCCTCGACCGCGTCGAGGAAGTCGCTCAGCCACTCGGGCAGCGCCTCGCGCACGCGCAGCGTCGAGTGCATGTCCCAGGTGCCCGTGAGATCGGGGTTCTCGATGTCGCAGACGGTGCGCCCGCGGCAGCGACCCGCCTCGCAGACCATGTCCGAGGGGCACTCGTCGTCGCCGACGCACGCATCACCGCCGGGGCCGGGCTCGCAGATGCCCATGTCGCTGCACTCGAGGCCGATCGGGCAGTCCGTCGTGCTCACGCAGCGGCAGAGGCCATCGACGCACACGAGCGGCGCAGCGCACTCGGTCGGCGTCGTGCAAGGCACCGGGATGCGCGGATCGGGCGTGCAGCGGCCAGCGATGCACACGAAGCCATCACCACACTCGTGATCGAATTCGCAGACCGCGCCCGAGGGCGAAGGCTGCACGCACACGCCATCGCGACACTCGCCTGGCGCAGCGCACGGGCTGCAGTCGGTGCCATCGCCGGGCGGCAGATCGGTCGGCGGCGTCATCATCTCGGGCGGGAACACGCAGCGCGGCACGCCCATCACGGCCGCGCACACGGTGCCTCCCGGGCACTCGCCGATTCCCTCGCCGCACTCCGGGTCTGGCGTGCCCGCGTCGATCGTCATGCCGCTGTCGCGCGGACGCCGACGACCTCCTCCGCCATTGCCTGCATCACACCCCGCACCGAGCAGCACCAAGGCCGCGAGCGAGAGCGTGACGACCGTACGGATCGAAGCGAAGGGCGACTGCATGCGGGCCTCCGTGAAGACGGCTCGCAGGGTAACAGGAACACCCACAACGCGAAACGCCCTCCGAAGAGGGCGTTTTGGATTTGGCACACCCGGGATCGAACCGGGGACCCCTACCGTGTCAAGGTAGTGCTCTACCGCTGAGCTATGTGCCACCGAGCGAGTGCTCGTGAGGGCGCGCTTGGTAGCGCCCACGCTCGGGAGTGTCAAGGACGTCGGCCCTCGCGTGCAGGTGCGTGAGGACGAGACGCGCGGGAACACCACGGCTGACGCGCTGTCGGTCTCTCGCATGAGCGCGTATCGAAGGTCGGCCGAGGATCTCGAGACGCGACGCGATCACCTCGCGCGTCGCCTCGCGGACGTGCGGGAGCTCGGCGCGCGGGGCGATGACGAGGACCTCGGCGCGATGGAGGCCATGCTGACGCGCGAGATCCGCAGCCTGGAGCTGCCGCGGCCGCGGTCTCGGCTGCCGCTGCTCGCGCGCGTCTTCTCCGTCGAGGCGCCTTGCACGGAAGACTGGAACGCGATGGTCGGTGGCGCGCGCGTGCGTCGCTGCAGCGCCTGTGATCGGGACGTCTTCGACCTCGCGGAGATGACGCAGACCGAGATCGACGCGCTGCTCGAGGCGCAGGGCGCGCCCCCGTGTGTGCGCATGCGGCGACGCGCCGACGGCACGCTGGTGACCAAGGACGCATGCCCTCCTCTGCCCGTCTCGCGTCCCGCCCTCGGCCTCGCGCTCGGCGTGGCCACGGCGCTCGTGGCGGCAGGCACCGCGTACGTCGCGAGCCAAGCCGTCGCCCATCACACGCACCCCGCGACGGTGCCGGTGACGGTGCGTGCGCCGCGCTCGGAGGCGGTCGTCATGGGAATGATGAGGGAGCTGCCCTCCTCTCGAGAGGCCAGCGAGCCCGCGCCGCCGTGGGAGCGTCCCGACGTCGTGGCGGCCGGCTTCGAGTCCGTCGATCACTTCACGCGCGCACGGGACGACGAGCCCTGATCCCTCAGCGACTGATCAAAAGCTTGCGTCGAGCTGGAGGCGGATCAGGTGCTCGCCGGGGCCGAAGGTGCTGCCGAACCAGTGGGCCCAATCGAGCTGCACCTTGAGCGCGTGACCGTTGAAGTAGAGGTTCAGGCCTGCGCCCACGCCGCGGCCTCGTGTCTGCACGGTCGTGATCAAGCGCGGATCGGTGGCGCCGATCGCCTCGAGCTGCTCGTAGCGGCCCCACAGCTCGAGCTGCGCGAGATCGAAGACGGGGCCGAAGTTGTAGGACGTCTGCGCGAGGAAGCCCCAGCCGTCGCGAGACCACACCGTCTCGTCCATCATCGTCGTCGGGTTGGTGCGTGTGATCGATCGCGCGCTCGTCGTCTGTCGGTAGACGACCTCGCCGAGCAGGTAGAAGCCGCCGTACTTGAGGACGAGGTCGCCCGCGGCGTGCAGGTAGTCGAACGTACCGAACGTGTACGGCGTGCCTGTCGTGCTGTTCGGTCGATCGGTCGCTTGGTTGTAGGCGATGCCGCCGCCGATCATCAGCCGCGTCTGAGGCTGACGCGTGAGGTCGCCTTCCTGATCGTCGTCGAACGTGCCGAAAGGCCGCACGAACACGCGGGCCATGTAGAGGAAGCCGAGCGGGTGCGCGCCGAAGCGGTTGCGACCATCGCCGGCGAAGAGGCCGACGTGGTAGCCGAAGCGGCCGCCCTCGCCGAACAGATCCTGCGACTGGATCACCACGCCGACGTCACGGTCGAGCGTGAGCTCGCGGATGAGCTGTGCGCGATCGACGCTCTGCAGCGCGAACTCCCGGATGGTGCGCGCACGATCGAACGGAACGAAGAACTGCCCGATCCGCACGTTCATGTCGCGGAGGTGCGTGAGCTCCACGTAGGCGTCGAAGATGGGGCTCGCGCTGCCCGCCTCGAAGTCGTTGCCGCCGAGCGCGAGCTGGATCCCATAGCGGATGTTGGGCTCGAGCACGTTGCCGCGGAGCCAGAGGCGCAGCGTGCGGATCTGCGTCTCGTTCGTGGGGCCTGGTGTGACCGTCGTCGGATCGGCGTCGTCCCCGCTCACCGCGAACGTGCTGCGGATCTGCACGCGCGACTGGAGGTTCGTCGAGAAGACGTCACCCGCGCGAATCGTGAACCCGCGACCGAGCTCGTAGCTCGCGGTCGCCTCGCCCGTGGTGGGGCGCGGCGTCGTGACGACCGGAGCCGGCGGCGTGGTCGCGGACGCCGCAGGCGCGCTCGATGCCG
>JAFLCL010000227.1 GCA_017303575.1 Deltaproteobacteria bacterium
CCGTCGACGCCGGCGACGCCGGCCGCGCAGGCGTCCGATGGCGAGCGCGCGACGCCCGTCAGCACGCCGCCCCCCCGTCCGCGCACTCCCGAGGAGCAGGTGCGCGACCGCGATCACCGCCTCGGTGTGTTCGTGGACCTCTTGGTCAACTTCGGCGGACAAGGGACGGATGTTGCGGGCTTTTCGCCGTCCTTGGGCGTTCGCGGCTCGCCGTACACGCTGCGCATCGGCGCGATCGCGATCGATCTCTGGCTCGGCGCCACGCTCGGCTTGCACTACGTGGGACAAGGCCTCGCGCGCGGCGCGCGTTTGTACCTTGGCCTCGATCTCGGGGGCTCGGTGCGCATCGGCGACGTGAACGGCTTCGTGCTCGCTGGTGCGTGGACGCCGGCTGTCGTGCTTCCCTTCGGACACACGTCCGGCGGGTCCCTCGGCGCGGGCCGGCTGCGCGCGGGAGGGCAGATCGGGTCCACACAGGTCGGTCTGGAGTGGCACGGCTATCAGCTCGATGGCGACTACGTCGTGCACGCCTTCGGGCTCTACTTCGACTGGGGCTTCTTCAGCTGATCGATCCGCGAGCGAGCCTGAAGCGGAGGCGGCGGCTCGGGTTGTCGGTGACGATGACGAGCGTCGTGGGGGACTCGAACGCGATGCCCTCGGGCTTGTCCTTCGCGTCGAGGTCGAGCCGAAAGACGCCGAGGATCTCGAGGCGCGAGGCCTCGACGTCGAGGCGCGTCTCGACGATGCAGTGGGACTCGTCGGACAGCACGAAGAGGTGGTCCGTCGTCGGACACACGGCGATGTCGGAGACGTCGTCGACGAGCGCACCGAGAGGGCCGTCGTCGAGGTCGATGCTGCTGAGCAGCGCCAGCGACGGCAGCGAGTGGACGGCGATCACCTTCGGCTCGCGCTCGTGCGCGACCACGAGGCACGGCCCCGACGGAGTCACGAGATGGCTCGCACCTTCCCAGCCCTTGTTCTCCGTGTTTCCCGGTCGTTCGAGCGTACCGAGTGACCTCAAGTCCGACAGCGTGACGCTCGCGCCGCGCCGAGCGACCTTCATCGCGAGCACTTCCCCCGACTCCTCGGTGACGACGTAGGCAGTCTTGCCGTCGTCGCTCGTGCAGATGCTCTCGAGATCGCCGAGGGCCTCGAATTCGTCACGACCGAGGACGAGTCGCGCCTGGCCGTCGGCAGAGGCGACATAGATGCCTTCGTCGTCGTCCACGACCAACGCATGACCTCCGCCGACGTGCGCGATGGCGCTCGCGCTGCGGAGACCCAGCGGTGTCTGGTCGAGGAGCGTCAGCGGGATCGCAGGAAGATCGCTCTTCACCTTCTCGGCCTTCTCGTCGTCTTTGGCCTTCTTGCCCTTCTTGCCCTTCTTCTTGGCCTTTTCGCCGTCTCGGACCTTGTTGGTCTTCTCGTCCTTCTTGGCCTTCTCGTTGTCTTTGGCCTTCTTGCCCTTCTTCTTGGCCTTCTCGTCCTTCTTCTTGGCCTTTGCGTCCTTCTTCTTGGCCTTCTCGTCCTTCTCATCCTTCTTCTTGGCCTTTGCGTCCTTCTTCTTGGCTTTCTCGTCCTTCTTCTTGGCCTTCTCGTCCTTCTTGCCGTCTTTGCCTTTCTTCCCGTCTTTGGTCTTCTTGCCCTCATCGGCCTTCTCGTTCGGCTTCTTCTTGGAATCCATGGGTATCTCCTCCGTGATCGGGTGTGGGCGCGCGCTCACGTTGCGGTGAGGAAGGCTTGGAATGCGCGCATCAGCTCGGGGACGATCCAGGCCATCGCGAGGAGGATCGCGGCGATGCCGAGCCACGCGCGGAGCGGCATGCCCGCGAAGTAGACGGGCAGCTGCGGGGCCGTGCGCGCGATCACCGCGAGGCCCACGTCGGCGGCCACGAGCGCGACGATCGCAGGCGCGGCGATGGAGAGGCCGAGCGGGAGCACGAGCATCAACAAGCGCGCAGTCTCGCCGAGCGTGCTCGGCCAGTCCGTCGCCGACGACACCAGACCGGGCGGGCTCTCGCGCAGGCCGGCGGCGAGCGCGAGCGTGAGCACGCGGTGACCACCCGAGGCCGCGAACAACGCCACGGCGAAGAGGCCGAGCGCACCGCCGAGCAGGCTCGTGCGCTCGCCCGAGGGCAGCGTGATCTCGGCCTGTCCTCCGCCGCGCAGCTGATCGACCACGCGGCCTCCGTGATCGACCGCGAAGAAAGGCACCGACACGATCAACGCGAAGATCGCGCCGATCGCGAGCTCACGCAGGCCGAGCATCACGATCGCGAGCGCGTCGTCGGGCAGCGCGGGCGCGACCGAGAGCGCGACGGGCAGGAGGCCGAGCGTCAGCGCGAGCAGGATCGCCGTGCGCACGATCGCCGGTACACCGCGCACGGCGAACATCGGCGCCACGATCGTCAGCGGCGCGAGGCGGATCGCGAGAAGGGCGCCCACCGCGAGCGCGCGCGAGGGCGAGGCATCGAGCGCGAGCAGCGCGTAGAGCCTCTCCATCACCCACCGGTCAGTGCACGAGGACGGGGATCGAGGTCCAGAGCTGCGACGTGAAGCGCACCACCTCGGCGCCCATCCAGCCGCCGAGCACCGTGATCACCACGCCCACCGCGACGAGCTTCGGCACGAACGTGAGCGTCTGCTCCTGCACCTGCGTCATCGCCTGGAGCAGGCCCACGACGAGGCCGACCACCAGCGAGACGAGCAGCGGCGGTCCCGACACGAGCAGCACGAGGTAGAGGGCCTCGGTGAGGAGCCGACTGAGATCCGCCGCGATCACGAGGCCGTTGGTAACACGACTCGGCGCCGTCAGTCGTCGGCTCCGTCGCAGGCGCGCATCTCGAAGTCGTCGCGGTCGTACGCGAGGATCTCCTCGAGATCACCGCGGTTCCACGAGTCGATCCAGCGCTCGGCGAAGCGCCGCGCCGATGCGCGATCGAGGACGGCCATCGCGCGAGCGTGTCTCGATCGGCGCGCGACGACCACGCAGTCGCACGAGCTCGGTTCCCAAAGCGCGCCTCGCGCCCCAGAATGCGCCCGTGCGCCGACGCCCCTTCGCCTCGATCGTTTGCTCGCTCCTCTGTGGTCTCGCCCTCGGAGCCTCGCTGAGCAGCTGCTACTTCACGCGCTCGCCCTCGCGGCCGATCCCCGCGCTCGCGTTCCGCAACCCACGCCTCGAGAGCCCGCGCTGCCTCGTCGTGTTCCTGCCGGGCTTCCTCGACACCCCGGACACGTACCTCGACAACGACTTTCCGCAGGAGCTCATCCGCAGCGGTGCGCCGTGCGACATGGTCGGCGTGGATCTGCACTTCCGCTACTACGGCCAGGTCGGCGTGGCGGACATGATCTACGAGGACGTGCTCCAGCCTGCGGCCGCGCGTGGCTACGACGAGATCTGGCTCGTGGGCATCTCGATGGGCGGGCTCGGCACGCTGCTCACCGCGTCGCGGTACCCCGAAGAGATCGACGGCATCGTGCTCATCGCGCCCTTCGTCGGCGAGGAGAGCGTGCTCCGCGAGATCGAGGCTGCGGGTGGGGCACGTGCGTGGTCGCCGCCCGAAGGTCTGGCCAGTGAGCCCTGGAGCGACCGCAACTACACGCAGAAGATCTGGTCGTGGCTGCGCGGCTACCACACCGATCCGGATGCGCGTCCGCCGCTCTACATCGGCTGGGGCGTCGACGATCGCCTCGGTGCCGCGGATCGGCTGCTCGCCGATCTCATGCCCGCCGATCACGTGGTGTCGGAGCCGGGCGGGCACGCGTGGGTCAC
The DNA here is from genome assembly GCA_017303575.1 of Deltaproteobacteria bacterium. Lineage (GTDB taxonomy): Bacteria > Myxococcota_A > Polyangia > Polyangiales > Sandaracinaceae > JAFLCL01. The sequence goes on from JAFLCL010000227.1 coordinate 3,773, forward strand.
GTGGCGTCCGATCTGGCGACAGATGGTGACGCGGGTGCCGCTCGGTCGGATCTCGGCGCCTCCGGTGGAGTGATCGCGCCGTCCGCGCTGAGGAGCGCGAGCCAACCGAGCACGGGGATCGTCTCGAGGAGCTCACCGGTGAAGAGGCCGATCGCGAGCGCACCCAGCACGCCACACTGCCAGCCATCGAGCGCGTCCAGGCTCGCGCGGCGTGGACGCACCAGCCACGAGGCGAGCCCCAGAAGGGCCACGCCCACGAGGCCGAGCTCCGCGATCCAGGCGCCGAGCTGATGATGCGCGCGCCGCGCCGCGCTCCACTCGCCGTAGGTGTTCATCGTCGTGACCGGGCAGCGCTCCGCGAAGCGTGCGGGCCCGACGCCGAGGACCGGATGCTCGAAGAAGCAGTCGATCGCGCGCTCCGCCAGCAGGGCATACGCCGTCGCGTGCCACGTGATCGTGACCGGGCCGAGCGCTGTCTCGTGCACGGGGTGATGTCGGGCACCGAGGGCTTCGTGGTGCCACCCTTCGTGGAGGGACGAGCTCGCGATCGTGTGCTCGCCCACGCGGAGCGCGAGCGGATGCATCCAGAGCGCCGCGATCGCGACGGCCGCCGCGACGAGCATCACCGCGAGCCGCGCGCGTGCGTGTGAGACCAGCCCGCCCGCGACCACCACCGGCACGGCGAGCGTCGCGACCGAGAGGCTGACGGTCGCGACGAAGAGCCCGGCCACGGTGCTCGCCGTGCGTACGCGCGCGTCGCCGTGCGCGCGGGCGGCGCCCATCGCGAGGAGCGCCCAGAGGCCGGTCGTCGCAGGCAGTCCTGTCAGCGCGGCGAATCGATCCAGGCGTCCGACGTGCTGATGCGCGCCTTCGACGACGACGAGCGCGTGCACCGAAGGCACCACGAGGCCGAGCACGAATGCCACGATCGAGGCGCAGAGGAAGACCGTGGCCGCGCGCGAAACGCCTTCTCTCGCGGGCGATCCTGCGTGCACGTGCATGAGCGATGCGAACACCAGCACGAGGCTCAGGCGTGCGATTGCCATCCAGCTCGTGATCGGTGCGGCGCCGAGCGCGGCCGGAAGCGCATGCGCGACCAGCACCAGCACAGCCGCGCGAGGCCACTGCGATCGCGCGAGCGCGTCTCGAAGCGCCGGGCGCTTGATCGTGCGGACGAGGACGACGGCAGCGAGCACGCTCGCGAGGACGAAGCCCGATCCGAACGGCACACCCGGCACACGCAGCGCGACGAGCGACGCGCCCCACGCGATCGCGAGCAACGTCGCATCGAGCGTCATCCGCGCTCAGCGCACGACGGGGACGAACGCGTCGCCTGCGTTCCAGCGGCCGAGCGCTTCGCGCAGCGCGTCGCGTCGTGCCTCGGCCCCACGCAGATCGAGGTGCTGCGGACCGCAGCGGGTGCCGAGCTCGGCGAGACGCGCCTCGACCTCGGTGATCGAGGCGCGAAGCCAGCCGACGACCTCGGCGCTCACGATCCTCGCGCCCGTGGCGCGCACGGCGTCGATCTCGGTCGCGAGCGTCGCGAGCAGCGAGACACGCGCGATCATCTCGGGGTGCTCGCGGCCGTAGCGCAGCGCGAGCGCGCGGTAGCCGGCCCACGCGTCGAGGTAGACGACGACCTCGCGCGCGCCGGGCGAGAGCTCGATCGAGGGAGCGAGCACCTCGGCCGACTGCGGATCACGACAGCTGCCGCCGCGACAATCTGCGCGCGCGAGGCTCGCGCTCGGGAGCGCGGTGATCGCCAGGACGAGGATCGCGATGCGCTTCATCGTCGATGGAACGCCACGACCGCGTCGACGACGCGATCGATCTGCGCCTCGCTGAGCTCCGGATAGATCGGCAGCGCGAGCACCTCGTGCGAAGCGCGCTCTGCGTTGGGCAAGCTCCCCTCGCGCTGTCCCAAGTGCGCGAAGCACGGCTGGAGATGGAGGGGCACGGGGTAGTAGATCTCGGTGCCGATGCGCTGCTCGGTGAGGTACGCGCGCAGCGCGTCGCGCGCGCCCGTGCGGATCACGTACTGGTGGTAGCAGTGGCCCGCTTCGCGACGCACCGGCGTGCCGAAGCGCTGCGGATCGAGGCCCGCCTGCGCGAACAGGCGGTCGTAGCGCGCTGCGTTCGCACGACGCTTCTCGGTCCAGCCCTGGAGGTGCGGGAGCTTCACGCGAAGCACCGCGGCCTGCAGGCCATCGAGGCGGAAGTTCCCCCCGATCGCCTCGTGGTGGTAGCGCACGCGCGAGCCGTGGTTGCGGAGCATGCGCATCTGATCGGCCAGCGCGTCGTCGTTCGTGGTCGCGAGGCCGGCGTCGCCGAACGCGCTGAGGTTCTTGGTGGGATAGAACGAGAGCCAGCCCGCGCGGCCGATCGCGCCCGTCATGCCGACCGAGGTGTCCGCGAGCACCGACTGCGCGGCATCCTCGAGGATCGGGAGCTCGAGCGCGCGCGCGACCTCGAGCATGCGCGGCATGTCGCAGGGCTGACCGTAGAGGTGCACGGGCGCGATCGCCTTGGTGCGCGGCGTGCGCGCGGCGGCGATGCGATCGACGTCGAGGTTCCACGTGTGCGGATCGATGTCGACGAACACGGGCGTCGCCCCGAGGCGCGCGATGCAGCCCGCGGTCGCGAAGAACGTGAACGGGGTGGTGATTACCTCGTCACCGGGGCCGAGGCCGAGCGCCATCATCGCGAGCAGCTGTGCATCGGTGCCGCTCGAGCAGCCGATCGCGTGCTTCACGCGGAGCAGCGACGCGATCTCTCGCTCGAACGCGTCCACTTCGGTGCCGAGGACGAACGCGTTCTTCGTCATAACGCGCTCGAAGGCCTCGCGGATCGCCGGAAGCAGCGGCGCGTTCTGCGGCACGAGATCGAGCATCGGGACGTCTTGCACGCGGTTCCTTCGGTCGTGCAAGCGGGGCTCTGGCCCGGCGCGCAGCACGGAGTGGAGCGGGTGGGGGGATCCACGCAGTGGGGAGGGGTCGCACGACCCCTCGGACTATTGAGCGGCGCCGCGGATCGCCGTCGCGAGGCGGTCGGGCTGGAAGCCGACGAGGACCTCGCCCTGCACGTCGAAGGTCGGCAGCGTGCGACGCGGGTTGAGCACAGCGAGCTGGCCCATCGCGCCGGTGCGCTGATCGACGTCGATCTCGTGGTAGCTGATGTTCTGCTCGCGCATCCACGCCTTGGCGCGCGAGCACGCCGAGCACCACGCCGCGCTGTACATCTCGATCGAGACGGTCTCGCTCGCAGCCTCGAGCGTCAGCGGCGCGCCGGCCGCACGCGCGGGGCGGGCTTCGCCTTCGTCATCCGCACCGATCACGCCGGTGGCCCCGATCACGCCCGTGGAAGGCTGACCCGGCTCGGGCGTGATCTCCGCGTGAGACTGAGCGCCGCTCGATCCCGAGCGCATCGCGAACGCGAGCACCGCGACCGACAGCGCGCCTGCCATCGTGAGGGCCCACCAGGGAGTGTTCTTGCGCGAAGCGGGGTCGGTGCTGCGCTGCGTACTGCTTTGGGCCATGCGAAGGCTCGATGGTGCCACGCGTGCTCGGCGATCGCTACTCGACGCCATGCGCTGGGCTCGTGCACCCTGCTCGACGTGACCGACGCGGGGAAGCGCACGAGCGAGATCACGCTCGGACCATGGAGACCTCGAGAGCCACCGGTGGACGGCTGGCGACTCGTGCCGACGATGCTCTTCACGTCCCTCGCGACCATGTCGTTCCTGTTCGCGCGCCAGGCCGGCTGGCTCGAAGAGGTGCCGTGGCCGCTGGGTGTCTCGATGATCCTCGCTTCCGCCGTCTTCACAGTGGCCTTGCGTCGCGCGCGGCCGCGGACGGCGCCCATCCACGCGATCGAGCGAGACGGAGTCCGGGTCGACGGCGAGCGAGGGAGCGTCGTCCCTTGGACGGACATCATCGCGGTACGTCTGGCCAACGGTTGGTACAGCTTCCTCGACGCAAGAGGCGCGACCCGTTTTGCCATCTCAGCAGCCTTTCCCACCGCGGCGCGAGAGCTGGCGCATGCGTGCCGCTACGGACTCGACGGCGTGGGCCCGCCGATTCCTCTCCCCACCATCGCGCGGTTCGACGAGGTGCCGCTCTCCCGGCAGCTCATGGGTTCGCTCGTTGGCGCCTCGTGGATGATCGGTGCGTCCGTGGCGCAACCGTGGATCGCGTGGCCAGTTGCCCTCGCCCTCCCGGGGTGGCTCGCGCTCCAGCTGCGACGCGGGCACGCACTTCCGCCGCGCGAGCTGGCGCTCGAGCCGGTGGCGGGCTTGCACGACGCCTGAGCATCGCAGGGCCGAAACGAAAACGAGGAGCCCGATCGAGCTCCTCGTTCCTTCGTGCGACGGTGCCGAGCTCAGCGAGCCTGCTGGGCCTTCTCGCGCTCGAGCATCTCCTTGTACGCGACCGAGTAGCGGGTCCACGGACGGAGCTCGAGGCGCTTGAAGCCGATCGGCTCGTCGGTGCCTTCGCAGAGGCCGTACTCGCCGTTGCGCATCTTCTCGAGCGCGCCGTCGATCTCGATGAGGAGCTTGCGGTCCTTGTCCGCCATGCGGAACAGCCACGCCTGATCCGTCGAGCGCTGCGCGATGTCGATCTCGTCGGCGAGGATGTCCTCGTCCGAGAGCGCGTCGTCCACGTGCCGCTCGAAGTTACCGAGCACGCGGTTCTTCTCTTCGATCAGCTTCTGGAAGAGCGAGCTGATCTCGCTCTTGGCGAGCTTGGCGTCCGGATGCGCACGGACCTGGCCCGCCTCGGGGTTCGGCTTCGCGAGCGAGCGCGCCGCGTCCTTGGCGGACTCCTTGGGCGAGGGGCGCACCGCCTCTGCGGTGGCCGGCTTCGCCGGGGCGGCGACCGCCTTCTTCGGCGGCTCCGACCGAGGGGCGGGCTTGGCGGCGACGGCCGGCTTCTTGGGCGCTTCCTTCACGGCAGACTTCGAAGCAGAACCCTTCTTGTCGGTGCTCTTCTGCGGCTTGGCCATCGTCTGTCTCACCTCACCCGCGCTTGGTCCGAAAATGGCGGCCGCGGAACGTCGCACGCGCGCTCGGCCGTTGCAACACCGTCAGACGGGGTCAGACGCACTCGTTGCAAGCGCCGCGGACCTGGATGTCGACCTTGCCGGCGCGGAACGCACGTGGAGCCCCCTTGACCGCCGCGATCGTCACCGCGCCATCGGGCAGACACGCGACGGCCCCGCACTCGGTGCACACGAAGTGCGGGTGCACCTCTCCCGGGCCGTGGTCCTCGTGGGCGCCCTCGGTCTTGAGCTCGAAGCGCCAGAGGTGATCGCCGAGGTCGGAGCGGCGCAAGAGGCCCACGTCCGTGAGGTCGGCGAGGTTGCGGTAGACCGTCGCGCGATCGAAGCCCGCGTCGTCGAGGCGCTCGCACACGTCGGCGTGCGTGAGCGGACCCTGCGCCGCGATCATGCAGTCGAGCACGGCGAGGCGGGACGCCGTCGCGCGCAGGCCGGCGTCGCGCAGCCTGGACTTGAGGTCGGCCTTCGGAGTCGCCATCGCCCGATGGTAGGCCGCCGGCAGCGCAGTCGCAAAAGCAACTCGGATGCGCGAGCCCTTCAGTCGACGTCTTCGAGGAAGCTCGGGTCCCCCGCGAGCAGCGCGAAGATCAGGCCGAAGAAGAGCACGAACATGCCGATGAACACGGCCACGAGCACGATCGCGGGCACGGCGGCGACGAGCCACGCGCGCTGCGAGTCGATGCGGTGCATGCCCTTGGCGTGTCCTGCGAGGGCGAACGTCTGCCACACGAGCGAGGCCGTGTACCAGAGCAGCGTGAGCACGATCCCGAAGAGCGGGATGCGACCGAGCAGCCACACGACGGCGGCGATCGGCGCCGTCACCTGCAGGTAGAGGCACGCGCGCAGGCTCGACACGAAGCTCGCCGTGCCGCCCGCGACGACCGCCGCGAGGTGATAGACGAGCGACTGGAAGAGCGAGCCGACGAGGCCGAAGGCCGCGATCACGAGGGGGATCGCGAACGTGACCACGCACGTCGCGAGCACGACGGCCGTGCGGGGCGTGTCGGGGTTGTCCGTGTTGATCGTGCCGAGCGCGAGGAGGATGCACGGCGCGCAGAGCACGAACGGCGCGCCGTAGCTCGCGACGTTCACGAGGAACGCGAAGTAGATGGCGCTCGGGAGGCCCTCGCCTTCGCCCAGCCGCTCGTACGTCGCGTAGGGCGCGGGGAGCATCTGCTTCACGGTCTCCCAGAGCCGCGTCGAGGGGCCGCCGAGATCCTCGCGCTCCCAGGCGACACCTTCGCCCACGCGCTCGCGACACGCCGCGCAGAGCGTCTCGTCGGGGCGCTCGAAGCACGGCTCGCAGGCGTAATTGCCGCAGCGCTCGCACGGCGATCGTCTCGCCTCGCGCTCGGGGTGCACGGCGCAGCGCGGCGTGCGCTGGAACGCGTCCTCGAGCGCGTCGATGCCGTCTTCGCTGCTCACGGTGCGAGCGTACGTGGGGACGGCGCGAGCGTGGAGAGCGTTCGTTCGATCGCCTCGGCGTGCGTGTCGTCGGGCAGCGTGAGGGTCACGCCCTCGGCGTCGCGGCGGAGCGTGAACGTGCGCTCCGCGGCGTGCGGCGCGATCGCGATGACGTGGGGACCGAGCTCGACGAGCGCCTCGATCAGCTCCTCGTCGTCGCTCGCGATCACGAGTGCGCGCGTGTGCTCACCGATGGCGTCGAAGGCGCCGTCGCGCGTGCTCGCGCGGAGGCGCACGCGGGTGAGGCCGCACACCGTCGCGAGCCACGAGGGAGCCTCGCCCACCACGATCACGTCGTCGTTCGCGCGCGCGATCGACGCGAGCACCGCCAGAAAGGCGAGCGCCTCGCCGCCGGTCGTTCGAAGGACGCGGCGCGAGGCGTTCGCTGGACGAGCTCGGGAGCTCACTCTCGGGAGCTCACTCGTTGGGATCGGGGATGCGCGGCGGAACGAGGAAGTACACGACGCGGTCGTCGAGCGGCGTGAAGCCATCGCCGATCACGTTGATCTGTGCGCGGAAGACCTGCGGCACGAGCGTCGCGGGGACCGAGTCGTTCATGCGTGGGATGATGTCGAAGCACACGGGAACGCCCGGCGTCACGTCGAGGAACGTGTCGGCGAACGAGTCGCCGTCGATGCCGGCGTAGTCGCTCGTGCCGAAGCCGCCGGTGCAGGTGAGGCCCGGCGCGCCAGCGGCGTTGGGCTCGAGGTGATCGACGAAGGCCGTGACGGCGTCCACGGTCTCACCGGCGTCGGCGAGATCGACGGCCTGCGCGGAGACATCGAGCGGCACGGCGGCCGCGCGGCGCACGAGGTCGACGACGGTGGCCGAGAGGCCGCTGCCACCGAAGGCATCCAGCACGTACGTCGCTGCTGCGCCCGGCGCGCCCGAGGCGATGGTCGTCTCGTTCACGAGCTGCTCGAGGAACGGACGACCCCCCGACGTGTTCACGCCGACGACGCGGGCGTTGAGGCCGCGCAGCGCAGTGATCGTCGCGGCCCAGCTCGGTCCGCGGCTTCCCGCGACGAGCGGCACCGCGGTGCTGTAGTTGCAGCTGCACCCGGGGCGGTTGTGCTGATCGACGTCGGTCATGACGATGATGATCGGCACCGCGTCGGGGCGGAAGCACGCGGCGCCGCGGAACCCGGCGGCACAGGCGGGGGCTGCTGCGCCAGGGAAGCGTGCGTACCCGCCGAGCGTGTCGCGGGTGGCGAGCGCGTAGAGCGCGGCCACGCCGGACTCGGGACCGTCTGCGCCGCAGTTGGTGCGGTAGCGGTTCACGGCCGTCTGCGCCTCCGTCGCCGACGCAGTCATCGTCTGGTACTGGAAGAAGGCCATGTCGTGCGTGATGCCGGCCGTGTCGCTGCCGCAGCCCGCGTTGCCGAAGCCGCCGAGCGGGAAGTCGTCGAAGCCGCCCACGCCGAACCACGCCTCGGGGATGCCGGTGGTGATCGCTGGGATGACCGTGCCCGTGAGGCCTGCTTGAAGGTTGGCGATCGTGCCGCCCATCGAGCCGGTGTTGTCCATCATGAAGTAGACGTCGGCGCGCTGGAGGTTCGTCGAGAACTGCAGCGTGTCGCGCAGCGGATCGGGCGGCTGCATGAAGGGGACGAGGAAGACGAAGTCGCCGCGGGTGCGCGGGCTGACCGAGCCGTCCGTCGGGCTCGTACCCGCGCCGATCTCGATCAGATCCGAGACTCCGTCGCCATCGGTGTCGGGCGTCGTCGGGCTCGTGCCGTAGCCGCGCTCGGCCTCGTCCGAGAGGCCGTCGCCGTCGGAGTCGGTGTCGCGGAAGTCGGGGAACGTGTCGCCGTCGGTGTCGACCGCGGGCGTGTCGAGGCTCGCGTCGCCCGCCTCGATCGCGTCGAGGATCGTGTCGTTGTCGGAGTCGAGATCCGCGCCGTCGGCGATGCCGTCGCCGTCGGTGTCGACGAGCTCTTCTTCGGTGTCGCTGATCGTGTCGCCGTCGGAGTCGCGCGTGTTGTAGTCGGCCGTGCCATCGCGATCGGTGTCGCGCGGCGCGCTCGGATCGAAGCCGATCTCCACGGTGTCGAGCAGGCCATCGCCGTCGTTGTCGCGATCGCGCGAATTCGGACGACCATCGCCGTCGAGGTCCGCGCCACCCTCGACAGCGTCGGGCACGCCGTTGCCGTCGGCGTCCAGATCGCGGAAGTCGAGCGTGCCGTCGGCGTCGGTGTCGACGGGCGGCGTCGAGATCATCGCGTCGCCCGCTTCGAGCGCGTCGTCCACGCCGTCGCCGTCGGAGTCGGTGTCGAGGTAGTCGGCGGTGCCGTCGCCGTCGGTGTCGACGAGCGTCGCGCGGCCCTCGTCGAAGTCACCGATCGTGTCGCCGTCGCTGTCGTCGGTGGCCGACCAGCCCATCGCCGTGTCGGGCATCTCGATCATGCCCGCGTCCGTCGGCAGCTCGAAGTACGCGTCCGGCGTGGTGGTGCCGGTGTCGGTGCCTGGAGGCAGCGGCGCATCGGGCCCGCCATCGGTGCCCGCAGGCACGACGCAGGTGTTGTCGCGACAGACGCGACCACCGGTGCAGTCCGCCGACGACGTGCACGAGCCCGTCGGTGGGTTCGTGTCACCGCACGCGGGGACGAAGGCGAGCGCCGCGATCGCCGCGACGAGCGACGCGACACCGCGTGTAGACCAAGAGCGCCGTACTGCATTCATCGAGCACCTCCGGAGCGAACGCACGTCGATGCTAACAGAGGGCGACCTCGCGTTACGAGCCCCGATCCCCACGAATCACGCGAGAACGTCGTTCGAGGGTTCTCCCCGAGGCGACGCAACGCGAGTGTCGCGAGATGCGTCACTCCGACCCGTCACTGGGACCCGCCACTGGGTGCGTCACTGGGAGGGACGAACACGAGGCGCGCGGAGCACGGTGCGCGCGGGGATCGAGACCAAGCGCGGTCGGAGCGCGATCGAGCCCATGGGGCGGAGCGCGCCGATCCACAGCGGACCGGGGCGGAGGCCCACGAAGAAGCCGCTCGCGTGTGGCGCGATCCAGCCCACGGGCACGCCCTGCGCCGTCACGATCACGCGCGTCGCGCTCTCGTTGACGAGCTCGAGCCCCTCACCCGGCGCGGCAGGATCGGTGGGCTCGATCTCTTCGCCGCGCACCGACGCGGGCGCGATGCGCGCGAGCGACTGCGGCTCGAAGAACGCTCGGCTGCTCGAGGCAGTGATCGGTGCGGGAGGCTCGACCTCGTCGGCGCGCAGCGATCGACGGGGCACCTCGATCGCGAGATCGGCGGTGCGCTCGGCGCGCCAGAGACCGACGCGAAAGCTCACCGGCGCACGATCGTCGCAGCGTCTGATCACGCCTTCGCGATCGTCGCCCGCCCACTCCGCGAGGAACGCGCAGACGAGACCGCCGCGCTCGCCCGCGGGCGTGGCCGGATCTCGCCGCACCGACAGCGCGGGTCCCGGACGTCGCTCACCGCCCTCGAACCACTCGCCGAGCTCGCCGGGGAGGAGCGGCCGACCGCCGTGCCCATCGAACACGTACGCGCCCGGGCTGTCGCCACGCAAGCGCACCTCGGTGCCTGCATCGACGGGCCACGCTTGCCCGACGAAGCGCGCGCGCGCGCGCTCGACCGAGGTGTCGATGTAGAGCTCGGCTCCGGGCGTCGCGAGATCGGAGCCATCCCCGAGCGCGCTCGGGATCGCGAGGCGCACGCGGTACACGTAGCGACGCACCGCGATCGGCTCGTCGTTGTCGTAGGCGAGGTCGCGCGCGGCGGCGAGGGCGATGGCGTGCTCGGGCTCCACGGGCTCCACCGCGGGCGCGAGCGCGAGCGCCCCGAGCGGCTCCTCGCCCTCGGGGTCGGGAGCGTCGCCCGTCCCCCCGCCGGGCTCTTCGTGCCCCTCCTCCCCC